>NZ_JCANTA010000017.1:0-165695 GCF_059570575.1 Streptomyces sp. CNX435 | reverse complement strand
CACCGGCCCAGATCCCGAGGATGTCGCGGTGTCCGTCGACGGTGACAGCCATGACGACGTAGACCGGCCGGTTGGCGACCTGCCCGTCACGGATCTTCACGTGGATGGCGTCCACGAACAACACCGGATACACCGCATCGAGCGGACGGTTCTGCCACTCGGCCATGCCGTCCATCACGCTGTCGGTGATCGTGGTGATGGTCGACTTCGACACACTCGCGCCGTAGACCTCGGCCAGGTGAGCGGATATTTCGCCGTGTGTGAGGCCCTTGGCGGACAGCGACAGCACCATCTCATCCACCCCGGTCAGCCGCCGCTGCCGCTTCTTCACGAGCTGAGGCTCGAAGGAGCCCTCGACGTCCCGGGGCACGCTGATCTCGACCGGGCCGACGTCGGTGGTCACCGTCTTCGAGCGGCGGCCGTTGCGGGAGTTGCCGCCGTCCCGGCCGGCCACGTCGTGCTTCTCGTAGCCGAGGTGGTCGGTCATCTCGCCGTCCAGGGCGGACTCGATGACCCGCTTCGTCAGCTGCTGCAGCAGCCCGCCTTCCCCGGTCAGCTGCAGGCCCTCCGCCCGGGCCCGGTCGACCAGCATCCCGATCAGCTGGTCATCCACCACCGGCTCCCGGCCAGCACCCTCCGCGGCTGCCTCGTTCTCAACCTCGGGTACAACATCAGTCATTCGGTGTCACTCCATGATCCAGTTCCACCGTCTGTTGTACACGCCCAGAGCCGCCGTTCGGGCGTACTTCCCGCGACACGAAGTGATCGATTAAGAGGGAAGTGTGCAGGTCAACAGACCGAGACGGGTGGTTACGCAGCCTGCAGCGGGGCGTCCGCGCGCCATTTGAGGATCTTGTCGAAGCTCACCACCGCGCCGCGGCCCGGGCGGTCGCGGATGTCGACGTGGTCGCTCAGCTCCGCGATCAGGAACAGGCCGCGGCCGCCCTCCGCGCCGGTGTCGGTGGGGGGTGGCACCGTGGGGCGGGTGGCGGGGGTTTCGGGGGGTGGGGGGTGGGGGGTGAAGCCGGGGCCGGAGTCGATGACCTCGATGTGGCAGCGGTCGCCGTCGAAGTAGGCGGTGACGCGGTAGTCCTCGCCGGCCCCGGCGCCGCCGTGTTCGACGGCGTTGGCGCACGCCTCGGTGAGGGCGAGGGAGAGGTCGAAGGCGACGTCCGGGTCGACCCCGGCCGTTTCCATCGCGCCGACCAGCAGGCGGCGGGCGAGCGGGACGCTGGCCGCCTCCCGGCGCAGTCGCAGGGACCACCACATGCTCATGCGTTCAGCCTCCTGGCCGCCACCCCGACATACGGTACGTATAACCCTTGTGTCGGCACCGTAAGCACGCGAGTTGCGTGAGAACCCTCATTCGGCGGAGTGGTTTCTTCCGCCTTCCGGGGTGGGACATGACAAAACCTGGATACGGCCGATCGGCGCCCCGGCCGGGTCGGCGCGGCCGTGCGGTGAGATGATGGCGCCCGCCATGGCTGCCCCTCTCGCCTCCGCCGGTACGGAGCTGCGCCTCCTGCGGGCCGCGGTGTTCACCGCGGTCTGCGTCGTGCTGGCCGCCGGGGGGCACGTACTGGCCTCGGACGAGGCGGTGCCGCTGTGGACGTTCGGCGTCGCCGCGGCGCTGGTGTTCGCCGTGGCCGCGCCGCTGGCCGGGCGGGAGCGGTCGCTGCCCGGGATCGCGGCGCTGCTGGCGGTCGGGCAGACCGGGCTGCACGGGGTCTTCGGGCTCGGGCAGCACTGCGCCGTCGGCGGTACGGCGGCGGGTGCGGGTGCCGGTGCGGGTGCGGGTGCGTACGCCCACGGTGGCGCGGATGCGGGCGGCGAGGGCGGCAGTGCCGCCGTCGACCTCGCCCACCGGCTGCTGTGCAACGACACCGTGATGAACCTCACCGAGGGCCAGGCCCGCGAGATCGTCACCAACGCCGGCCTCGACCCGGATGTCGGCGCTGGCGCTGGCGGCGTCGCCGGTACGGCGGACGCGGCAGCCGGGGCGGCGGCCGGGGCGCACCCGCCGCACGCCGGGCACGGCGGCGGGCTCGGCGACGGCCTCGGCGCCGCGTTCGACATCTCCACGTACTCCCTGCCGATGGTCCTCGGCCACGTCCTCGCCGCCCTCGTCGCCGGCTGGCTGCTGCGCCGCGGCGACGCCGCCGTCACGTCCCTGCTGCGCATCGCCGCCGCCACCGGCGCCGGCCTCGGCCCGCTCCGCGCCGCCGTGCGCTACGCGCGGGTCCTCGACAGCGGGCTCGACGACGCCGGCCGGCCGGCCGTGCGCCCGGGGGCGGCGACGGCGTACGACGGGCAGAGCGCCCGTACCGTACGCGCACTGCAGCACGCCGTCGTACGCCGCGGGCCCCCGGCCCTCGCCCTCGCGGCCTGACGCGACGGCACCTCTCCGGCTTACGGCCCGCGCGCCGCACGCCCCGTACGACACGGGCGGGTGCGGGCGCCGGTCTCGGATGAGCGGGTGGTCGCGCCGCTGCCGCACGCGCGCTACCCCACCATCCACCACACCGACCGGAGTGTGTCACTCATGAAGTCATCCCGTATGCGCCGAATGTCCGTCAGTACCGCTGTTGCCGCCGGCGCCGTCCTGATCCTCGCCGGGCCGGCCGCCGCGCACGTCAGCATCGACCCCGGAGAGGCCGAGCAGGGCGGCTACGCCACCGTCAACTTCAAGGTGCCCAACGAGCGCGACGACGCGTCGACGGTCAAGCTGGAGGTCACCCTGCCGGCCGACCACCCGCTGACGTCCGTCATGCCCCAGCCCGTACCCGGCTGGGACGTGAAGGTGGAGAACGCCAAGCTGGACACCCCGATCGACTCGCACGGCGAGAAGATCACCGAGGCGGCCAGCAAGATCACCTGGTCCGGCGGGAAGATCGAGCCGGGGACGTTCCAGCAGTTCCCCGTCTCCATGGGCGCCCTCCCCGAGGACGCCGACCAGCTCGTCTTCAAGGCCATCCAGACGTACGACAGCGACGAGGTCGTCCGCTGGATCGAGGTCCCCGAGGAGGGCGCGGAGGAGCCGGAGCTGCCGGCTCCCGTGCTGGCCCTGGAGCCGGCCGAGGACGGCGGCCACGGCGACGACGCCGGGAACGCCGACGACGACACCGAGCCCGCCGCCGCCGAGAGCGGCGACGACGCCGACTCCGACGCCGACGATACGGCCGCCGACAGCGACGACGGCTCCTCCGACACCATGGCCCGCACGCTGGGCATCGTCGGTATCGCGCTCGGCGCCGCCGGGGTCGCGTTCGGCGTGCAGTCGCGGCGGCGCGGCGGCTCGGGCGGTTCGGGCGGTTCGTCCGCGGCGCAGTAGGCGCGGAAGGCACAGCAGGACCAGCAGGACCAAGCAAGCGCAGTAACAGCATTCGGCACGTCGTACGAATTACGCAGGTGGCCCGGCCGGCGACCCCGGGCGGGCCACCCGACCCCTCAAGGGAACACAGCATGCGCACAACCCGTACCACCACCGCCTACGCCGCCGCGGCCCTCGCCGCCGCCGCGGCGCTCACCCTCACCGCCTGCGGCTCCGACTCGGGCGACGACGCCGGCTCCGCCCAGCCGGCCGTCGAGGTCTCCGGCGGCAGCACGAAGCCCGGCGTCGTCCTCGACACTCCTAAGGAGAAGCCGGATCTCGTCCTCACCGACACCGAGGGCGAGGAGTTCGACCTCGTCGCCGAGACCGCGGGCAAGCCCACCCTCCTCTTCTTCGGCTACACCAACTGCCCCGACGTCTGCCCCACGACGATGAGCGACATCGCCATCGCGAAGCAGAAGCTGCCCCGCGCCGATCAGGAGAAGCTGCAGGTCGTCATGGTCAGCACCGACCCGAAGCGCGACACCCCGAGCCGGCTGGGCGAGTGGCTCGACGCCCAGGACAAGGACTTCATCGGCCTCACCGGCGACTTCGACGCGATCGAGGCGGCGGCGAAGAGCGTCGGCGTGCACATCGACAAGCCGGTGAAGGAGAAGGACGGCAGCATCACCGTCAGCCACGGCGCGTCTGTCCTGGCGTACTCGCCGAAGGACGACAAGGCGCACATCCTGTATCTCGCCGGGGTGACGGCGGGGCAGTACACCAAGGACATGCCGAAGCTGATCAAGGGGCAGAAGCCGTGAGGCGTACGCGCTCGACCGCGGCGGTCGCGGCGGCGGCTGCCCTGTCGTTCGCCCTGTGCCTCGGCGCCTGTTCCGCCGACGACTCCGGTACGGCCACGAAGGCGGACTCCGGCGGCGGCCCGGGCTCCGGTGACGGCCCGCGGCTGCGCGCCGAGGGCGGCTTCGTACCGCAGCCGGTGCTGAAGGACCTCGCCGCCGGCTACCTGACCGTACGCAACGACGGCCCCGCCGACGACCGGCTCACCGCCGTCAGCACCGACCTCGCCGACGACGTCACCCTGCACACCGCCGAAGGCGAGCGGATGCGCGCCGTCGACGGCTTCGACGTACCCGCGGGCGGCGAGCTGAGCCTCGCCCGCGGGGGCGCCCATCTGATGCTGGAGAAGCTGGATCGCAAACCGGAGGTTGGCGAGAAGGTCTCCTTCGTGCTGCACTTCGCCGAGTCGGAGCCGATCGAGGTCGAGGTGCCGGTGCAGCCGACGACGTATCGCCCCGCGGAATGAGAGGCGTGCCATGACCCCCTACGCACAGAACCGCCGCGCACCGGTCCGCCGGCGCACGGTGTCCCGCAGGCGCGTGGTCGGTGCGCTGTGCGCCGCCGTCGCCGCCGTGCTGTGCGTCCTCGTCCCCGGCGCCACCCCGGCGACGGCGCACGCCGCGCTGACCGGCACCGACCCCGCCGAGGGCACGGTCGTGCAGGAGGCGCCGGCGGCCGTCTCGCTGACCTTCTCCGAGTCCGTGCAGCTGGCCGACGACGCCATCCGCGTCCTCGACCCCGACGGCAACGACGTCACCAAGGGGGCCTCCGGCCACGCCGACGGCGACGCGACGACGGCGACGGCCGCGCTGCGCCCGGGGCTGCCGGACGGCACGTTCACCGTGGTCTGGAAGACCGTCTCCGCCGACAGCCACCCCATCTCCGGCGCGTTCACCTTCTCCATCGGCAAGCCGTCGAAGACGACGGTGGCGGTGTCCGAGGCGGGCGAGGACAACGGCAGCGCCAAGACGCTCTACGACACCGCGCGCTACGTCGCGTACGCGGGCTTCGTCCTGCTCGTCGGCGGCGCCGTGTTCGCGGGCGTGTGCGGCGGGCGCAACCCGGTCGTGCGGCGGGTGGCGAGCGGGGGGTGGGCGCTGCTGTTCGCCGCCACCGTGGCGCTGCTGCTGCTGCGCGGGCCGTACACGGGCGCGGACTTCGGGCTCGACTCGGTGCGCGACGTGCTGGAGACCCGCCCGGGCACGGCGCTGCTGTCGCGGCTGCTGCTGCTGGGTGCGGCGGCGGTGGTGCTGGCGGTGCTGTTCGGGATGTACGGGCGGGACGGCCGGGAGAACGCGGCCGCCGGTACGGGCCCGGCAGGTGATCCGGGTACGGGCCCGGATGCCGAGGCGGGTACGGACGACGAACGACCCGCCGCGGACGAGGACGACGCCGATGACGACTCCGGCACCGGTATCGACGTCGGCGCCGACGTCGATACCGACACCGCCCGGGACCGCGACCTGGCGATCGGCCTCGGGCTCGGCGGCGGCGTGGTCGCCGTCGGCCTCGCCGCGACGTGGGGCATGGCCGAACACGCCTCCACCGGCATCCAGCCGTGGCTGGCCGTGCCGATGACGATGGTCCACCTGCTGGCCGTCGCCGTCTGGCTCGGCGGCCTGACCTCGCTGGCGCTGAGCCTGCGCATCGGCCCGCGGGTTCCGTCGTACGTCATACGCCGCTTCTCGCGGATGGCGCTGACGTCGGTGACCGTGCTCGCCGGGACGGGCCTGTACCAGGCGTGGCGCGGGCTCGGCAGCTGGGGCGCGCTGACGGACACGACGTACGGGCAGCTGCTGCTGGTGAAGCTGGGGCTGGTGGCGGTGCTGGTCACCGCGGGGTGGACGTCGCGCCGCTGGACGCACCGGCTCGCCGGTACGGGCCTCGCGGCGAGCGCGGAGCCGGCGGCGGAGGAGGCGGAGGCGCTCGTGCCCGCCGCGGCCACCGCGAAGGCGGGCGCCGGCGCCGGGACGGTGCCGGCCGCCTCCGGCGGCGGGGCGCGGGACGGCGCCACGGTGCCGGCCCAGGGCTCCGGCTCCGGCGGCGACTCCGCACCGGACGACGACACCACCTCCGACGACAACCCCCGCACCGACACCGGCGCAGACGTAGACACAGAAGCAGACACAGACACCGACGACCCCGAACGCGCCGCCCAGCTCGCCCGCCAGCGGGCCGCCGTCGCCGCGAACCGCGCGCGTAAGGAGCGCGACTCCGACCCCGCGCGCCGCGGACTGCGCCAGTCCGTCCTTGTCGAGACCCTCCTCGCCGTCGTACTGCTCTCCGTCGTCACCCTGCTGACGGGCACCCAGCCGGGCCGGGCCGAGACCGAGCAGGCCGCGGCCGAGGCGGCGCAGCAGCAGCCGGCCGGGCCGGTGAAGGTGAAGGTCCCGTACGACACGGGCGGGCAGGGCGGCGCCGGAACCGCGGAGATCACCGTCGACCCCGGACGGGCCGGCGACAACCAGCTGCACGTCTACCTCACCGACGCCAACAACCAACTCCTGAACGTCCCCGAGCTGAAACTCTCCTTCACCCTTGAGGAGAAGAACGTCGGCCCGCTCGACATCGCCCCCACCCCCGTGGAGAACGGGCACTGGGCCGCCACCGGCGTCCAGCTCCCGCTGGCCGGCGAGTGGACGCTCCGGCTGACCGTGCGCACCTCACCCATCGACCAGGTGACAGAAGAGAAGAAGTTGACCATCCCGTGAGTTCGACCCGCTCCTCCAGCACCACACCGGACACCAACCCCGGCACCGACGCCAACCCCGGCACCGATGCCACCCGGCACCCGGTCTCCCGCCGCCGCCTCGTCGGCGCCGCGGGGGCCGCCGGGGCGGCGGGGCTCCTCGCCGGCGGCGCCTCCGGCGCCGTCGCCGCCGAGGCGCTGCGCGACGAGCCGCCCACGCCGCTGACGGCGATCGGCGCGAACGCGGTGTCGTTCCACGGCCCGCACCAGGCGGGCATCACCACCCCGCCGCAGGCCGCGGGCCACTTCGCCGCCTTCGACCTGGCCCCGGGCGCCGGGCGCAGCCAGGCCGCGGCGCTCCTCAAGCGCTGGTCGGCCACGGCCCGCGAGCTGAGCGAGGGCCGGGCGGCGGCGGCCGGCACGGGCAGCGCGCTCGACGCCGGGCCCGCGGCGCTGACCGTGACGTTCGGCTTCGGGCGCACGTTCTTCGACCGCACCGGCCTGGCCGACCGGCGCCCCGGCGGGCTCGACCCGCTGCCGCCGTTCTCCGCCGACGCGCTGGACGCGCGGCGCAGCGACGGCGACCTGTGGCTGCAGATCGGCGCCGACGACGCGCTCGTGGCGTTCGACGCGCTGCGTACGCTCCAGCGCCGGGCGGGCGACGCGGCGGTGCTGCGCTGGCAGATGAGCGGCTTCAACCGCACCCCCGGCGCCACCGACCGGCCCCGTACCGCACGCAACCTCATGGGGCAGATCGACGGCACCAACAACCCCAGGCCCGAGGACCCGGACTTCGACGCGCACATCTTCGTCCCCGCCCATGGGGGTACCCCCGCCAATGAGGGCGTAGCCGGCGGGGGAGGGGGTACCCACGCCGGTGGGGGCACCCCCGCCAGTGAGGGCGTAGCCGGCGGGGGAGAGGGCGTAGCCGGCGGGGGAGACCCGGCGTGGCTGGCGGGCGGCTCGTACGCCGTCTTCCGCCGGATCCGGATGCTGCTCGACACCTGGGACCACCTGTCGCTGGAGCGGCAGGAGCGGGTCATCGGCCGCCGCAAGTCCGACGGCGCCCCGCTGTCGGGCGGGGAGGAGACGACGCCGGTCGATATGAACAAACAACTCGCGGACGGGTCGCTCGCCATCGCGGGGGACGCGCACGTACGGGTGGCGGCGCCGGAGTCGAACGGCGGGGCGACGATGCTGCGGCGCTCGTTCTCGTACCACGACGGCTATCTGGACACCCGGGACGGGCCGGTGCCGGACGCCGGGCTGCTGTTCGTCGCCTGGCAGGCCGATCCGCTGAAGGGCTTCGTGCCCGTCCAGCGCAAGCTGGACCGGGGCGACGGGCTGTCGCGCTTCCTGCGGCACGAGGCGAGCGGGCTGTTCGCGGTGCCGGGCGGGGCGGAGGAGGGCGAGTACGTGGGTCAGCGGCTGCTGGAGGGCTGAGCCGGCGGGCCGTCTCTTACAGAGGAGGCTCCCGCGGCTCCCGTACGGAACAGCCGGGCCCGGCCCGTACGGAACGCGGACCCGGCGCCTTCGCCGCCCCCCACACCATGATCGTCCGTTACCCGGACGGCCGCCCCCCGACCCCCGCCCGTGGGTATCGTGGCCGTCTCGCCGATCGCGCACGAGGAGCCGCCCCCATGTCCGCCAGCCGCTTCACCTATCTCGGCCCCGAAGGCACCTTCACCGAAGCCGCGCTGCGCACCCTCCCCGAGTCGGCGACGCGCGAGCTGGTGCCGATGGTCTCGGTGCCCGCGGTGCTGGACTCGGTGCGCAGCGGGGAGGCCGCGGGCGCGCTGGTGCCGATCGAGAACTCCGTCGAGGGCGGCGTCACCGCCACGCTCGACGAGCTGGCGCTCGGCGAGCCGCTGATGATCTACCGCGAGGTGCTGCTGCCGATCGCGTTCGCCCTGCTCGTGCGGCCGGGGACGCGGCTCGCGGACCTCAAGACCGTCACCGGGCACCCGGTGGCGCAGCCGCAGGTGCGGCGCTGGCTGGCCACGCACCTGCCGGACGCGGTGTGGGAGTCGTCGGCGTCCAACGCCGACGGTGCGCGGCAGGTGCAGGAGGGGCGGGTGGACGGGGCGTTCGCGGGCGAGTTCGCCGCGTCGGTGTACGGGCTGGAGCCGCTGGTCTCGGACATCCACGACGCGGAGAACGCCGAGACCCGGTTCGTCCTCGTCGGCCGGCCGGCGCGGCCGGCGGCGCCGACGGGCGCGGACAAGACGTCGGTCGTCATCTGGCTCGGCGAGGACCACCCGGGCGCGCTGATGGAGCTGCTGCAGGAGTACGCGGTGCGCGGCGTCAACCTGCTGCGCATCGAGTCGCGGCCGACGGGCGAGGGCATCGGGCGGTACTGCTTCTCGGTGGACTGCGAGGGACACATCACCGACCGCCGGGTGGGCGAGGCGCTGATGGGGCTGAAGCGGATCTGTCCGCGGGTACGGTTCCTCGGCTCGTACCCGCGCGCGGGGCTGTCGCCGGCGGACGTACAGCCGCTGCGGCTGGGGACGTCGGACACGGCCTTCACGGAGGCGTCGGACTGGCTGACGCGGTGTCTGGACGGCCGCGCCTGACCTGGGGTCTGTGCACAGTTCACAGAGTTATCCACAGGGCGTCGGCATGGACTGTGTATAACTTCGGCGCCCCGGACGGGCAATGTCGACAAATCTGTCTAGTGACTGATTTCCGGCGTACAGCTGCTGAGATGGTTACTCGTCACGGCAATTCTCTTGATCCACTCCAAGGCGGTAGGCAATTCCGCTCCAAAGGGTGTGTAGTCGGGGCGGCAACGGGGAATTCCTGCGCCAGCACCGGCCGCACGGAACGATCTTCCCCGTCTTCCACAGGCCGCCTCCCCCGCCTGTGGATAACTTTAAGCATCCGCGGCCACCTGTGGAAAAGGGATCCTCAACTCCCCTGCGCACCACGGACGCAGGGAAGCTTTATGTCCTAATTGCACCGCATCGCCCTTTTTCTTCGGTGCTCCAGAAGTATGACCCGCGAAACGGTCTATTCACCGCAGAACGCTGGGAAATCCACAGCGGTGGAAATCGTCTGCGAGCCTGTCCGCGGACCCCGGTAACCTGGCTCCGTGATTGACCTTCGCCTGCTTCGTGAGGACCCCGACCGAGTGCGCGCGTCGCAGCGCGCCCGTGGAGAGGACGTCGACCTCGTCGACGTCCTGCTCTCCGCCGACGAGCGGCGCAGGTCGTCCAGTACCCGCTTCGACGAGCTGCGAGCCGAGCAGAAGCAGCTCGGCAAGCTGATCCCGCGCGCGCAGGGCGAGGAGAAGCAGGAGCTGCTGCGGCGCACCGGCGAGCTGTCCGCCGCGGTCAAGGCCGCGGACGCCGAGCAGGACGAGGCCGCCGCCGAGACGCAGCGGCTGCTGCTGCGCCTGGGGAACGTGGTGCATCCCGACGTGCCGGTCGGCGGCGAGGACGACTTCACGCTGCTGGAGACCGTCGGCACCCCGCGCGACTTCGCCGCCGAGGGCTTCGAGCCGCGGGACCACCTGGAGCTGGGCCGCATCCTCGGCGCCATCGACACCGAGCGCGCCGCGAAGGTCTCCGGCTCCCGCTTCTACTACCTGACGGGCGTCGGCGCACTGCTGGAGCTGGCCCTGGTCAACGCCGCGATCGCGCAGGCCACCGCCGCCGGCTTCACCCCGATGCTCACCCCCGCGCTGGTCAAGCCGCGCGCCATGGAGGGCACGGGCTTCCTCGGCCAGGCCGCCGAGGACGTGTACTACCTAGAGCGGGACGACTTCTACCTCGTCGGCACCTCCGAGGTCACGCTCGCCGCGTACCACATGGACGAGATCATCGAGACCGACCAGCTGCCCCTGCGCTACGCCGGGTTCTCGCCCTGCTTCCGCCGCGAGGCGGGCTCGCACGGCAAGGACACCCGCGGCATCATCCGGGTGCACCAGTTCGACAAGGTCGAGATGTTCTCGTACGTCGTCCCGGAGGACGCGGAGGCGGAGCACGCGCGGCTGCTGGAGTGGGAGAAGCAGTGGCTGTCGTCGCTCGGCCTGGCGTACCGCGTGATCGACGTGGCGTCGGGCGACCTGGGCGCGTCGGCGGCGCGAAAGTACGACTGCGAGGCGTGGATCCCGACGCAGGGGAAGTACCGCGAGCTGACGTCGACGTCGAACTGCGGGGAGTTCCAGGCGCGGCGGCTGTCGGTGCGGATGCGCGACGGGCAGGGCCAGAAGAAGGCGGCGCGCCCGCTGGCGACGCTGAACGGGACACTGTGCGCAGTGCCGCGGACGATCGTGGCGATCCTGGAGACGCACCAGCGGCGGGACGGCTCGGTGGCGGTCCCGGAGGTACTGCGGCCGTACCTGGGCGGGCGCGAGCTACTGGAGCCGGTCGCCACATGAGCGGCGCCCTTCCGTACCGGCTCATCGCGACCGATCTCGACGGCACGCTGCTGCGCAGTGACGAGACGGTCTCGCCGCGCACACGCACCGCCATCGAGGCGGCATGCGCACGGGGCGCGACGCACATCGTCGTCACCGGCCGCGCCGTGGTCTGGACCCGGCCCATCCTCGACGAGCTGGGCTACGAGGGACTGGCCGTCTGCGGCCAGGGCACGCAGGTGTACCACGCGGGCGAGCACCGGCTGCTGACCTCCGTGACCCTCGACCGCCGCCTCGCCGCCGCCGCCGTGGCGAAGCTGGAGGCCGAGGTCGGCGAGGTCGCGGTGGCCGTCAGCACGGACGGGCTCGCGGGCGAGGTGCTCGTCGGCCCCGGCTTCCGCGCGGTGGCGGCTCGGGAGACCGTGCCGGTCCGCCGGGTGGCGGCGCGTGACGAGCTGTGGGCGCAGCCGATCGGCAAGCTCTACCTCCAGCACGCCGAGCTGGACGACGACGCGCTGACGGCCGCGGCCCGGGAGACCGCCGGCGACCTCGTCGGGGTGGTGCTCGCCGGCGCCGACACCGTCGAGATGCTGCCGCACGGGCTGAGCAAGGCGACGGGGCTGTCGCTCGCGGCGCGCCGGCTCGGGGTCACGGGGTCGGAGACGATCGCGTTCGGGGACATGCCGAACGACATCCCGATGTTCCGCTGGGCCGGACGCGGGGTGGCGATGGCGGGGGCGCACGCGGAGCTGGTCGCGGTGGCGGACGAGGTGACGGCGTCGAACGACGAGGACGGCATAGCGGCGGTGCTGGACCGGCTGTTCGCGTAGGCGCGCGTCTGCGGACGGACGGCGCGGGGCGGTCTGCGGACCGACGGCGCAGGGCGCACGGCGCAGTACGCAGGGCGCACGGCGCAGGGCCGGGCGCGCCCTCAGCGGATGATCATCGTGAGGGCGGCGGTGGTGCCCACGGCGACGATGACGGTACGCATCAGGGTGGGCGTGAGCTTGCGGCCCAGGTGGGCGCCGAGGAAGCCGCCGGCCGTGGAGCCGGTGGCGATGATCCCGGCCGCGGTCCAGTCGACGTCGGTGACGATGACGAAGACGATCGAGGCGACGCCGTTGACGAGGGCGGCGAGGACGTTCTTGACGGCGTTGAGGCGCTGGAGGTCGTCGCGGACGAAGGCGCCGAACAGGCCCATGAGGATGACGCCCTGCGCGGCCCCGAAGTAGCCGCCGTAGACGCCCGTACCGAGGACGCCGAACCACATCGGGGTGCCGCCGTCGGTGTCGCCGTCGTCGTCGCGCCGGGCGAGGCGGCGGCTGAGGACGGGCTGGAGGAGGACCAGGGCGCAGGCGGTGAGGATGAGGACGGGGATCACGGCCTGGAACGTCTCGGCCGGCAGTTGGAGGAGCAGCAGCGCGCCGGCCAGGCCGCCGAGGAGGGAGGCGGTGGCGAAGCGGAGTATGCGGCGGCGCTGGCCGCGCAGCTCGCGGCGGTAGCCGTAGACGGCGCCGACGACGCCGGGGACGAGGCCGACGGTGTTGGAGACGTTCGCGAGGACCGGGGGGTAGCCGAGGGCGAGGAGGGTGGGGAAGGTGATGAGGGTGCCGGAGCCGACGACCGCGTTCATGCCGCCTGCGACGAGTCCGGCGCCGGCGAGCGCGGCGGCTTCGAGCGGTTCCACGGCGTCCTCGTTCCGTAGGTCGGGCTGTCGGTCGGTCGGGCTGCGGGGCTGTAGGTCGGTCAGGCTGCGGAGCTGTCGGGCTGTCGGGCCGCCGGGCTGTGTGCCGTGCGTTGCGAAGATCGTGGTCATCGTGGGCGCGACGATCCGCCCAAGTCAATCCTCGGGTGTTCTTGGGCGTCCCCAAGGGCTAGCTTGACGCGCATGACTCTGGACGACCTGCGGGTGTTCGTCGCCGTGTGCCGGGCGGGCAGCCTGAGCGCGGTGGCGCGGGAGCTGGGCTGTACGCAGTCGGCCGTCAGTCAGCACGTCAAGCGGCTGGAGCGGGAGGTCGGGCTCAGCCTCGTGGAGCGGCATCCGCGCGGCGTCGTCCCCACGCACGCCGGGGAGCTGCTGCGCGGCGCCGCCGCCGAGGGCATCGGCGGCGTGGACCAGGCGCTGCGGCGGCTGGGCGACCTGGCGCGCGGGGACGGCGGGTCGGTGCGGGTGACGACGGGAGCGACGACCGTACGGCACTTCATGTCGGCGGCGGTCGTCGCGTTCCGCGAGCGGTATCCGCAGGTCAGCCTGGAGTTCCAGACGGAGAACTCCAGCCGCGGCTGCGTGGCCGCGCTGGCCGCCGGCGGCGCCGACCTGGCGTGGATCACGATCGCCGCGCCGGTACGGGGCGTGGAGCTGCGGCGCGCGGCGGAGCTGCGGTGGGTGCTGGCGGTCCGGGAGGGCGATCCGCTGGCGGAGCGGCCGGCGGTGGGGGCGGCGGACCTGGCGGCGGTGCGGCTCATAGGTCTGCCGGGTAACTCCAGTTCGCGGGCGCATCTGGAGGCGTGGTTCGCGGAGTCGGGGGTGCCGCTGCCGGCGTTCGACACGTCGGTCGCGGACTGGGACACGGCGATTCTGCTCGCGGAGCTGGGTCTCGGGTACGCCGTCGTACCGGAGCTGCCCGGCTGGCGGCACGGGCGGCATCCGGGGGTGCGGCTGGTGCCCGTACCGGAGCTGCCGCCGCTGTGGGCGGGCTGGGCGGTGCGGCGGTGGGCGGCGCTGTCGCCGCTGGCGCGGGCGTTCGCGGACATGGTGGCGGTGGAGGCGGCGGCTTAGGACGCCTTCGGTACGGGCGAGCAGTTGCAGAAACGCGGGGCCGGCATGGTACTGGACGACGCGGAACTGCAGAATGACCCGGCCGCCCTCTCCATCGCCCTATCCGCCCTGCTGACCGACTCCTCGCACTGGGAGGCGGCCCGGGAACTGCGGGAGGAGATGGCCACATGCTGTCACCCGCCCAGGTGGCCGCGGACCTGACCCGGTCGGCGGCGCGGTAGACGGTACGAAGGGGCGGCCGGAACCCCAGGGCCAGCTGGGAGCCTGGGTACGGGTACCGCGCCGCCTTCTTCGTTTCTCCCACCGGTCCGCGCCTGTAGCGGGGGGAGCTGGATAGCCCGGTCCGGCAGCGGTGCGCCGACGGCGTGCCGCGGGGGCGAAGAAGACGGCGTGGAGTTCATCAGGCCCTGGTCACAAGGCCACGTTCATCGGGCCACGGCCAGCAGGCCCGGTCGTCAGGCCCTGGCCGACAGCGTGGCCCGCTTCAGCTGTCCGACGATGTCGGCGACGGAGAGCGCCCCCGAAATGGCTGGCCGTCCGTTGAAGGAGAAGCTGGGCACGCCGGTGACTCCGAGCCGGGCGGCCCGCTGCTCGTCAGCGCGCACGGCGTCCCCGAACTCGTCGCCGTCCAGCAGTGCCTCCACCTCCGCGGTGCCGAGCCCGGCCTCGGTGCCGAGCCGGACGAGAGTCCGCCGGTCGCCCAGGTATGCCCCTTCGGCGGTGTATCCGCGCAACAGCCGCTCGCGTACAGGCTCGCCCAGCGAGCGGTGCTCGCCGAAGTGGATGAGGCGGTGTACGTCGAAGGTGTTGACCGGTACGGCGTTCTCCAGCCGGTAGTCCAGCCCCATCTCGGAGGCGAGCTGGGTGACCATCGCCACGCCCGCGGCAGCCTGCTTGGGCGACATGCCGAGGTCGCGCTGCATGCATTGAGGAATCGTCAGTTTGCTGTCGCGGGGCCCGCCGGGGTCCAGTTCGGAGCACCGCCAGATGACCGTGACGGAGTCGCGGTGCTCGAACCGCTCCAGGGCGGCCTCCAAGCGGCGCTTGCCGATGTAGCACCACGGGCAGACGACGTCGGACCAGATCTCCACAGTGATCCCGCTCATGGGCACCACCGTAGAGGCTGGGCTTTCCTTTCGTAAGGGCATACCTTGCGGTAAGCTGCAGGCGTGGACGTAGGATCTGAGGTCAAGGAAGACAAAGCCATCGCGATGACCGACGCATTCACGGCCGACTGTCCGGCCCGCACGGTGCTGAATCACGTCAGCAGCCGCTGGGGAGTGCTGATTCTGGCCTCGTTGCAGGAGGGACCGATGCGCTTCTACGTGCTGCGGGACAGGATCGGCGGCATCAGCGAGAAGATGCTGTCCCAGAATCTACGCATATTCGTGCGGGACGGCCTGATCGCCCGAGAAGTCGAATCCACGACGCCACCCCAGGTGACCTACTCGCTCACCCCCATAGGGCGGGAACTGGCGACGACGCTGGGCAGTCTGGTCGAGTGGATCACACATCGGATCGGAGAGATCGTCGCCGCGCGCGAGCGTCACGACGAGGAGAAGTGACCCCGCCGTTCGCCGTCGCCTGACCTGGATTTGACATTCTCCGGCCACCGGGCCCGCCGCCAGGCGGGGCGGGCGTAGCCGGGCTCTACCGACGGGTCGGACGTCCTGACGTACGAGCAGTGGGCAACCGGTGACGCGTCGGCCCGCTCCCTGGAGCAGGGCGGTCTCTCCCGTACCGCGCCCGTGGACGACATGGCCGGCGTGGAAGTCGTGGGCCCCGTTCACTACCGGCTGTACCGCAGCGGTGCCTCCGAAGAGCCGCGCGTTCCCGGCTGTTTCGTCTTCGCCAGTCTGCGGGTCGACGGGCACGAGGCGGCCCGTCAGTGGGTGGACCAGGTCGTCGACTCCGTCGACATGTCCACCGTGGCCGAGCGGGACCACCCCGGCGGTATCTCGGCGCACTTCCACATCAGTGTGGACGGCACGAGTGCCCTCAACTACGCCGAATGGGCCTCCGAGGAGGCGCACATCGGCTTCATCGAGGGTTCCGTACGCCAGGAGGCGCTCTCCTTGGTCGGCGGCATGCCTCGTGCGGCGGGCATCGGCGACAACCGCTTCTTCCTCTTCCAGAGCCTGGTCAACGACTGAGGGCGCCAGGCATGTTCCACTCCTCCGGCGCTCTCCGGCACTGACGGATTCCTCGAACTCAATCCCGAACCAACGACTTTACCTGCGAACTATCGAACTGGTCCTGGGCTAACTAATGGGTAAGCCCTTACCAATCGAAAGCTCAGAACATAAGGTAAGTCCGTCGGGCTGGGCGGCCCGGAAAGGAGATTTCGGTGGATACGGAAACTGCCCCACGCGCCGGAGTGCGTGAGTGGATCGGGCTGGCATCGCTGGCACTGCCCGCAATGCTCGTGATCATGGACATGAGCGTGCTCCATCTGGCGCTGCCGAATCTGAGTAAGGATCTGGAGCCTTCCGGAGCGGAACTGCTGTGGATCACCGATGTCTACGGCTTCGTCATCGCCGGCGCGATGATCACCATGGGCACTCTCGGCGACCGCATCGGCCGCCGCCGGATGCTGCTGATCGGGGCCGTCGCCTTCGGCCTCGCCTCGGTGCTCGCCGCCTACGCGCCCACCGCGGAAACGCTGATCGCGGCCCGCGCGCTCCTCGGCCTCGCCGGCGCCGCGCTGGGCCCGTCGACGCTGTCCCTGATCAGCGCCATGTTCCAGGACGCCAAGCAGCGCAGCTTCGCCATCACGGTGTGGATGACGAGCTTCATGCTGGGCGGCGCCGTCGGCCCGCTGGTCGGCGGCGTGCTGCTGGAGGCCTTCTGGTGGGGTTCGGTCTTCCTCGTGGCCGTGCCGATCATGGTGTTCCTGCTGGTGGCGGGCCCGCTGGTGCTTCCGGAGATCCGTAACCCGGATGCCGGCCGACTCGACCTGACCAGCGCCGCGATGTCGCTGGCCGGCATCCTGCTGGTCGTCTTCGGCGTGAAGGAGTTCGCCAAGGAGGGCATCGCCTGGATGCCGCTGCTGTCCCTGGTGCTCGGCCTCGTGATCGGTGCCCTCTTCGTCGTACGGCAGCGTCGACTCGCCGACCCGCTGCTCGACATGAAGCTCTTCGCGAACCGCGGTTTCAGCGTCTCCCTCGGAACACTGACCCTGACCGTGGTGTTCATGCTGGGCAGCCAGTTCCTCATCGCCCAGTACATCCAGATGGTGGTGGGACTGGAGCCGCTGGAATCGGCGGTGTGGAGCCTGCCGATGGTCATCAGCGGAACCCTCGCGATGTTCGTCGCCCAGGGCGTGGCGGCCCAGGTGGGCAAGGCATACGTCTTCGGTGCCGGTCTCACGATTGCTGCCGTCGGCTTCGCCGTGCTCTCCCAGGTGGACGGGGACTCCGGGATCGGTCTCGTCGTCACGGCGGCGTCACTGCTGTTCGCCGGCCTGATGCCGGTGTCGTCCCTCGGTATCGGGATGATCGTCGACGCCGCGCCGCCCAAGCAGGCGGGCTCGGCAGCCGCGGTGGGGGAGACGACCCAGGAACTGGGCGGTGCCCTCGGCGTCGCGATCCTCGGCAGCGTACTGAACGTCGCGTACCACAGCGGGATGACCGACTCGGTGCCGGACGGCGTACCCGCCTCCGCCCGCGAGACGGTCACCGACAACTTGCCCGCAGCCCTCGAAGCCGCCGGCCGGCTACCCATGGGGACGGGGGCCCAACTCATCGGCGTGGCAAGGGAGTCCTTCGCGCAGGGCCTCGCCTGGATCGCGATGGGAGCTGTCCCGGTCATGCTCGCACTGGCCGTCACGGCCACGGTGCTGCTCCGGAACATGGGGCACTCCGGCGGAGACGCGGACCACGAAGGGGAGGCAGGCGAAGCAGGAGAGGCAGGCAATCCGACGCCGACGGTGGGGACGGCAACGTCCTGACCGGACTGTCCATCACCGGCCGGCCACTCATCACCCCAAGGGAGACGGGCGGCCGGGGCCGGGCTCACGTCCTGCACGTAGGTCAGGACCGAGCACATGGAGGGTGCACAGACCTGCGCCCACGAACGCAGAGGTCGGCAAGAGCTGGCAGCCTCGCGTACGGGCCCGCGCGATCCGTCGGCCCGCCGAGCGCGGCGTGATCGTCGAGACACGAGCTAGTAGTTACTGTTTATGGACCGGTGATCTCTTCCTTCTTTGGCCCTGCCGGTCAGGCCATCGGTGGGCGAGGGTGGACGGCGTCCAGCGTGTCCAGCGTCGTCAGCGACTCGCCACCGTCGGAGGCCGTCCGTGAACACCGCCTTTCTCTTGACCACACTCGTTGTGGTCGTCACGCCGGGGACCGGCGTCGTCTACACCCTGGCCGCCGGGCTGTCCCACGGCCGGCGCGCGAGTGTGGTGGCGGCGTTCGCCTGCACGCTCGGCACCGTCCCGCACGCCGTCGCGACCGTCACCGGGCTCGCGGCGCTGCTGCACGCCAGCGCCGTGGCGTTCGAGGTGGTCAAGTACCTGGGGGTCGCGTACCTGCTGTACATGGCGTGGTCGACGCTGCGGGACAAGCAGGCCCTGGTGGTCGGGGACGGCGGTGCGGCGGCCGAGCCGCGGCCGGCGGGGCGGGTGATCGTCTCCGGCGTGCTGCTGAACCTGCTCAACCCGAAGCTGACGATGTTCTTCGTGGCGTTCCTGCCGCAGTTCGTGCCGGCGGGCGAGGAGGGGTCGGTGGCCGCGATGCTGCGGCTGAGCGCGGTGTTCACCGGGCTGACGTTCGTGGTGTTCGTCGCGTACGGGATGTGCGCGGCGGCCGTACGGGGGCATGTGCTGGGGCGGCCACGGGTGATGACGGGGATCCGGCGGGTGTTCGCGGCGTCGTTCGTGGGGCTGGGCGCGAAGCTGGCGGTGGCGTGACGATGCGGTTCGGGCATGCGGAGGAGCTGCGGGCGGAGTTTCCGGAGCTGGTGGCGGGGGCGGTGTACGGGGCGGTGGACGGCGGCTCCGGGGGTGGGGGCTTCGGCGAGGGCGGCGGTGGTGGCTTCGGCGGCTTCGGCGGGGGCGGCGGCTTCGGCGGGGGTGAGGCGTGGGAGGCGCGGATCGCGGCGTACACGGACATCGCGCGGCGGCGGCTGGCGGCGGGCACGGAGGGGGAGTTCCCCGAGGTGCGGGCGTGGCGGCGGACGTACACGCGGCTGGGGCTGCGGCCGACGCAGTACCGGTGCGCGTCGGAGTCGCTGCTGCGGCGGCTGCGGCGGGAGGGTTCGCTGCCGCGGATCCACCCGGTGGTGGACCTGTGCAACGCGATCTCGATGGCGTACGCGATCCCCGTGGCCGTACTGGACGTGGACCGGATCGCGGAGCCGTGGCTGCAGGTGCGCCGCGCGGGCGGCGACGAGACGTACGTGACGTTCGGCGGCGGGACCGAGCACCCGGCGGCGGGGGAGGTGACCTTCGCCGACTCCGCGGGGCGCGCGCACGCCCGGCGCTGGACGAACCGGCAGAGCGGATATTCGGCGGTCGGCGCGGAGACGCGCAGGGTGTTGGTGGTGGCGGAGGGCATGCACGAGACGGCCGCGGTGGATGTGGCGGAGCTGACGGGTGTGGTGGAGGGGGAGTTGGAGCGGCTGTGGGGGATGGCGCCGAAGGCCGCGGTGCTGACGGGGGCGGCGGCGGAGTTCGTCTTCGGGGAGTGAGGTGGCGGTGTCCGGAGCGGTGCGGGCCGCGGGGCGCGGCCGGGCTTCCGGGGGGCGCCGGCCGGGCTTCGGAGGGGGCGCCGGCCGGGCTTCGGAGGGGGCGCCGGCCGGGCTTCGGGGGCGTTGTCAGTGGCGCGTGCCACGATGGATCCATGAACGGGGCGAAAGAAGCGACCTCTGAGAGGTCCAAAGCGTACGGGTCGGATTTCCTGCAGCTCGACGTCGGGGACGCGCCGGCGGGCGGGATGGCGGACTGGCTGGCGTGGCGGCTCCGGGAGGGGATTGCGGACGGGCGGGTGCCGGTGGGCAGCCGGTTGCCGCCGACGCGGGTGCTGGCGGCGGAGCTGCGGGTGTCGCGCGGGGTGGTCACGGAGGCGTATCGGCGGCTGACGGAGGACGGGCACGTCGAGGGGCGGCGGCGCGGGGGGACGGTGGTGGTCGCGGCGCCGGTGGGGGCGGGGGGCGCGGCGGGTTCCGGGGCGGCGGGTTCCGGTATGTCGAGGGCCGGGGCGGCGGGTTCCGGGGTTGCGGGTTCCGGGGTTGCGGGTTCCGGGGTTGCGGGTTCTAGGGCGGCGGGTTCCGGCATGCCGGGGGCTGGGGTGTCGAGGGCTGGGGCGGGTTCCGGGGCGGCGGGCTCGGCTCATCCCTCCGCGTCCTCCACGTCCTCCGGGACCCCCGCCGCCGCTGCGGGGCACGGGACCTTGTCCTCGCCCGCCGCTTCGAAGCCCGAGGCCGCGTTCTCCCCCGTCGCTTCGGGGTCCGCGGCCGTGTTCTTCCCCGCCGCTCCCGGGCCGGGGGCCTTCGACGCCCTCCGCGCCGCCCCGGCCCGGATCGACCTCACCCCCGGGCCGCCCGACCTCGCCGCGTTCCCGCGCGCCGCCTGGCTCCGCGCCGAGCGCGCCGTCCTCGCCGAGCTGTCCGCCGCCGACCTCGGCTACGGCGACCCGCACGGCGCCCCCGCCCTGCGCCGTGCCGTCGCCGGCTGGCTCGCCCGCAACCGCGGCATCCGCGCCGACCCCGACGATGTCGTCATCGTCGCCGGCACCGCCCAGGCGCTCACTCTGCTGCACCCCGTTCTGCGCGCCGACGGCGTGGGGGCGGTGGCGCTGGAGGACCCCGGCTCGCTCGGTACGCGCCAGCATCTGGAGAACGGCGGGCTGGACATCCTCCCGGTGCCGGTCGACGCCGACGGCATACGTGTCGACGCGCTGCGCGCCACCGGGGCGCGCGCGGTGCTGCTCACTCCGGCGCACCAGTTCCCGACCGGCGCCGTGCTCAGCGGCGAGCGCCGCCGCGAGCTGCTGCGCTGGGCGGAGGACGGCGGCCGGCTCGTACTGGAAGACGACTACGACGCGGAGCACCGCTACGACCGGCCGCCGGTGCCCGCGCTGCGCGCGATGCTCGCGGAGCGGGTCTGTTACATGGGCAGCGTGTCGAAACTGCTGGCGCCGGCGCTGCGGGTGGGGTGGGTGGTGCCGCCGCCGGGGTACCGGGACGCGCTGGTGAACGCCAAGCGGTTCACCGACCTGGGCAACGCGGTGCTGCCGCAGCTCGTGCTGGCGCGGCTGATGGAGTCGGGAGAGCTGGAGCGGCACCTGCGGCTGCTGCGGGGGCGGCACCGGCGGCGGCGGGACGCGATGATCGCGGCGGTGGAGGCGCACCTGCCGGGCGCGGTGGTGCACGGTGCGGCGGCGGGGCTGCACCTGACGGTGATGTTCGACGGAGGGGGTGGCGCCGGTTCGTACGGGGCGGGGCTCGCGGGGGTGACCGATACGGAGTTGGCGGCGGCGGCGCTCAGCCGCGGGGTGAAGGTGCAGCCCCTGTCCTGGCACCGGCTCCGCCCGGGACCGCCGGGCCTGGTCCTCGGGTACGCGGCAAGCCACCCCGACGCGGTGACCGAGGGGGTGAGGCTGCTGGGGCGGGCGCTGCGGGGCTGACCTGGCCGGGGGTGCGGGCCGTAGACCGGGCTGCCGCGCTCGGCGTGCTACGCCCTTCCGCGCGGACTCGGCGCGCCCCGCGCGGATTCACGCATCCGGTTCCGGCGCCACGCTCCCCGCCCGGGCTCGACGCATCCCGCGCGGGTACGCGCATCCGGTTCCGGCTCCGTGCATCTGCCGGGTTCGCGCGTCCGGATTCGCGCGTCCGGATTCGCGCGTCCAGATTCGGACCCGCGCAACCCGCCGGGGTATCACGGGCCGCGCCCCAGCGTCACGCGCCGGGCCTCGGCTTCGCACGCCGTCCCGGCCTCACACACCCGGCCTCACACACCCGGCCTCCACGCCCCGGCGTCACAGGCCGCGCCCCGACCGCACGCGGCGGGCATCCGCAGCACCGGCCGGGCCCGGCCCCGCGCCGGCCTTCGCCTCACGCGTCCCGGTGCCGCAGCACCGCACCACCCACCGCCAGCGCCGCCGCCGCCCACGCCGCCAGCACGCCCAGCCCCGCCCACGGCCCGATCGGCAACTCCCCCGTGTCCACCGTCGACTGCACCGCCAGTCCCGCCGACGCCGGCCCGTACCGCTGCAGCCGCTCCGCCCACTCCGGATCCGACAGCATCCCCGCCACCAGCGGCGACGCGTACAGCACCCCCAGGCACGCCGCGACCGCACCCGCCGTGTCGCGCAGCGCCGCGCCCACGCCCAGCGCCAGCAGCGCCACCAGCACCAGGTACAGCGCCGTCCCGAAGCCGGCCCGGAGCACCGGCCCCGCCCCCAGGTCGTACGAGGCGAAGCCCGCCGGCACCAGCGCCCGCCCCGCGAGCAGCGCCCCCCACGCCCCCGCCCCGCCCGCCACCAGCACCGCCGTGCCCACCACCGCGGCCTTCGCGGCCAGCACCCGCAGCCGGCCGGGCACGGCGGTCAGCGTCGTACGGATCGTGCCCGTGCCGTACTCCGACGTGACCGCCAGCGACGCGAGCACCGCGACCGCCGCCTGCCCGGCCCACACGCCGGTCAGGCTGGTCTTCACGACGTCCTCGCGGCAGCCGGCGGGCGGGCAGTGCGCCGTGGAAAGCCCGCTGACCGCGCCCGCGCCGACCGCCGCGGTGACGGCGGCGACGGCGAGGAGGAGCCACCACGTGCCGGGTACGGTACGCAGCTTGGTCCACTCCGCCCGCTCCGCGCGCCCCGCGGCCCGTACGCCCTCGAAACGCACCCCGCGGCCCGGCACGTCCCGCACCCCGCGCTTCGCCGCAAGCCCCGACGCACCCCCTGCCGCCAGCCCTGCCGCACGCCCCGTCGATGCGTCCACCCCGCGCCGCCCCTCACGCATCGCGCCGCCGCAGCCGCCACGCCGCCAGCGCCAGCGCCACCGCCGCCCACGCCGCCAGCACCCCGAGCCCTGCCCACGGCCCCTGCGGCATGCACCCGTCCTCCGGCAGGCACACCGTCGCCACCTGCTCGTACCGCGGCGTCGTGCTCTGCACCCCGAAACCCGCCACCGGCGTCACCCGGAACAGCCACTCCACCGCCCCCAACGGCAGCCCCCCGCCCAGCACCAGCGGCAGCACGAACAGCACCACCACGATCGTCACCGCAGCCGCCGTGTGCCGCACCAGCGCCCCCAGCCCCAGCGCGAACAGCGCCACCAGCGCCAGCAGCAGCCCCGTCCCCACCACCGCCCGCAGCGCCGCCCCGTCGGACAGCGACACCTCCGGGAACTGCGGCGGCCGGTGCCCGCCCGACCGCAGCGCCCGCTGCCCCACCAGGAACGCCACCACCGCGCCCGCCAGTCCCGCCGCGAACGCCACCACCGCCAGCACCGCGCCCTTCGCCGCCAGCACCCGCCCGCGCCGCGGGCCGGCCGTGAACGTCGTACGGATCATCCCGCGCTTGTACTCGGCGGTGATGAACAGCACGCCCAGCGCCGCGAACGCGATCAGCCCGACCTGCGCCCCCGCCAGGCTCATCCACGTCAGATCGGCCGCGGGCGGGAGCGGGCCGATGTCGCCGGAGCCGGTGACGGTGAACGTGCCGCCGGCGCGTTCGGTGCCGCCGGCGGGGCCGTTCGCCGCCGCCGGGCCGGACGTCGGCCCCACGGCCTCGTCCCGCCACGCCGCCGCGCCGTCCCCGTCGCCATCACCGCTCCCGTCCCCGTCGCCGTCCCTGGCCCCGTCCCCGTCGCCACCACCGCCGGACCCCCCGGACCCACCGCCTTCGAGTCGTACGTTGTCGAAAACCCCCGTCGCCTCGCTCGACTCCGCCCCGATGCTCACCGACCCGAACGACCGCTCCACCCGCACCGTCTCCGGCGCCGCCACGAACAGCCCCGCCCGCGCCGTCTCGGGCAGCCCGGCCGCCGGCACGCTGCCGACCTCGTCCCAGCGTTCGCCTCCCCCGCCGGCTACGCCCTCATTGGCGGGGGTACCCCCATTGACGGACACGTAGCCGGTCAGCCGATCGCCCTCGCGCGTCAGCCGCAGCCACACCGGAGCGTCACCGGCCGCGTCGCCGGCCACGTCGCCGCCGGCGACGTCGTGCTCGAACCCGTACTGCAGCCGCACCCCGTGCTCGTCCGTGCGCATCAGCGCCACGTATGGACTCCCCGGCTCGGTGCCCGCCTTCACGATCACGCCGGCCTTCGCCCACGGCGCGTCCGTGCCCTCGCCCGTCGTCAGCTCCGTCACGCGCGCCGTGACGCTGCCGTCCCCCGCCAGCGGCCGGTGCACGAAGCGGAACGAGTCCGCCACCCGCTCCGCCGCCCCGGCCCCAGCCCCCGCCTGCGTACCGGAACCGCCGCCCCCGTCGTCGGACGTGACCACGTCGCCGCCACCCGCCGACACCAGCGACACCAGCACCGTCACCACCACGCCCGCCAGCAGCGTCAGCAGCCACCGGTCGACGCTGCGCAGCTTCGTGAACTCGGCGCGCAGCAACTGCCGGAACCCGGCGCGCCCGGGCGGCAGCTTCGAACGGTACGGGGCCACGCCCCCGCTCTCCGTACGCACCGCCACCCCCGCGCCATCCACCCCCGCGCCATCCGCCCCAGCACCGGCCCCGGCCCCGGGCCCAGCACCCGCACCCGCACCCGCACTCATCGCGCGCCCTCCCCCTCCGGCGCGGCGGCGAACTCCGCCTCGCCCCGCGTCAGCTCCATGTACGCCTCCTCCAGCGACGCCCGGTGCGCCGCCAGCCCCGAGAACGGCACCGCCCCCGCACCCAGCAGCTCCGCCACCCGCTCCGCCGGCAGCCCCGAGACCGTCAGCGACTCCCGGCCCGTCGCCGCCACCGTCGCCCCCGCCGCCGACAGCACCGTCATCGCCCGCTCCCGCGCCGCCGTGTGCAGCGCGACCCGGCTTTCGGAGGCGGCGGACAGCAGCTCGGCCACCGACGTGTCGGCGACGAGCCGGCCGCGGCCGATGACCACCAGGTGGTCCGCGGTGTCCTCCAGCTCGCTCATCAGATGGCTGGAGACGAGCACCGCCCGCCCCTCCGCCGCCAGCCGGCGCAGAAAGCCGCGGATCCAGCGGATGCCCTCCGGGTCCAGGCCGTTGACCGGTTCGTCGAAGAGCAGCACCGGCGGGTCGCCGAGGAGTGCGGCGGCGATGCCGAGGCGCTGGCGCATCCCGAGCGAGTAGCCGCCGGCCCGCCGGCGCCCCGCCGCGCCGAGGCCCACCTGCTCCAGCAACTCGTCGACGCGGCGGGCCGGCAGGCCGTGCGAGTGCGCCAGCCACAGCAAGTGGTCGCGCCCGCGCCGGCTGGGGTGCACGGCCGCCGCGTCCAGCGCGGCGCCCACGTGCTGCAGCGGGCGGCGCAGCGCGGCGTACGGGAGGCCACCGACCAGCGCGCTGCCCGCGTCGGGGGCGTCGAGGCCCAGGACGATCCGCATGGTGGTGGACTTGCCGGCCCCGTTGGGGCCGACGAACCCGGTGACCTGTCCCGGGACGACCGTGAACGACAGCCCGTCCACGGCGGCGACCGGCCCGAAGCGCTTGCGCAGCTCCCGGACCTCGATGGTTGCTTCTGACGCTGCCATGGTGAGGAGGCTACGAAGCGGGCGGCGGGCGGGTCGTCACGCGGGGGAGGAGTCCTGGGGGCGGCGGAGTAGCTCGTATGGGGGAGGCGGTTGTCCGGAGCGGGAGGGACGCTGGGAGGGGCGGGCGCGGGGAGAATGGCGGCGTGACGGGAGCACGGAGGGCGCGGCGGGCACGGCGGTCACGGGGGGACGGGGCGGCCGACGGTCCGTACGGCCCGGAGAGCGCGGTCGGTACGACCGGGGAAGACACCCACGGCTCGTACGACACCCGCGCCCCGCATGACACGCACGACGCCCACGCTCCGCACGACGCCCACGACACGCACGACACCCACGACGCGGAGACCGACCACCCGCCTGGCCCGTACACAACGGCCACCCGCCTCCGCCGCCTCGCCGCCTCCCCCGACGGCCCCGTCGCCGCCGCCGCGCTCCTCGCGCTTCTCGCCGCCGTCGACACCGTCCTGCGCGCCGGCGCCGGCGACCGCCTCACCGCCGCCCTCCTGCTCGCCTTCGGCGCCACCGCCCCCGTCGCGCTGCTACGCACCCACCCCACCCCCGCCGCCGTCCTCGCCACCGCCGCAAACACCCCGCTCCTCGCCCTCCTCGGCGCCCCCGTCGCCGCCGGTGTCGCCGCCCAGGCGCTGCTCCTGCACCGCCTCACCCGCCACGGCTCCCGCCGGGGACGCGCCCTCGCCGTGCTGCTCGTGCTGCCGCTCGCCGGCTACGCCGTCGGCGACCCCGGCACCACCGCCGGCGGCCGGCTCGACGACGCCGGCCGGCTCCTGGCCGCCGCCGCCGCCGTACTCCTCGCCGCCGCCACCGCCACCGGCCTCGCCCACCGCGCCCGCAGCGCCGCCGCCACCCACAGCACCACCGAACGCGCCATCGCCCACACCCTCTACGAACACGCCGCCCGCGGCGAACGCGCCCGCATCGCCCGCGAACTCCACGACGTCGTCGCCCACCACATCTCGATGATCTCCGTACAAGCCGAAACCGCCCGCCTCACCACCCCCGGACTCCCCGACGAAGGCGCCCGCCGCCTCCGCGACATCGGCGACACCGCCCGCACCGCCCTCACCGAGATGCGCCGCCTCCTCGGCGTACTGCGCGAAGACGCCGGCGCCGCCCCCGCGGAACGCCGCCCCCCGCCCGGACTCGCCCAGCTCAACGAACTCCTCGACGGCGCCCGCGACGCCGCCGGCTCCGCCGTACGCCTCATCGTCAGCGGCTCCGTACGCCCCCTCGGCACCGGCATCGAGCTCACCGCGTACCGCATCGTGCAGGAAGCCCTCACCAACGCCCGCCGACACGCCCCCGGCGCCGCCGTCGACGTCGAACTGCACTACGCCGACACCGCCCTCCTCCTGCGCGTCCGCGACAACGGCCCGGGGCCCGCGGCCCTCGTCAGGTCCGGCGCCGGCGGGCACGGGCTGCCCGGCATGCGCGAACGCGCGGCGGCCGTCGGCGGCAGGCTGCGCAGCGGCCCGGCCGCGGGCGGCGGCTTCCTGCTGGAGGCGACCCTCCCCACGCAGACCCCCGCGACCACGGACGCGAGTGCGACGGGAACCGCGGCATGACCACCGGCCCGGCGGACCCCGCCTCCGTACGCAACGCCTCCGCGCACGACAGCGCAGCGCCCGACAGCGCCGTCCGCGACAGCGCCGTCCGCGTCGTCGTCGCCGACGACCACGAAGTCGTACGCGCCGGCTTCGCCGGACTCCTCGCCACCCGGCCCGACTTCGACGTCGTCGGCACCGCCCGCGACGGCGCCGAAGCCGTCCGCGTCTGCCGCGAACGGCGGCCCGACGTCGTCCTCATGGACGTCCGCATGCCCGGCGTCGACGGCATCGAGGCCACCGCCCGGCTCACCGCCGCCGGCGCCCCGCACCCCCGGGTGCTGATCCTCACCACCTTCGACCTCGACGAGTACGTCTACGACGCCCTCGCCGCCGGCGCCAGCGGCTTCCTGCTCAAGGACGTCACCGCGGAGCAGCTCTTCGACGCCGTGCGCGTCGTCGCGGCCGGCGAGGCGCTGCTCGCGCCGGCGGTCACGCGGCGGCTCATCGCCGAGTTCGCGCGGCTGCGCGCGGCGCGGCCGGGGCGGAGCGGGGCCGCCGCGCCGCTCGCGGCGCTGACGCCGCGCGAGACGGAGGTGCTGCGGCTCCTCGCCGAGGGCCTGTCCAACCCCGAGTTGGCGGCGCGCCTCCACGTCAGCGAGGAGACGGTGAAAACGCACGTCAGCAGGCTGCTCGCCAAGCTCGGGCTGCGGGACCGTACGCAGGCCGTGGTCATGGCGTACGAAACGGGCCTCGTCGTCCCCGGCACCCGCTGACGCCCAGGCCCCAGGCCCCAGGCCCTCTCCCCCCGCCGGGCGACCGCTCGGTTAGCCTCGTGACCATGCCCCGAGCCATCGAACTCGTGATATTCGACTGCGACGGAGTCCTCGTCGACTCCGAGCGCATCGCCGCCGCCGCGCAGGTCACCGTCGGGGCGGAACTCGGCTGGCCGCTCACCGAAACCGACGCCGTCGAACTGTTCATGGGCAAGTCCCAGAAATCCGTCGGCGCCATGGTCGTCGAACGCCTCGGCCCGGGCACGGACGAGACCTGGCAAACCCGCTACTACGAGGAGTTCATCGCCGGCCTCGACCGCCTCGAAGCCGTACCCGGCGTCGTCGAAGCCCTCGACGCCATCGCCGCCGCCGGCCTGCCCACGTGCGTCGCGTCCAGCGGCGGGCACGAACGGATGCGCCGCACCCTCGGCCGCACCGGGCTGTACGACCGCTTCGCCGGACGCATCTACTCCGCCGCCGACGTCGACGGCCGCGGCAAACCCGCCCCCGACCTCTTCCTCCACGCGGCGCGCGAGACGGGCTACGCGCCGGAGGCGTGCGCGGTGGTGGAGGACAGCCGCTACGGCGTGCAGGCGGCGCGCGCCGCCGGCATGCGCGCGTACGGCTTCACCGGTGGGCTGTCACCGGCCGAGTGGCTGGCGGGGCCGGACACCGTCCTGTTCGACGACATGCGCAAGCTGCCGGTGCTGCTGGAAGCCGCCGGCACGGCCGACTGACGGCGCACGCGGGCGGAGGACGGGCGAGCGGCTCGTACCGACGGCTCGTACCAGCGGCTCGTACCGGCCGGAACGCGGCTACGCCTCGCGGCCCCTGAGCCACTCGGACCCCAGCACCGACCACACCTCGATGTCCTGCCGCACCCCCCGGTAGGGATGATGCGCGCGCAGCACGCCGTCGCGGCTCATGCCGAGGCGCTGAGCGACCTTGATGCTCGGGGTGTTCTCGGCGGACACGTACCACTCGACGCGCTCCATACCGCGCTCGCGCACCGCCCAGTCGATGATCACGCGCACCGCGCGCGTGACCAGCCCCCGGCCCGCCGCCGCGGGCTCCAGCCAGCAGCCGGCCTCGCACGTGCGCTGCTGCGCGTCGAAGACACGGAAGAGGACGCCGCCGACGAGGAGGCCGTCGAGCCAGATGCCGTAGAGGCGGCCGGTGTCGGAGGCGGCCTTGTCGGCGTACGACTGGAGCCAGGCGCGGGCGGAGTCGAGGTCGGCGGCGGCGTCGGGGAGGCCGATGTGGCGGCCGATGAAGTCGCGGCCGCGGTCGATGTGGGCGAGGAACTCCTTGGCCTGCCACGGCTCCAGCGGCCGCAGCTCGGCACCTTCGTCACCCAGGGATATCGCGAACATCCGGTCCTCCACTGGCAGCGCTCGACACCGTGATCCTCGCACGACCCCGGACGAACCCCGCAGGTCACCTCCCCGCCGCCGCGTGCCCCGTATGCGCCGTATGCGCCGTGTGCCCCGTATGCGCCGCCCGCGCCGCATCCGCCAGCGCCGCCACGCACGCCCGCACCGCCGGGCTCTCCGCCCGGGACCGCCACGCCGCCTGCACCGTACGCCGCACCACCGGCCGCACCGGCACGAACCGCACCCCCGGCGGACACGGCCGCTGCGCCATCTCCGGTACGAGCGACACGCACAACCCGCCCCGCACGAGCGCCAACTGCGTGGCGTACTCCGTCACCTGATACCGCACCTCCGGCTCCAGACCCACCTCGCGCAGCGCCTGCGTCAGCCCCTCGTAAGGCTCGGTGCCGACCGGACAACTCGCCCACACCGCCGCCCTGTCCGAGCCGACCGACCCGGCCGACCCGGCCGACCCGGCGAGACCGCCCAGCTCGGCGAGGCCGACGCGCTCGCGGCCGGCCAGCGGATGAGCATCCGGCACCGCCAACTGAACGTCCTCCACCACCAGGGTCCGCACCGCCAGCCCCTGCGGCAGCCGGATGGGCCGGCTGCTCCAGCTCTCGATCAGCAACAGATCCAGCTCCCCGCCGACCAGACCCGGGACCAGCTCGACGACCTCGCCGTCGACGACGGTGGGGGCCAGCCGCGGATGCGAGGCGGTGAGGGTGGTCAGCACCTCGGGCAGCAGCGCACGCAGCGAACTGCCGACGCCGCCGAGACGCAGCGGGCCGAGGATCTCGTCCTGCAGGTCGGCGAGGTCCGCCTCGGCCTCGGCGACCTGGGCGCAGACGCGAGCCGCGTGCGCGGCGAGCACCTTGCCGGCATGGGTGAGGCGGACGCTGCGCCCGTGCGGCTCCAGCAGCCGGTGCCCGGACTCGCGTTCCAGCTTGGCGAGCTGCTGCGAGACGCCGGAGGCGGTGACGTGCAGCGACTCGGCGGCGCGGGCGATGGTGCCGTGGACGGCGACGGCGTCGAGGGCGCGGAGGCGCTCCAAACTGAACACCAAGCGATGCTAACGCTTTCGACTAACGAATCATCGCTTTTTCTTGGGAGAGTGGGCAGGCAGAGTGAGGAGCATGCGAGTCGAAGGGGACGGCCAGGGCGGCGAGCGAAGCGGCATAGGCGCGACGGCGGGCCCTCCGGGCGATACGACCGGCCAGCCCGAACGCACCGCGTCCGCCGCGACCGTCCCGTCCGCCGCCCCCGGCGGCGAAAGGCTCCTGAACCGGCTGGCCGGCCCGGTCGCGATGGTCATCGGCGGCTCGGCCTGCATCTCGCTGTCGGCCATTTTCGTGAAGCTCTCCGACGTGAACGCCGGCACCGCCGCCTTCCTGCGCTGCGCACTGGCACTCCTGCTGCTCGTCCCCCTCGCGGCCGTCGAACTCCGCCGTCTCGGGCCGCGGGCCCGGCGGCCGGTGCTCACGGACCTGGCGGCCGGGCTGCTGCTCGGCGTCGACTTCGTCTTCTGGGCGGCCAGCATCCGGGACGTGGGCGCCTCCATCGCCACCGTGCTGCTCAACATCCAGGTGGTCGTCTTCCCGTTGCTGGCGCGGCTGCTGACCCGTACGCCTCTGCCCCGCGGCTTCTGGCTGACCGCCCCGGTACTGCTCGCCGGGGTGGCGCTCGCGGGCGGCGCGATCGGCGACCCGGAACCGGGCAGCAGCCCCGTGACCGGCATCCTCTACGGCACGGCCGCCGGCGTCGCCTTCGCCGGCTATCTCTTCCTCACCCGCCTCGGCGGCACCCGCCCCCACCGCGTCCGCGACCCGCACCCCCGGGCCCCCCACCCCCCTTCCCCCCACCCCACCTCCACCTCCCTCTCCGCCTCCGCCTCCGATCCGCCCTCCACCTCCGCCCGTTCGCCCGCCTCCGCCTCCTCGCCCTCTCCCTCCTCGCCCTCACCCACCTCTCCCGCTCCAGCCGCCTCCCACCCCGCTCCAGTCCCGGCCCCGACCCCGACCCCGGCCTCTCCCGCTCCGACCCGTCCCCGCGGGCACATCGCCGTGCCCGTGTGCACCGCGACCTTCTCCGCCGGCATCGCCTCCGGCGTCCTCGGCGCGCTGTGGACCGGCATCGACGCCACACCCGAGCCAGCCGCCGTCGGCTGGCTGGCGGCGTTGGCCGCACTCGGCCAGGTCCTCGCCCTGCTCCTCATCACCCCCGCTCTGCCTCGGCTCGCCCCGGCCACCGGGGCGGCGCTGCTCCTGCTGCAGCCGGTGCTGGCCATCGCCACCGCCGTCGCGTTCCTCGGCGAACGGCCCACGGCGACGCAGTACGCCGGCTGCGCGCTGGTGATCGCCACCGTCTGGTACGCCACCCGCGTCGGCGGCAGCCGCAGCCGCGGCAACCGCGGCGCCGAAACTCCCGCGCACCGCCCCGCGGCCCGCGGCTAGGCTGCGCCGCATGCCGCCGTATGACGACGCCCTGCTCCCCGCCACCGCCCGCGCCCTGCGCCACCGGATCGCCGTCGCGCAGCGCGAGGGCCGTACTCCTTCGCTCGTCGCGGCCGTCGTACGCGACGGGGAGACTGTCTGGTCCGGCGCCCGCTCGATGATCGACGGACACGAGCCGACGTCCGACACCCAGTACCGCATCGGCTCGATCACCAAGACGTTCGTCGCGGTGCTGGTGCTCCGGCTGCGCGACGAGGGCCTCGTCGACCTCGCCGATCCGCTGGAGAAGCACCTCTCCGGCACTCAGGCGCCCACGGTGACCATCGCTCAACTCCTCTCACACAGTTCCGGTATCGGCGCCGAGCCCCGCGGCCCCTGGTGGGAGCGGACCCCGGGCGCGCTGCGCCCCGGGCTCGGCGAACTCTTCGACGGCGACCCCACCCGTCACCCGGCGGGCCGACGGCACCACTACTCCAACCCCGGCTTCGCCTACCTCGGCGCGCTCGTCGAGGCACTGCGCGGCGCACCCTGGGGTGAGGTGCTGCAGCGCGAGCTGCTGGAGCCGCTGGGGCTGCGGCGTACGACGCTGCTTCCCGAGGCCCCGCACGCCGGCGGCTTCGCCGTCCATCCGTGGGCCGACGTCATGCAGCCCGAGCCGCTCCACGACACCGGCCGGATGGGCCCCGCGGGCCAGTTGTGGTCCACGGCCGGCGACCTGGCCCGGTTCGCGGCCTTCCTCGTACGCGGCGACGACCGGGTGCTCTCCGCCGACACACTGGCGGAGATGCGCACCCCCGCCGTGGCGCCCGAGGCCGCGTCCTGGGACAGCGCGTACGGGCTCGGAATGCAGCTGATCCGCGTCAGCGGCACGCTGCTCGCCGGCCACACCGGCTCCATGCCCGGGTTCCTCGCCTGCCTCCTCTCCGACGTCGACGAGGGCGTGAGCGCGGTCGCCCTCACGAACGTCACTTCCGGCGTGTCCGTATCCGGGCTCGCCGCCGATCTGATCGGCACCGTGGTGCGGCACGAACCGCGCATCCCCGAGCCGTGGCGTCCGCTGGCCGCGGACGCGGTGGATCCGGAGCTGCTCGCGCTGACGGGGCCGTGGTACTGGGGCGCGAACCCTCATGTGCTGCGGTTGAAGGAGGACCGCTGGCTGGACCTGAGCCCGCTGAACGGCGCGGGCTATGCGTCGCTGCTCCGCCCGGAAGGGGACGGCACGTGGACGGCGGTCGACGGCTACTGTGCCGGCGAGACGCTGCGGGTGGAGCGGTCGGCGGACGGCGAGGTCTCGCACCTCGACCTGGGCACCTTCGTCTTCACCCGGGAGCCGTACGACCCGGACGCCCCGGTCCCCGGCGGCACCCGCGGCTGGACGTAGCCCCCGTCCGGGCCGCGCCGCCCCGGGCCACCGCCCCCGAGTCACCGTCCCCGGATCACCGCCCCCCGGGCCACCGTGGGGTCCCGCCGTCAGGACCCACCGGGGAACCCTGGACCCCCACCGTTGGGCACCGACAGGTGGTCGGTAGCCCCTACGCCCCCAGCTCCTTCTCCAGCGGCGTGCGGAACCTCGGCGTTATTCGGGCGTCGCCGATCCACCCCGCAAGCCGCTCGGCCTCCGCGGCCACCGCGCGTTCCGCGTCGCCGCCCACGTCCGTCAGCATCCGCCACACCACCTCTCCGTGTTTTCGCTGCGCCCAGCCACCGACGACTTCCCCGTTCCACCACACCGTCGGTCCCACGTTGCCGCTGCCGTCGAACAGCGCCTTGCGGTACCCGGCGTCGAGATACCAGTCGCGCTCCTTCCAGCCCATCGGTGTCGGGTCGAGCCCCGGCAGCAGCGCCGCCCACGGCTCCGGCTCCGGCTCCGCGACCGGCTCGGTGTCGTCCGGCAGCACGTACCCCGTGCCCTCGTCCAGCTCCACCGCCACTGCGCCCGTCGTGGCCAGCGCCTTGCGCGCGGCGGTCTTCGTCCAGCCGGTCCACCAGGCGAGGTCCGCTTCGGTAGCCGGCCCGTACGCGTACAGCCAGCGTCTGGTCAGCTCCGCCTGCGCCTCGGCGACGTCCATGCCCCCGAATTCCTCGCCCGGCGCCCACCGGAACTGGCTCGACGTCCACGACCCGCGCGGGTGCCCACGGCGTATGTGCCCGTCGCAGGCCAGCATGCGCAGCACGCGCGTGGCCACGCCCTGCTGTGTCTCCTGCCGGGTGCCGGGGAAGACCGTGATCTTCGTGCGCAGCAGCGGCTCGGCGGCGGATATCTCGCTGCCGGTCGCCTCACCTTTGTCCTTCAGCACCGCCAGCGCGGCGGCCTCGGCGCGCTGCAGCCACGCCTCGTCCAGGCCGTTCCAGTCCTTGAGGTGCTTGAGGAACGTGGCGCGCTCGCGCGCCGCGATGGCGCGCGCCGCCGCCGCGTCCACGACGGGCGCCAGGTCGCGGTTGACCGCGAAGAGCGTGCGCCGCATAGACAGCAGTTTCACCAGCGACACGTCCTCGTAGAGCGCGTGCTCGACGGGCGTGACGCCAGGCTCCCGCATGCGCGCACAGGCAGAGAGGAAGACGGTCGCCGCGTCCGTCGCGTGCAGCGCGACGACCGCGTCCACCGCCTCGACGGGAGAGGTCGCGCGGGCGGCCGGCGCCAGTGCGTGGCGCACGCCGATCCGGGCTCGTCGCTGCTCGGTGGTGATCTGCATAGTGGCAGTATGCCGAAGCCCGCGCCGGCCCGCTCGGGCCTGTGGATAACTTCGGATACAACCCGCTGACCCCCCTCTGAACAGCGATTATTGAGCGCAAGGGGGCGGACGCGGAGTGGGCTGCGAGCCGTCCGCGGATCCAGTCCACCGCCGCTACAGGGTCCGCTTGAAGCCCACGTGCGACGCCGCGAATCCCAGCCGCTCGTAGAAGCGGTGCGCGTCCGTGCGCGTCGCGTCCGACGTCAGCTGCACGACCGCGCACCCCTGCCGGCGCGCCTCCTCTACCGCCCACTCGATGAGCTGCGTCCCCAGCCCGCCCCCGCGCTCGTCGCGGTGCACGCGCACCGCCTCGATGAGCGCGCGGGTCGCGCCCCGCCGCGACAGGCCGGGGATGACGGTGAGCTGCAGCGTGCCGACGACGCGGCCGTCGCGTTCGGCGACGACGAGGTGCTGGCCGGGGTCGGCGTCGATCCGTGCGAAGGCGTGCGCATACGGGGCAGGGTCGTCGGGGGTTTCGCGGGCGGCGCCCAGCGGGTCGTCGGCGAGCATCGCCACGACGGCGGGGACGTCGGCGGCGGTCGCGCGCCGGATGTGCAGATCGCTCATGCGGCCGACCCTACGCGTGCGCGGCGGGCGCATCCCAGGCCGTACGCGCCCCTCCGCGACCTCTGCGCCCCCGCGCCGGACCTCTGCGCCCGTGCGCGCTCCTACGTCGCGTACGCCGCCGGCGGGGCCTCCAGCGTCTCCACCGCCGCCACCAGCGGCGCCAGTTCCGGCCGCTTCGCGGCCTCGTCCAGTGCGGCGCGCAGCGCGGTCTCGTAGCCGGGCCTGGCCTCCGCGAGGAGTCGGCGGCCGGCCTCGGTGACCTCGGTGTAGATGCCGCGGCGGTCGTCGGCGCAGAGGTAGCGGCTGAGCAGGCCGCGGTCTTCGAGGCGGGTGACGAGGCGGGTGGTGGCGCTCTGGCTGAGGACGACGGTGTCGGCGAGCTGGTTCATGCGCAGGTGGAAGTCGTCCTGGCGGCTGAGGGCGTCCAGTACGGAGTATTCGCGGGCGCTCAGCCGGTGCGCGCGCTGCAGCGTGCGCTCCACGTGGTGCTCGATGCGGGCGTGCAGGGATGCCAGGGCCGTCCAGCCCCGGGCCAGTTCGTCGAGCTGCTCGGCTGTGGCCGCCATGAGCGCCTCCGCGTCCCGTGAGTGCGTGCGTGCGTTCGCCGTCCTGGTGTCGAGTTTACTCGACGACCGCAATAGCCCGCGTTTGCAAGAATCGGCGTGCGCAATTATTGTGGGCGCTTGCTAAAGGACAGCCCTCGCACCCACGGCAGGAGTCCCCGCATGCCTCTCGCGCTGCTCGCGCTCGCCATCGGCGCGTTCGGGATCGGCACCACGGAGTTCGTCGTCATGGGCCTGCTGCCCGAGGTCGCCGACGAGTTCTCCGTCTCCGTCCCGGCCGCCGGCTGGCTCACCACCGGCTACGCCCTCGGCGTCTTCGGCGGCGCCCCGCTGCTCACCGCCCTCGGCACCCGCGTCTCGCGCAAGCGGATGCTGATGAGCCTCATGGGCCTGTTCATCGCCGGCAACGTCATCTCCGCGCTCGCGCCCGCCTTCGGCGTCCTGCTCGCCGGACGTATCGTCGCCTCGCTCGCGCACGGCGCTTTCTTCGGCATCGGCGCGGTCGTCGCCGCCGGGCTGGTCGCGAAGGACAAGCGGGCCGGGGCCATCGCGATGATGTTCACGGGACTGACCGTGGCCAACGTCGTCGGCGTCCCCGGCGGCACGCTCGTCGGGCAGACCGTGGGCTGGCGGGATACGTTCCTCGCGGTCGCGGCGATCGGGGTCGTCGGTCTGGCCGGCGTGGCCAGGCTCATACCCGACCTGCCCCGGGAGACCCGGGAGACCCGGGAAGCCCGGGCGACCCAGGAAACCGGAGTAGCCGGAGAAGCCGGAGAAGCCCGCGAGCCGTCGAGCGCCGTCGCCGGCGGTGGCACGGACCTCCGGCGCGAACTGGCCGCGTTCCTCAACGTCCAGGTGCTCCTGGCCATGGCCATGACCGTCCTCGGCTTCGGCGGCGTCTTCGCCGCCATCACCTACATCGCACCGATGATGACCGAGGTCGCCGGCTACGCCGACGGCTCCGTCACCTGGCTCCTCGCCCTCTTCGGCCTCGGCATGGTCGGCGGCAACCTGGTCGGCGGGCGCTTCGCCGACCGCGCCCTCATGCCGATGCTGTACGTCGCACTGAGCGCCCTGACCGCGACGCTGGCGCTGTTCACGCTCACCGCGCACAGCAAGCCGGCGGCGGCCGTGAGCATCTTCCTCGTCGGTTTCTTCGGCTTCGCGACCGTACCGCCGCTGCAGAAGCGGGTGCTGGACCAGGCCGCCGCCGCGCCGACCCTCGCCTCCGCCGTCAACGTCGGCGCGTTCAACCTCGGCAACGCCCTCGCCGCCTGGCTCGGCGGCCTGACCATCTCCGCCGGCCTCGGCTACACCGCCCCCAACTGGGTCGGCGCCGCCCTCGCCGCCTCCGGCCTGGCCCTCGCGGTCCTCGCCGCGACCCTGGAGCGCCGCGCGGCCCGCACCGCCGGTGCGGCGGCGGCCTCGCGGACGGTACGGGTGGCGGGCAACGCCGTACGGGCCGAAGGCGGCGGCGTACGCGCCGAGAACCACGACGCCGTACGGACCGGCCCGGCCGCCTCCGCCGACGTACCAGACGTACCACCGGTCTCCGCTACTCCGCCCACGGCAAGGGATGCCGCTGCCCGTCCTCGGTGACGGCACTGCCCCCGGCCGCCATCGCCACCAGCGCCTCCACGTCGCCGGAACCTTCTGCCGCACCGAGCCGCCGCAGCACGTCGGGCGGGAGCAGCACGGCGTGCCCGGCGGCCGCGGTCTCGGTGCGGCCGTCGCCGGTCACGGTGAGGGAACCGGATATGACCATCCATACCTGCTCGCGGTCGATGGCGTGCACGGGCCCGGACCGGCCGGCTTCGATCCGCACCCGCCAGGTGCTGAGTGCGGTGCTGCCCTGGGAGGGGGTGGCGAGGGACTCCATGGTGGCGTTCGGGGTGGTGACGGTGCGGTCGGGGGAGGGAGTGATGACCTTCATGAATGTAAAGCTCCTTTACTCGATGGGTTGAGTAAAGGAGCTTTACTCAACCGTGTCAAGATGTTCCCGTGACCCGCGACGACGACAGCCCGCCGACCCCCGAGCTACTGTTCCTGCTCGGCATGGCCTTCCAGCTCGTGCTGACCGAGTTCAACGAGCGTGTGGCCGCGGCCGGTTACCCCGACCTGCGGCCGGTGCACGGCATGACCTTCCAGATCCTCGGCGCCGACGGCGCCACCAGCAGCGAACTCGCCTCCCGGCTCGGCGTCACCAAACAGGCCGCCGGCCAACTCGTCGACGACCTGGAGCGCCGCGGCTACGTCCGCCGCACCACCCACCCGGCCGGGGGACGCCGCAAGCTCGTCGTCCTCACCGACGCCGCCCGCCGGCACCTCGACATCGCCGGGCGCGCCCTGCACGACCTGGAAGCGGAACTCGCCCGCCGCACGGGCGCCGACACCACACTCCTCCGCACCGAACTCCTCCGCCTCGCCCACGGCCTCGCCGGCGACGGCCTCCCTCCGCTACGCCCCGTCTGGTGACCCGGCGTACGCCCGCCGACCCCGGGACATCACCCGTCAGGCCGGCTTGACGTCAAGCTGTCCTGACGCGACGATGAACCCATGTCCACCCCAGACACCCAGGAAGCCCGGCACACTCTCATGACCGCCGCCGCGCGCTACGACGAGCTACGCCTGCGCGACGCACTCGGCGACGGCGACCCGGGCAGCACTCCCCTCACCAGGGAGGAATCCCTCGAACTCCTCGCCCTCGGCGAGGTGCTGGCCCGCAAGGCCGGCTACGGGCGGCAGCTCGCCGTACGCGCCGCACGTTCCCGCGGGGCCTCCTGGTCGCAGATCGGCGCCGCCCTCGGCACCAGCAAGCAGTCCGCCTGGGAGACGCACACCCGCTGGATCGAGGACCAGGCCGCCGCCAACCGCCGCGACGGTTACGGCGGCATGGACCCGGCCGACGAAGCCGCCGCCCGAGCCCTGGCCGACGAGCCCGACTGACCGCGCGGCGCACCACGCGCACCGAACGCCGCCCGCCCCCCGCCACGTCCGCGCGGTTGCGGGATCCGCGTGCATGCCGAATCACGGCTGGATCGGGGCGAGTTCACCGTCCACGCTCTCAGCTTCGCTGCACCGCCTCCACCAGGCGCTCCATCACCTCCCCGTCACCCTCGACCGTCAACTCCCCCGCCTCGACCGCCTCGGCCAGCGGGCGCTCGTGGGCCAGCACCGACCGCAACGTGTCGTGATCCGTCGTCACCGCAACGTCCGGAGACCGCGGCTCCTCGCCGCGCCGCACCTCCGTCAGCTCGCCGTCGGCGACCTCCAGCCGGTACACCTCGCGCTCCAGCTCTATGCGGTAGCTCGCGGACCACGCCGCGTGCGGCTGCGGCTGGAAGTAGGCGCGCAGCCCGAGGAGCACGGTGTCGGAGGTCAGCACGCCCTCCAGCGGTATCACCGGCGAGCGCAGCCCCCACCTGCGCAGCGCGGCGAAGACCGGCTCCAGCTCGCTGCCCCACTCCGTCAGCTCGTACACCTTCGCCGAGGCGGGCGGCGGCAGCGTACGGCGCGAGAGCACACCGAACCGCTCCAGATCGCGCAGGCGCTGGGACAGCACGCTGGGCCCGATGCCGGGGAGCGCGGCCTGCAGATCAGCGTAACGGCGGGGGCCCAGGCGCAGTTCGCGCACGACGAGCAGCGCCCAGCGTTCCCCGATCATGTCGAGCGCGTGGGCGATCGGGCACGCCTGCCCGTACGTCCGCCTCTCATCGCCGCTTCCCCTTGCCATCGCCGCGCTCCTCCCGCTCCCCAACTCCACATTCACTTCGAAAAATGTAGCACACACTTCGGAGAATGTAGTAGCGTGGGGGAAACCGGATGAGGGAGGCGAGTCATGAACGGCACGGCAGAAGTCCAGCCCGCGGCCGAGCGGTTGGTTCGGGTCGGAGACGTCGAGATCTGCACGCAGGCGTTCGGCGCCGCCTCCGATCCGCCGATCCTGCTGGTCGGCGGCGCGGAGGCGTCGATGGACTGGTGGGAGGACGGCTTCTGCGCACGCCTCGCCGCGACCGGGCGGTACGTTGTCCGCTTTGACGCGCGCGACACGGGCCGGTCCACGACGTTCCCGGTCGGGGCGCCGACGTACGGCAGCGAGGACTTGCTCACCGACGTGGTCGGCGTGCTCGACGCGCTCGGCCTCGACTCCGCGCACCTCGTGGGTGTCTCGATGGGCGGCGGGATCTCCCAGCTCATCGCGGCGCGGTACCCCGGCCGGACCGCTTCGCTGACGTTGATCGCCACGAGCCCCGCGACACCGGGCGGGCCCGACCGCCCCGAGTTGCCGCCGATGAGCGAGGAGCTGGCGCGGAAGTTCGAGGAGCCGCAGCCCGGGCCCGACTGGTCGGACCGCGAGTCGGTCATCGCCTACTTCCTCGCCGGTGAGCACACCTTCGCCGGCACCGTCCCGGTGGACGAGCAGCGCGTACGCCGCGTCGCCGGCCGCGCCTTCGACCGCAGCCCCGTCCCCGCCGCAGCCGCCAACCACTGGCTGCTCGACGACGGCAAGGAGCCGGCCGAGCTGTCCCTCGGCGACATCACCGCACCGACCCTCGTGCTCCACGGCACCCACGACCCGCTGTTCCCCTACGCCCACGGCGATGCGCTGGCCCGCGAGATCCCCGGGGCAACCCTCGTGCCACTCCCCGGGATGGGGCACCAGATGCCGCCCCCCGAGCTGTGGGACACCGTTATATCCGCGCTCGTCGCGCACACGGAGTCGGCGGGAGGCTGAACAGCGGACGGCCCGGAGCCTCTTGGCCCGGCGCCGAGGGCCGAGGGCCCGTCAGAGTATGCGTTCGCGGCGGGCGGCGGTTATCCAGCCGGGGAACTCAGAGAGGAGGCGGTCGTAGAGCTGCGGGTCGGGCAGCTCGCTGATGTCGTCGACGGCGAAGAACCCGACGTTGTCGACGCGGCGCCCGCCGAGGGTGTCGAACCGCTCCAGCACGCCGTAGTCGGACTTCCCCAGCCCCACGAACTGCCAGAAGATCGGCTCCTCGACCGCCTGGCGCAGTTCGTACTCGATCTCGGCGTTGCGGTAGACGCCGCCGTCGGAGAAGAACAGCACGAGTGTGGGAACGGGGGCCGGGTTCTCGCGGACGTAGGCGCGGACCTCGGCGATGACCTTCTGCTCCTCGTTCTGGATGCCGACCATCCGCATGTCGATCTGGCCGTCCTCCAGGCCCTTGCGCTTCTTGCGGGGCCGGAAGAGGGCGAGCTGACCGACCCGCACGTGCAGTCGCAGCCACTCGGGGAGATCCCCCAGGTGCAGGTCCGGAAGCCGGGCCGGATGGGAGGCGAACGTCCACGCCTGCATCGCGCCGTCGTCGTCCAACTGCGCGGCGACCGCGGCCATTCGCTCGACGACGTCGGCGACGACGCGTTTGGCGTAGAGGGGGGTCATGGAACCGGATGCGTCCAGGACCAGGATGACGCGGGCGGAGATATCGGTGGCCCCGTGCTTGCGCAGGCTGATGGCCACCTGCTCCTTGCGCAGCGACAACCGCTTGTGCATGTCAACGGGCAGTTGCTCCTCGCCCTTGACCAGGCGCGGCGCGCCGGGCGCGGCCGGGGGAGCCGGCGCGTAAGGCGCGGCGGCGGGCGGCGGCACCGCGGCGGGTGCAGGGGCGGGCGCCTGCGGAGTGGGGACCGCGGGGGCGGTCGGTGGTGCCGGCGGGGCCGGCGGTGTACCGGGGGCGGCGGCCGGGGCGGGTGCCCCCGCGGGCGGAGTCGGGGCCGGTGGGGCCGCGGCCGGTGGGGTCTGGGCCGGTGCCCCCGCGAGCGGGGCCGGGGCCTGGGCGGCGGAATGGGCGGCGGGCCGGGGTTGTTCCTCCGGGGGTGTGTCGTCGACCGTGATGCCGAAGTCGGTGGCCAGACCGGCCAGTCCGGAGGCGTAGCCCTGGCCCACCGCGCGGAACTTCCAGCGGCCGTTGCGCAGGTACAGCTCGCCGCCGACGAACGCCGTCTCCGTCGTCGCCTCCATGTCGAAGCGCGCCAGCTCGCCGCCCGTTCCGGCGTCCAGCAGTCGCAGCGTCAGCCCCGGCACCTGGCCGAACGTGCCACCGTCGGCCGAGGCGCACAGCACGACCCGCTCTACGGCCGGACCCAGGGAGTCCAGCAGGACCTCGACGGAGTCGGTGAACCGGCCGCCCGCTCTCTGCTTGCCGAGGTGCGTGACCGACTGGGAGGTGTGCCGCGGCTGGTTGTAGAAGACGAAGTCGCCGTCGTCGCGGACCCGTCCGGCCGCGGTGAGCAGCAGCGCCGAGGCGTCGACGTCGGGGACGCCGGGCCCGTCGGACCAGGTGAGTTCTGCCCGTACCGCGGACGCGTCGACGGGCAGGTTGGCCCCTTTGCTGAGCGATCGGGTGGCCATGGGATCGGTCCCCCTCTCCGGTGCGGTCGAGCGGCGGTTGCGACGGAGCGCGGCACACACCCTGGTTCCGTGGAGAACTCCCGGGGTCCCGGCGTGGTTCCGCGGCCGGTGGGAGCCCTGCCCTGGTCACGTACAGCGTGTCATGCCGCGGAGGTAGCGGGGCCGGGCGGCGGCCAGACCGAAGACGTACGCCGCTTGCCGCCGCAGGCTGACGCGGCGCGCACCCGTCGCGCGCGAAGCTGCTGACATCCCGGAACGCCCGGGACGACAGCCTTTGAGGAGACATCATCTTGCGCTACGTACGCAGCAACCGCGTCCGCGCCGTCGCCGTCACGGCCGCCCTGCTCGCGACGGCCACCGCCGGCACCGCCGCCGCAACCGTCGACGGCCGCAGCGGCGGCGGCAACAGCGGCAACGCCGTCAACGACGCCCACGGCGCTGGCGACCGCGGCCGAAACGCCGCCGCGCTGACCGGCACCGCGAAGCTGACCCGGTCGCTCGGCGACGACATCACGTTCTCCTTCGACGCCCGGCTCGCCGCCGAGCACCATGAGAACCCCCTGAAGGCCACGGGCACCTTCCGCTTCAGCCACTACCTCGACGGCACAGGCAACTGGGCCGAGGCCGAGGTCGACTGCCTCGTCACCGGCGGCAAGGTGGCCGTCGTCTCCGGCGTCGTCACCGACACCGACCTCCCCGGCGCGAAGGGTCTGCGCGTCGGCGTCACCGTCCACGACCAGGGCCGCCACGACCGCCTCGGCTACAGCTGGGCCGCCACCGGCGGCCCGATGGAGGACAAGGACCTGGCGCCGTGTGTGAGTTCGGCACCGTTCGAGAAGGTCAAGCGCGGCACCGGCGACTTCCGGGTCCTGCCCTGGCAGCCGGAGCTCTGACCGGGCCACCCCATGACGCGGTGCAGGGTGAGGCGGTCCGACAGGCGACGGCCAGCGGCGGTCAGGCCGCCGACCCGCCGAACCGCCAAGCCGCAGACCCGCCACCCCCGGGTCAGGCCGACGGCGGCGTCGCCGGCAGCGAGACGTACAGGCGGGAACCCCCGGGCCGGTAGCCGATCCGGGTGTACGTGTGGCGCGAGCCCTCCCCCGAGTACTCCAGCCACACCGACCCGACCCCGCGGTCGAACATCGCCTCCGTCAGCGCCGCGGTCACCGCCGCGGCGACACCCCGGCGGCGGTGCGCCGGGCGGGTGCCGACGCCGGCCAGCTCGGCGGTGTCCTCGGCCGGCGGCGAGCACGTCGCGCCGCCGGCACAACCGCCGTCCCCGGCCCGTACGAAACGCACCTCCCCGCCGTCCCGCTGCAGCCGCCGCAGCCGCGCCGCACCCTCCGCCGACGCGGCGAACGCGCCGCCGAACGCCTCGGCGAGCGCGGCGTCCAGCGCCCGGAACTCCTCGTCCGTACCCGGAACCTCCACCCGCGGGCCGCCCCCGCCGCCCCCGTTACCGCCGAGCCACCGGCCGTCACCGCCGAGCCACCGGCCAGCGAACGTGTCCGGGGTGCAGACGAGGTACTCGTGCACCGCCTCCGTCCCGAACCCCGCCGCCCGCAGCGCCGCCGCCACCCCGGGCGCCGCCCCCGGCACGAACTCCAGCCGCGGCAGCAACCCCCGCTCCCGGAAGGCGCCGACCAGCGCGGCGACGTCGCCGCCGGTGGGCGCGGCGCCGGGCAGCGGGGTGGCGTAGTTGAGGTACGGGCTGTCGGTGCCGGGGGAGAAGCCCACGACGAAGCCGCCGGTCTCGACCGCGTCGGGGCGGCGGCGGAGGTTGGCGACGGCGAATTTCTGAACCTGGTTGTCCCTGGGATGTGCCACGGTGATGTCGACCTCACGAAGTCTCTGGAAAGAGCGCATGGGCATCGTGGGGCCGCCGTACGGGACGGGCGTGTCCGGCGGTACGAGCCGGCGGGACCGCTACGGAAGCGGGCCGGCCACTCGGCGCCGACGGCGGCCGCTGAAGGACGCCGGAATCAAAGGCTTCATTCCTCACCGTGAGTACGCCGGAGGGATCACCGGCGAATCCGTTCTACGAACCCGCAGAACGCCGCCAACCTCTCACGCCCGCCGCACCCGTGCAACGCGCTTCACGCCCACCCGCGCGGATCACCCGGGCCGCGGCCCGCCGGGCGGCGGCGGGATGCGTTCCACGACGCGGAAGCGTTCCGCGACCACCAGAGCGTCGTCGTCGACCGTGAACCCGGGGTCCCCGAGCACCTCGCGCATCGCCTCGCCGTGCCAGAACGCCTCGTGCCCTTCCCGCCACCCGGCGACGGTCTCGTGCCCCTCGCCCTCGTCGACCGCGTGCCGCAGGTCGATCTCCCGCAGCGGCAGCACGCGCACCGCCGTGATCTCGATGACGGCGACCCGCCGCCCCCGGGAGTCGAGCAGCGCCGCCCGGTCCCCCGCCTCCGGCAACGCCTCGCCCTCGGCCTCGTACGCCGCGAGCAGCCCGGTCGTCGCCGTCTTCGCACCGGACAGCACCGCGCCGACCAGCCTGTCGCGCAGCGGCCCGGGGAAGGCCAGCTCGTACGGGGGCAGCTGAGCCGCGGGTTCGGACATGGCCTCAGCGTACGTGCGCCGCCGGCCCGGCGGGCCTGCGCCGTCGCGGGGCCTGTAGGTGCCGGCCTGCGCGGCACCGGGTGGTGAAGTCGGCGTCCAGCCGGGCCACGAGCCGCTCGAAGAGCGCTCGGGTCGCGGCATGGTCGTAGCCGCGCGGGTACTCCAGCAGCTGCGGATCGTCCAGTCGGCGCAGGAGGGCGATCAGGTCGGCATCGCTGTCGGCATCGCTGTGCGTCATCGGCCCATGATGGCGGAGCGTGCGGACCCGGCCCGTCGGAGCCGGAGCGCAGGCTGCGGGAAGCATGCGGAGGCACTTCCCGGGGCACCCGCTCACCGCGCGGCGCGGCTCCGGCGGTGCTGGGCACGCAGGGCGGCCAGTCTCCGGTGGTCGCGGGCGGCGGGCGCGCTCTCGCCCAGGGCGAGGAGCGACAGGAGTTGTACGGAACGTCCCGACGACGCGGCGGCCTCCAGCTTGTGATGGCCGTCGAGCAGGAAGTGCGTCAGCCCCCAGTGCTCGTAATAGTCGGTCGACCGGGTGTCCACCGCCGGCTGGCACAGGTCCAGGGTCGACACCGCCACCGCCGTCGGAACCGCCCCCTGCCTCATCCGCCCGGCGTACTCCTCGACCCGGTCGCGCTCGTTCCAGGTCGGCGGGACCATCGGCACCACGAACTCATAAAGATGCGCCTCGTCGCCGACCGCGGTCTCGAACGTGCGGTAGTACGGGGTGTGCGGGTACTCCGGCAGGCCCCAGAACCCGTCGATACCCCAGGTGGCCACCTGCTCGTGGCTGAAGTAGTCGCCCTCATGCCCCGGGACGGTCAGCCGCGGTTCGACCCGGAGGAGCAGCGGCAGATAGTCGTCCTCGGGAAGCAACGCGGCGAACGCCTCCACGACGACGCCGTCCGGTTCGGTGAGCCGGAGGGCGAGGCGCTCCCGCACGTCCTCCAACGACAGCGTCTGCCGGGCGCCTTGGAGACGCCGGAAGAGGAACGGGCAGGTCCCGCACCAGAAGCTGCGCTCGAACGCCGGCTCGTCGTCGACGACGAGCAGCCTGAGGCCGACCCCCGCCCCCGACCCTTCGGCCCCTCTTCGAACCGAAGCCGCGCCCGGGACGCGGCGACCCCGAGCCTCCGCGGCTCACCGACCAGCACCTTCACCCGTAAGACCGTACGAGATGCCACCGCGGCCGGCACGCGGTTCCGGTGCGATGGGCCCCCGCCACGGAGTCGCCTGAGATGGTTTTCCCCGGTTGCGCCAGCCCGGCCCCACACGATGAACTGCGCCAATGGCCAGGAACCGCGTGCTTTACCTGCTGGGCAGCGCCGCTCCGCCCGTGCTCGATGTCGGGGACGTCATCAAACGCGCACAGGCGGGAGGATGGAACGTGTGTCTCGGCAGCACACCCAGTTCACGCGCAGCATCGAGACGCTTCGCTCCATGGGCGTGCACGTCCTCTACGGCGAAGGCGGGTTCGTGCCGGACGAACCAGGCAAGGGCCGGCCGGACGCATACCCGTGGGACCTGGCCCTCGAAGCGGCCACGAGGCTGATCGATTGACTCGACGGCTACGGCGTGAGCCGCACCCGGCTTCTGCCGGGCCCGGTGACGAACCGCGCGCGCGGACGGCGGCGGGCCCCTCTCGGCTGACAGAGGGGCCCGCTTACAACTGTGGCGACGTCAGTCGGCCACGGGAAGGTAGACGCGGTTGCCTGCGGCGGCGAACTCCTTCGACTTCTCCGCCATGCCCGCCTCGATCTCCTCCTCCGTCGCACCGTGCGCGCGGCGGATGTCATGAGAGATCTTCATCGAACAGAATTTCGGCCCGCACATCGAGCAGAAGTGCGCCGTCTTCGCCGGCTCCGCCGGCAGCGTCTCGTCGTGGAACTCGCGCGCCGTGTCCGGGTCCAGGGCCAGGTTGAACTGGTCCTCCCAGCGGAACTCGAAGCGGGCGTCCGACAGGGCGTCGTCCCAGTCCTGGGCGCCCGGGTGGCCCTTCGCGAGGTCCGCCGCGTGGGCGGCGATCTTGTAGGTGATGACGCCGGTCTTGACGTCGTCGCGGTCCGGCAGGCCCAGGTGTTCCTTGGGGGTGACGTAGCAGAGCATCGCCGTGCCCCACCAGGCGATCATCGCCGCGCCGATGCCGGAGGTGATGTGGTCGTAGGCGGGGGCGATGTCCGTGGCCAGGGGGCCGAGGGTGTAGAACGGAGCCTCTTCGCAGATCTCCTGCTGCAGGTCCACGTTCTCCTTGATCTTGTGCATCGGGACGTGGCCCGGGCCCTCGATCATGGTCTGTACGCCGTGGGACTTCGCGATCCGGTTCAGCTCGCCGAGCGTACGCAACTCCGCGAACTGCGCCTCGTCGTTGGCGTCCGCGATCGAGCCGGGGCGCAGGCCGTCGCCGAGGGAGAAGGTCACGTCGTACGAGGCGAGGATCTCGCACAGCTCGTCGAAGTGGGTGTAGAGGAACGACTCCCGGTGGTGGGCCAGGCACCAGGCGGCCATGATGGAGCCGCCGCGGGAGACGATGCCGGTCTTGCGGCGGGCGGTGAGCGGGACGTAGCGCAGCAGGACGCCCGCGTGGACGGTCATGTAGTCGACGCCCTGTTCGCACTGCTCGACGACGGTGTCCTTGTAGACGTCCCAGCTCAGCTCCTCCGCGCGGCCGTCGACCTTCTCCAGCGCCTGGTAGAGCGGGACGGTGCCGATGGGGACGGGGGAGTTGCGGAGGATCCACTCGCGGGTGGTGTGGATGTTACGGCCGGTGGACAGGTCCATGACCGTGTCGGCGCCCCAGCGGGTGGCCCACGTCATCTTCTCCACCTCCTCCTCGATGGAGGAGGTGACGGCGGAGTTGCCGATGTTGGCGTTGACCTTCACCAGGAAGTTCTTCCCGATGATCATCGGTTCGGACTCGGGGTGGTTGACGTTCGCGGGGAGCACGGCGCGGCCGGCCGCGATCTCGTCGCGTACGAAGGCGGGCTCGACGCGCTCGCGGAGCGCGACGTACTCCATCTCCGCGGTGATCTCCCCGCGTCTGGCGTACGCGAGTTGGGTGACCGCGTCGCCGCGGGCGCGCCGCGGCTGGCGCGGGCGGCCGGGGAAGACGGCGTCGAGGTTGCGCAGGCCGCCGCGGGGGGCGGTGTGCTTGAGGCCGTCGTCCTCGGGGCGGGGCGGGCGGCCCGCGTACTCCGCGGTGTCGCCGCGGGCGATGATCCAGTTGTCGCGCAGGGGGCTGAGCCCGCGGCGTACGTCGGTGTCGATGGTCGGGTCGGTGTACGGCCCGGACGTGTCGTACAGCGTCACGTCCCGGCCGTTCGTGAGGTGCACGCGCCGCACCGGGACCCTGATGTCGGGCCGGGCGGGGTGTTGTACGTGGTCCTTGTGCCAGCCGGCCGCGCTGGATTCCTCGGTGGCGGGCGTACGTGCATCCGAAACGGTCATGGAGACCCACTCCCTACGCCGGCATTACCCGGTAACAGGTTCGGCGGTCGGCGCAGCTGTGGTCCGGATGCGGATCCGTCAGCGCCCTCTCAGCCCGGTGCTCCGAGCTCCCGCGGTGTGCAGTTCGCCGACCACGCTAACCGCTGTACGTCCCGGCGCGGAAGAGGGCCTCCGCGACGGTCCCTGCGATGATCTGGGCGTGACGCATTCGCACGGCCACGACCAGGGGCACAACCACGGGCACGCCCACGGCGCCCCCGCCTCGCCCGCCCCGCCCGCCTCGCACCGGCTGCGTACGGTGATCGCCGCGGTGCTCGTCCCCTTCGCGCTGGCGGTGTTCGCCGGGCTGATCGCGCTGTGGCCGGGCGACGAACCGGCGGGCGAGCGCAGCGGCGTCGGCTTCGACCAGGAGCGGCAGCGGGCGAAGGTCACGAAGATCGAGCAGGTCAAGTGCGCCGACGTGGGCGCGCAGGTGCAGGAGCAGGGGCCGCCGGGCGGCGGCGGCACCGACGAGCCGCGGCCCGACGAGGACGCGGTGTGCGAGCGGGCGACGATCGAGGTGACGTCGGGCAAGCACGCCGGGCGCACCTTCACCGAGATCGTCGCGCCGGACGCGTCCCGGCGGTACGACGTGGGGCAGGAACTCGTCGTCTCCTACTCGCCGGAGGCGCCGCGGGACCTGCAGTACGCCGTCTCCGACGTGGTGCGTACCGTGCCGATGGCGGCGCTGGCGCTGGTGTTCGCGGTCGCGGTGGTCGTCGTCGGGCGGCTGCGCGGGCTGGCGGCGCTCGCGGCGCTGGCGGTGAGCTTCGCGATCCTGATCCTGTTCATCCTGCCGGCGATCCTCGACGGATCGAACCCGCTGCTGGTGGCGGTGGTCGGAGGCAGCGCCATCATGCTGATCGCGCTCTACCTGTGCCACGGGTTCAACGTGCGCACGTCGGTGGCGGCGCTCGGCACACTCGCGTCGCTGCTGCTCATCGGGCTGCTGGGCTCGCTGTTCATCGGCTGGTCGAAGCTGACCGGGAACACCGACGACTTCACCGGTCTCATCCACACCCAGTACCCGGACATCGACATGAGCGGGCTGCTGCTGGCGGGGGTGCTGATCGGCTCGCTCGGGGTGCTCGACGACGTGACGGTGACGCAGGCGTCGGCGGTGTGGGAGCTGCGGCGGGCCGACCCGTCGGCGCCGTGGCGGAAGCTGTACGTGTCGGCGATGCGGATCGGACGGGATCACATCGCGTCGGTGGTGAACACGCTGGTCCTCGCGTACGCGGGGGCGGCGCTGCCGTTGCTGCTGCTGTTCACGATCGCCGACCAGAGTGTCGGCACGGTGGCGACGAGCGAGTTCGTCGCCGAGGAGATCGTACGGACCCTCGTGGGCAGCATCGGTCTGGTCGCCTCGGTGCCGCTGACCACGGGGCTCGCGGCGCTCGTCGTCTCGGCCGACCGCCGCCCGGGGGCGGAGCCGGGTCCGGGACCGGCTGTGGGTCCGGGGCCGGGTTCGGGACCGGGTTCGGCGTCGGCGCCGGGTCCGGCGGCGAGTGGCTGGGCGGGCACGGGCCCCGGCGCTGCCGCGGCTCCTCCCGAGGGCCGCGCCCGCCGCCGGGGCGGCGGCGGTCGGCGGCGCCGGAAGTAGCGCCGGAGGCGAGTGGCGGTGAGGCGAGTGGCGGTGAGGCTGGTGAGGCGAGTGGCGGTGAGGCGGTCGGCTACCAGTCGTTCTCCGACGACGACGCGGTCATGAACTTCCGCACCAGGAAGATCGCACCCGCGATCAGCGCCGCGGCCAGCAGCACCTTGAACAGCAGGCCGATGATGAACCCGACCAGCGCCATGATCAGGCTGCCGAAGACCACCAGCACGATCGCCGGGATCAGCACCCACGTCACCCACCACGGCAGTCCCGCGGTGATCTCTTTCACGGACACGGTCATTCCTCCTCCGGTACGCCGGGGTTGTCCCGGTGCCATCGATGCTAAGCCGCCGGACGGGCGGATGGGAGTGCCCCCGGCCCCGGTCCACCCCGGAACGAACCCTGAGGCACCCCTGAGGGACTGATTCACGCCTCGGGTGGAGAGAAGACCACCAGCACCCGGAGATCCTCGGTGATGTGGTGGAAACGATGCGGGACACCCGCCGGTACGTAGACGACGCAGCCCCTGCCGACCTGCAGGGTCTCGTCGCCGACGGTGACGGAGCCGCGACCGCTCATGATCACGTAGACCTCGTCCTGGCGATGGGGCTGCTGCGGATCGGGGGCGCCGGCGTCCAGCGCGTACAAGCCGACCGACATGTTCCGCTCGCGCAGGAACTGGAGGTACGCTCCGTCGTTCGCGCGGCGCTCCGCCTCCAGATCGTCCAGCCGGAATGCCTTCATCGTGCTCCGCCCTCCGCATCCATGGTGCTCCCGACTACCTCTGGAACGATCACACTAATGAAGACCTTCATCATCAAGACCCTGGCCAACGCCGCAGCCCTCGCGGTCGCCGTCTGGCTGATCCCCGACATCGGGCTGACCGGTAACGACAACGCCGACAAGGCCGTCACGCTGCTGCTGGTCGCGTTGATCTTCGGCGTCGTGAACTTCGTCGTCAAGCCCCTCGTGCAACTGCTGTCGCTGCCGTTGCTGCTGCTGACCCTCGGGCTGTTCACGCTCGTGATCAACGCGCTGATGCTGATACTCACCTCCTGGATCGCGGACGAAGTGGAACTGAGCTTCCACGTGGACGGGTTCGGGACGGCGGTGCTCGGCGGTCTGGTGATCAGCATCGTCTCGTGGGCGACGAGCATGGTCCTCGACCGGGACTGAATCGTGCACCGGGGAGTGCACGGGTACGAGGGCGAAGGGCATGCGGCGGTCGGCTGCACCGGGCGCCGGGGACCGGGCTGAGGCAGGATGGAGCGCATGCGAACGAGCGAACGCCCCCACCCCGCGCCTTTCCTCGTCTGCTTCGTCTGCACCGGCAACATCTGCCGCTCGCCGATGGCCGAGGCCGTCTTCCGCGCCCGCGTCGCGGAGGCGGGGCTCGACGGCGAGATCGAGGTGGACAGCGCCGGCACCGACGGCTGGCACGTCGGCGAAGGCGCCGACCCGCGCGCCGCCGCCCTGCTCACCCAGCACGGCTACGAGCTGAAGCACACCGCCCGGCAGTTCACGCCCGACTGGTTCGCCGAACGCGACCTCGTCCTGGGCCTGGACAGCGGGCACGTACGCCGGTTGCTCAAGATCGCGCCGACCCCCGTCGACGCCGAGAAGGTGCGGCTGCTGCTCTCCTTCGCGCCCGATCTCGACCTGACCGACGTCGAGGATCCGTACTACGGCGGCACCGGCGGCTTCGAAGAGGCTCTGGACCTGATTGAGACCGCCGCCGAGGGCCTGCTGCAGGCCGTACGCGACGAGCTCGCCGCCCGCCCGTGACCGACCCGGCAGCCGGCCCAGCCCCGGACGACCCCGCACCGGACGGCACCATCGACCCGGACAGCACCGGCACCGGCGCCCCCGACGCCCCGGGCCGCCGCCCCGGCACCGGCGCCTCCCGCGCCCGCCGCGGCGTCGAGGCGCGCGCCGCCGCGCTCACCGGCGTCCCCGTACGGGCTCGCGCGGGCGTCGGTGGCGGGGACATCTCCGCCGCGCACCGCCTCGAACTCGCCGACGGCCGCCGCGTCTTCGCCAAGACCCGCGCCGACGCCCCCGCCGACTTCTTCGCCGCCGAGGCGCACGGCCTGCGGTTCCTCGCGGACACCGGCACCGTCCCCGTCCCCGCCGTCCTCGGCGAGGAGCCCGGGCTGATCCTGCTGGAGTGGGTCGAGCCCGGCCGCGCGACCCCCGCACAGGCCGAGCGGCTCGGCCGCGACCTCGCCGCGCTGCACGAGACCCCCGCCGCCGCCTACGGCACCCCTTGGCCCGCGTACATCGGCTCGCTGCCGCTGCCGTCTTCGCAGACCGCTCCCGCAGCCGCGGAACCACCGCCTGAGCACGCCGAACATGCGCCCGCCTCCCCCGATGACTGGCCCGGCTTCTACGCCGAGCACCGGCTGCTTCCTTTTCTACGCCTCGCCACTGACAACGCCGCCCTCACCCCCGCCGACACCCAGGCCGTCGAGCGCCTCTGCGCGGTGATCGACCAGGTCACGGGGCCGCCGCAGCCGCCCGCCGCCATCCACGGCGACCTGTGGTCGGGCAACGTGCAGTGGACGGCCGGCGACCGCGCGTACCTCATCGACCCCGCCGCGCAGGGCGGCCACCCCGAGGTGGACCTGGCGTTCCTGGAGCTGTTCGGCTGCCCGCAGCTGGGGCGGCTGCTCGGGGCGTACGAGGAGGTACGCCCCCTGCCCGGCCGGCGCGGCCGGGTGCCGCTGTACCAACTTCACCATCTGCTCGTGCACGCCGCGCTGTTCGGCGCCGGCTACGGCGTACAGTGCGGCGCGGCGGCGCGTGCGGCCCTGGAAGGAGCCGGCCGGTGACGCAGGACGACCCCTCGCACGCCCCCGAGCCCCCACCCCACGCCGACGCAACCCCCGACGCCGAAGCGACCCCCGACGCCGACGCCGCCCCCGACGCGGCCCACATCACCCTCCACGCCGACGCCACCCGCGTCGTACGCGCCGGCCTCCCCACCCCCGAGCCGTACGAACCCGCCCTCCCCGGCCCCGTCTTCGCCGCCCACTACCACCTCCCCGGCGACATCACCGCCGCCCCCTACGACTACGGCCGCGACGCCAACCCCACCTGGACCCGCCTCGAAGCCGCCCTCGCCGCGCTGGAGTCGCCCGGCGCCCCCGCCGAAGCGGTGGCCTTCGCCTCCGGCATGGCCGCGATCACCGCCGTCCTCATGGCCGTCCCCGCCCCGCCGCCGGACGGCACCCCCCACGGCCACGTCGTCCTCCCCTCCGACGGCTACAACCTCGTCCCCGGCGGCCTCCGCACCCTCCTCGAAGAGCACGGCACCGAGGTACGCGCCGCCCCCACCGCCAGCGACGCACAGGCCGAACTCCTCGACGGCGCCCGCCTGCTCTGGCTGGAGACCCCCGCCAACCCCGGCCTCGACGTGTGCGACATCCGCCGCCTCGCCGACGCCGCCCACGCGGCCGGCGCACTCGTCGCCGTCGACAACACCCTGCCCACCCCCCTCGGCCAGCGCCCCCTCGAACTCGGCGCCGACCTCTCCGTCGCCAGCGGCACCAAGGCGCTCACCGGCCACGGCGACGTCCTCCTCGGCTACGCCGTCACCCGCGACCCCGCGCTCGCCCGCCGGCTGCGCACCTGGCGCAGGACCGCCGGCGCGATCCCCGGGCCGATGGAGGCGTGGCTCGCGCACCGTTCGCTGGCCACCCTGGAGCTGCGCACCGCCCGCCAGGCGGCGAACGCCCTCGCCGTCGCCGAGGCGCTGCGCGCGACGCCCGGAGTAACGGGCGTACGCCACCCCGGCCTGCCCTCCGACCCGGCGCACGCGCTGGCCGCGCGCCAGATGCGCGCCGGGCGCTACGGGTGCGTGGTGACGTTCACGCTGCCGGACCGGGCGGCGGCGGAGCGGTTCCTCGGCGCGGCGCGGCTGGTCGACGAGGCGACGAGCTTCGGCGGCGTGCGCTCGACCGCGGAGCGGCGCGGGCGGTGGGGCGGGGACGCGGTGCCGGAGGGCTTCGTCAGGTTCTCCGCGGGCGTCGAGGACGCCGCCGACCTGGTCGCTGACCTGCGCGAAGCGCTGGCATACGCGCTCGCCCGCTGACGCCGCGACAGCCCGGCAAAAAGAACAAAACTCGCGTAAAGCCGCAATGCGTGGGTTCATGGTGTGTGGGGGAGCGGCGGGCACGCGGGTCGAGAGCCGCGTTCGAGACGCCCGTCGGAAAGCTCTCAAGGAGATCACACCATGCGTAAGATCGCCGCAACACTGGGCGCCGCCGGGATACTCGCCTTGGCCTCCCTGACCGGCGCGAACGCGCAGACCGCCGCCACCCCGGCGGACAGCCCCCAGAACACGGTCCAGCAGGAGCCGGGCCCGCAGGGCCCGAAGGGCGACAGCGCGAGCAACTGGGGCTGGCTGGGCCTCGCCGGCCTGCTCGGCCTCGCCGGCCTGGCGAAGAAGCCCGGGAAACCCGCCACGAGCGGCAGCCGCGGCGACGTCACCGACCGCGCCGCCCAGACCACCGGCACGCGTCGCGACTACGGCACGGACACCGGCATGCGCGGCACCGGAGGGGATGAGATGCGCGGCACGAGCGGCGGCCGGCACGACATGCCGGGCAGCACGGGCAGCAAGCGCGACATGACGGGCGGCACGCCGGGCGCGTCCGGGACGTCCGGCATGAAGGGCGGCGCGTCCGGCATGGAGGGCGGCGCCTCCGGCTCCTCCGGCATGTCCGGCGGTACGTCCGCGTCCCGTACCCGTACGTCCGGCACCGCCGGCGACCGCACCGGCCACAGCGACATCACCGGCGGCACCGCGCACGAGAGCAGGCCCGGCAGCGACCGCAGCGGCACCACCCACCGCGTCTACGACCCGGACGACCCCGCCCACCGCGCCAACCGCGGCAACCGCGGCAACCGCGGCAACCGCGGCAACGGCGACGACGACAAGCCGCGGTGACGGACCCGGCGTGCGGGCGGCACATCGAATCCGCCGCCCGCACACCGCTGTCCGCACACCGCCGCCCTCCGCAATGAGCCGATCACTTCCGGGGCGCGGGTTTCGACCGGCGTCCCGCGTGCCACATTCACCCCATGACCGTGTCCCACCGGCCCGTGGTCAAGCGCACCGCCCGCGCCGTCCTCCTCGACGGCGACGAGATGCTGCTCATCAAGCGCACCAAACCGGGCCACGAGCCCTACTGGATCACCCCCGGCGGCGGCGTCGAGCCCGGCGACGCCTCCGTCGTCGCCGCCCTGCACCGCGAGGTCGACGAGGAGCTGGGCGCCCGCGTCACGGGCGTCGTCCCCGTCTTCGTCGACACCGTCCCCGAAGGCCCCGCGGGCCCCGGCGGCGAACGCGGCGTGAAGGTGCAGCACTTCTTCGCCTGCCGCCTCACGTCCATGGACCTCACCCGCCGGCACGGCCCCGAGGTCGACGAGCCCCGCGGCGAGTACGAGACGGTGCGCATCCCCTTCACCCGCGAGGGCGTCGACTCCGTCGAGGTCGTCCCGCCCAGCCTGCGCGCCTATCTGCGGACGAACATCGAGGGCGTCCTCGCCGTCCTCGCCGACGACTTCGGTTAGCCCGGCGTACGCGTCAGCGCGTACGCCTCGCGCAGGTCCATCCCGCTGTACGCGTCCGAAGCCAGCCCGCTCACGTGGTGGTCGGCGTTCACGGCGACCGACCGCGGCACCACCGCGAACAGGTCGGTGTCCGACATCGAGTCCCCGTACGCCACACAGTCCGCCCGCGTCAACCCGTACTGCGCGCAGAGCAGATCCGCAATCCGCACCTTGTCCGACGGCGCCAGGATGCCCGCCATGTCCACCGGCTCGCGGAACGGCAACGCCGGGAAGCGCGAACCGTGCGCCGCGTGCACCCCCCACTCCAGCAGCCGCTCGACGAAGAACCCGGGCGCCAGCGAAACCACCGCACAGTGCTCCCCGCGGGCGGTGATGTCGGCCCACACCTCGCGGATCCCCGCGAGCCACGGCGCGCCCGCGAACGCGCGGGCCAGGATCTCGGGCGTGAGGCTGCTCCACATGCCGTGCGCGCGCTCGGCGTAGTCGTACGTGTCGATCTCGCCGGAGCCGAACGCGGCGTCCAGCGCCCGGAACTCCGCGACCAGGCCCAGCTGCCGCGCCAGCTCGATGTTCGCGGAGGAGCCGTGCAGCAGGGTGCCGTCCATGTCGAAGATGTGCAGCCGGGACATGGCCGTGAGGCTAGGACGTGCGTACGGTCGCGGACAAACGATTACTCGCGCCGCGACTACTCGCGCCGCTACACGCGCGCGCGTGTAGCGCCTGCGAAGTCGGCGCCCGTGGAGCGTCAGTCCGGGTCGTGCTCCGGGCCGCCGTAGTCGGGGCTGGTGAAGTCCGGGCTGGAGTAGCCCGGTCCGTCGGTCGCCGACGTTCCCTCGTCGGGGCTGGAGAACGACGGGCGGGAGTAGCCGAGGCGCGGAGTGCGGGTGGCGGTGGGTTCCGTACGCACCGCGGGGTACGCCCCGCCGCCCCCGGAGCCGCCGCCCTCGCCGCCGCCGGCGAGCGCCTCCTCCAGGAAGGGCTGGATGCCGCGTTCGAGCAGCGCGGCGCGCCACTCCTCGCGGGCTTCGTCGACCTTGTCGGTCAACTCCCGGCTGGCCGCGGCCCTGATGGACGTCGAGCCGTTGCGCAGCGCCGTCAGCAGCAGCGCGATCATCGAGATGACGATGGCGCCGACCGCGAGCAGCGCGAAGATCCAGCCCGCCTGGCGCATCGAGGACGCCACGGCGGGCTCGGGGTTCATCATGTGCAGCAGGTAGCCGACGAGCAGGAAGATCACCGCCGCCGTACCGGACAGCACCGGCACCAGCACCGCCGCCGCGGCGGCCACCCCCGCGCTGGAGTTGCCGCCCTGGCCGCCGCCCATCGCGCCGGCGAGGCGGATGCCCTCGCCGCCCAATGTGCCGCCGCCGCCCGAGGGCCGGCGCAGCTCTTTGCGCAGCCGTACGTAGTGTTCGTATTCGGCCGACGCGCATGCGGAAATCGCCGCCATGGCACCGAGGGCCATGGTGCGCAGCTGCTCGGCATTGAGCGGCCGTCCGCGGCCGGTGCCGACGGTGTACTCGGTGCTGTGCAGCGCGGTATCGAGGAGCCGCTCGAAGTCCGGGCGGTCCTCCGTCTGCAGATGCGACGCACTGGTCATGTGCTTGTGCTCCCCCGGATGGGCAGGCAACAAGGCAAACGGGGACGGAGCGTGCCTGCGGCGCTAGGTCCTGCGCGACAGGGCCTATAACCGATGGTAGAGCGCTTCGCGTATGGCGGATAAGTGTCTTCTCAGAAAAGGAGGTTCCGTATTAGAGCACGTCAGGCGGAAGTCCGCTAGCGTCAGATCAGCGGAAGTCGCACGACAAGCAGTTTTCCGGCCATGGTGACCCCGCCGTCCATGGCGATGGCGAGGTCGTCCGCGTAGATGTGCGGGCCCTGCACCGCCGCTCCCCGCTCCTCGCCGTCGGTGTCCTCGCTGGGCACCTCCCCGAGGAGATACGGGATCGGGCTGTGCCCGTGCACCAGCCGTTCGCCGCCGTACCGGCCCAGTAGCTCTCGTACCGCCGGCGGGCCCGTCTCCTCGTCGCGGAAGGCGAAGCGCTTGGTGAACTTGCGGAACAGGTCCCAGACCTCGTCCGCGTCCGAGCGGGCGAGGATGTCGTGGATGGTGTCGTTGACGCCCTCGATGGACTCTCCGTAGTCGAGGTACGCGGTGGTGTCGGAGTGCACCAGGAGGTGGTCGTCCTCCTCGGCGATGGCGTCGAGCCGCGCCATCCACTGCAGGTGGACGTCCTCCAGCCGCTCCATGTCGGTGCGCTGGCCGCCGTTGAGGAGCCAGGCCGCCTGGAAGGAGGCGGTGCCGGCACCGGAGTTGACCGGCGTGTCGCCGAAGCGTTTGGCGCCGAGCAACAGCAGCTCGTGGTTTCCCATGAGCGCCTTGCAGTAGCCGCCGGCGGCGGCGGCCTCGGCGGACAGCCGCATGACGAGGTCGATGACGCCGATGCCGTCGGGGCCGCGGTCGGTGAAGTCGCCGAGGAACCACACGCGGGTGTTGCCGGCGATCCAGCGGCCGGCCTCGTCGACGATGCCCTGGGCGCGCAGGGCGGCGTGCAGCTCGTCGAGGTAGCCGTGGACGTCGCCGACGACGTACAGCGGGCCGTAGCCGCCGCTCTCGCCGGGCCGGATCACCGGCAGGTCGGCCTGGGTCGGGGTGTAACCGTCGTCGGCGGCCCCGTCGCCGGCGTGCCCGTAGGGCTCGCCGGTGGCCGGTGCCGCGGGGACGGGGGGCGCCGCCCCGGCGGGCACCCCTGCCGTGGTCCGCAGCCCCGGCGTCTGACCGGCCCCCTGTTGCATCGAACCCCTCCACCGCCTAGCCGTTCTGCCACCGGGACACGACCGGGCCGCCGTGGGACCAGGTGCCGCTCCCCCGTGCAGGTGGAGGAGATCCGCGGTGTGCGTGCGCCCATCATAGAAATGCCTGTCGCAGCTTGTGCGGTACCAGGGGCCGCCAATTGGGCTCCGGCTGCGGAAGAGGGCTCCCGCGACAGCACCAGAACCGGGCAAACGGGGCATGACCGGCGGGGTGCGGGGCGGGGAGCGCAGGACTTCCGGGGCGCGGGGCGGTGCGGCGGGCCCTGGCGCGGCTCGGCGGGCGGCCGTACGGCCCGGCCCGGCGCGGGGCCGGGGCGTACGGCGGTGGCCGCGTCGCACGGCCGCGTCGCACGGCCGGGGCGTACGGCCGCGTCGTGCGGATGCGTCGTACGGCCGGCGTACGGCGCCGTGGCGCCGGACCGTTCGGCCGGCCGCGGCCCCCGCCGCTACGCCGGGCGGCGCGGGGCGCTGATGACCGTACGCGACGAGCGGCGCTGCGAGGACGCCCGCACGATCAGATCCGTCGGTATGACCTGCTCGATGGGCCGGCCCGCGTCCACGCCCTCGATGGCGTCGATCAGTAATTGCACGACGGCCGTGCCGATGCGGCGCGGCTTCAGCGACAGCGTGGTGATCGGCGGGTCGGTGGAGGCGTAGCCCGGTGACTCGCTGCAGCAGACGAGCATCAGGTCGTCGGGCACCCGCAGACCGTAGCGGCGGGTGGCGGCGAGCAGGTCGGTGCCGTTGGGGTCGAAGAGGCCGTAGACGGCGTCCGGGCGGTCGGGGCGGGCGAGCAGCCGGTCGGCGGCGACGGCGCCCGCGCGCGGGTCGTGGGCGGGGTAGGACTCGTAGACCGGGTCCTGGCCGACGCGCTCGCACCAGGTGAGGTACGCGGTGGTGGACAGCCGGGTGTACGTGTCCGTGCTGGTGCCGGTGAGCAGCCCGATGCGGCGGGCGCCGGCCTCGGCGAGGTGGTCGAGGAGGTCGAGGACGGCGGCCTGGTGGTCGTTGTCGACCCAGGCGGTCACGGGCAGGGAGCCGCCGGGGCGGCCGTCGCTGACGACGGGGATGCCCTGCCGGACGATCTCGCTGACCACGGGGTCGCCCTCGGCCGGGTCGATGACCACGGTGCCGTCGAGGGCGACGTTCGACCAGACGTCGTGCCGTGAGGTCGCGGGGAGGATCACCAGCGCGTAGCCGCGGGCGAGCGCGGCGGAGGTGGCGGCGCGGGCCATCTCGGCGAAGTACGCGAACTCCGTGAAGGTGAACGGTTCTTCCCCGTACGTCGTCACCGTTAAGCCGATGAGCCCCGACCTGCCCGTGCGCAGGGCGCGGGCGGCGGCCGACGGCCGGTAGCCGAGGCGGTCGGCGACCTCGCGGACGTGCCGGCGGGTCGCTTCCGGCAGTCTGCCCTTCCCGTTGAGCGCGTCCGAGACGGTGGTGATCGAGACGCCCGCTGCGGCGGCGACATCCCGGATTCCCGCCCGCGCCAGCTTGCGGCTGGGCGGCCGGCTCACTTGCGGTTGGATCGAGCCGGTCATGCGCCTTCTTTCTTCAAGCCCGTACGTTGTCCCCCGCGCAAGCCGCAATGGTCAGGCTTGACGTCGCGAGCTGATAGTAGGGCTCGGATGGCTCGATTGCGGGAGAATCCGAACCGTAACTGACAGGCACGATTCTGCGGAGCGATGTCGTCAAACGACCATGGAACGCCAAGTGGTTGCACCAATGACGCCCTAGGTCCATGGCGCGAGCCCCTTGGTACTTGTCATGGTACGAAGGTCTCGAAGAGGTCTCAGTCACCTTCACGGGTGATGCGCGCCATGGCGTCCGCCACCCGTGCGCGCCAGGGTGGATGCGCCCCCCTGCGCGTGGGCGCACACAGGTGACGGGCTCGGTTGGAGGACCGCGGTGACGAACGAACAGACTCCCAGGCTGCGGCCTGCGCTGGAGGGCATTCCCACGTACCGGCCCGGCAAGCCGGCCGCGGCGCCGGGGGCGGGCGCCGCGGCGTACAAGCTCTCCTCCAACGAGAACCCCTACCCGCCGCTGCCCGGCGTGCTGGCGGCGGCGGTCGCGGCGGCCGGCAACTTCAACCGCTACCCCGACATGGCCTGCGCCGCCCTCACCGCCGAGATCGCCGAGCGCCTCGGCGTGCCGCCCGAGCACGTCGCCACGGGCACCGGGTCCGTGGGCGTGGCGCAGCAGTTGCTGCAGGCGACGGCCGGGCCGGGCGACGAGGTGATCTACGCCTGGCGGTCGTTCGAGGCGTACCCGATCATCACGCAGATCTCGGGCGCGCGGTCGGTGCAGGTCCCGCTCACGGCGGAGGAGCGGCACGACCTGGACGCGATGGCGGACGCGGTGACCGACGCGACCCGGCTGATCTTCGTCTGCACCCCCAACAACCCGACCGGCACGGCGGTGCGGCGCGGGGAGTTGGAGCGGTTCCTCGACCGAGTGCCGCGGGACGTGCTGGTGGTGCTCGACGAGGCGTACGTCCAGTTCGTACGGGACGACGGCGTGGACGGCGGCATTCCGGACGGTCTTGAGGTCTACCGGGACCGGCCGAACGTCTGCGTACTGCGCACCTTCAGCAAGGCGTACGGGCTGGCGGGCCTGCGGGTCGGCTTCGCGGTGGCGCACGAGCCGGTGGCGGCGGCGCTGCGGAAGACGGCGGTGCCTTTCGGGGTGAGCCAGATCGCGCAGGAGGCGGCGATCGCGTCGCTGCGGAGCGAGGCGGCGCTGATGGAGCGGGTGGAGTCGCTGGTCGCGGAGCGCACGCGGGTGCGGGAGGGGCTGCTGGCGCAGGGCTGGACGGTGCCGGAGACGCACGCGAACTTCGTCTGGCTGCGGCTGGGGGAGCGGAGCGTGGACTTCGCGGCGGCGTGCGAGGCAGCGGGGGTGGTGGTGCGGCCGTTCGCCGGGGAGGGGGTGCGGGCGTCGGTGGGCGAGCGGGAGGCGAACGACATCCTGCTGGCGGTGGCGGAGGAGTTCCGCAAGGAGTCGTAGAGGGGCCGGGGTGGGGCGGACGCCCGGCGGCAGGGCGGCGTGGTGGGGGGTCCGGGACGTAGGGGACCCCCCTGAAAGACCCAAAAGGGGTTGTGCCACACTGAGGCTTGTGAATGTGAACTCATTCACGAGCGGCGCTGTTCATAGGGGTTTATGCCCGTATGCCATGCCGCCACGGCCTCACCGGACCGATCGGCGCGTGGATCATCGTCAGTGCCGTGTCCGTGCTCACGGAGAGGAGCCCACGTGGATCAGGCACTCGCCCCGGAGACCCTGGCGCGCTGGCAGTTCGGGATCACCACCGTCTACCACTTCCTCTTCGTCCCCCTGACGATCTCCCTCGCCTCCCTCGTCGCCGGGTTGCAGACCGCCTGGGTGCGCACGGGCAACGAGAAGTACCTCAGGGCGACGAAGTTCTGGGGCAAGCTCTTTCTGATCAACATCGCCATGGGCGTGGTGACCGGCATCCTGCAGGAGTTCCAGTTCGGCATGAACTGGTCGGACTACTCCCGCTTCGTGGGCGACGTCTTCGGCGCGCCCCTCGCCTTCGAGGCGCTGATCGCCTTCTTCTTCGAGTCCACCTTCATCGGCCTGTGGATCTTCGGCTGGGACCGGCTGCCCCAGAAGATCCACCTCGCCTGCATCTGGATGGTCGCGGCCGGCACCGTCCTCTCCGCGTACTTCATCCTCGCCGCCAACTCCTGGATGCAGCACCCCGTCGGCTACCGCATAAACGAGGAGTCCGGCCGCGCCGAGCTGACCGACTTCTGGCGCGTACTCACCCAGAACACCGCCCTCGCGCAGTTCGCCCACACCGTCACGGCGGCCTTCCTCACCGGCGGCGCGTTCGTCGTCGGCATCGCCGCGTACCACCTCATGCGCGGCCGGCGACCTCGTGATATCGCAGTCATGCGCAGCTCGCTGCGGCTGGGCCTGCTGACGATGGTCGTCGCCGGGCTGCTGACCGCGTTCACCGGCGACCGGCTCGGCAAGATCATGTACGAGCAGCAGCCGATGAAGATGGCGTCCGCCGAGGCCCTGTGGGAGACCGAGGCGCCGGCGCCCTTCTCGCTCTTCGCCATCGGCGACGTCGACAAGGGCCACAACAGGGTCGCCATAGAGGTCCCCGGCGTGCTGTCCTTCCTCGCCCACGACAACTTCTCCGACGCGGTGCCCGGCATCAACCCCACCAACGAGGCGATGAAGGAGAAGTACGACGACGAGTTCGGCCTCGGCGACTACCGGCCCAACATCCCCCTCGCGTACTGGAGCTTCCGGTGGATGATCGGCTTCGGGATGTCCTCCCTCGCCCTCGGCGCCCTCGGACTCTGGCTCACCCGCCGCCGCTTCTGGCTCGCCGACCGGCTCCGTACCGGCGAGGACGACGTCCCCAGACTCGCCCTCACCAAGGACCGCGAACTCGGCGCCCGCCTCGGCGGCTGGTACTGGCGGCTCGCCCTCCTCACCCTCCTCTTCCCGCTCGTCGCCAACGCCTGGGGCTGGATCTTCACCGAGACGGGCCGCCAGCCCTGGGTCGTCTACGGCGTCCTGCCCACCTCCTCCGCCGTCTCCCCCGGCGTCTCGCAGGGCGAGGTCATCGCCTCGCTGAGCGTCTACACCCTCCTGTACGCGGTTCTCGCCGTCATCGAGGCCAAGCTGATGATCAAGTACGTGCAGGCGGGGCCGCCCGAACTCACCGAGTCCGACCGCAACCCGCCGACGAAGATCGGCGGCCACGACCGCGAAGACTCCGACCGGCCCATGGCCTTCTCGTACTGAGGAGGGAGACCACGCCATGGAACTGCACACCGTCTGGTTCGTCCTCATCGCCGTCCTGTGGACCGGCTACTTCTTCCTGGAGGGCTTCGACTTCGGCGTCGGCGTCCTCACCCGGGTACTGGCCCGCGACCGCACCGAGCGGCGCGTGCTCATCAACACCATCGGCCCCGTGTGGGACGGCAACGAGGTCTGGCTGCTCACCGCGGGCGGCGCCACCTTCGCGGCCTTCCCCGACTGGTACGCCACCCTCTTCTCGGGCTTCTACCTGCCTCTGCTGCTCATCCTCGTCTGCCTGATCATCCGCGGCGTGGCCTTCGAGTACCGGGCCAAGCGGCCCGAGGAGCGCTGGCAGCGCAACTGGGAACTCGCCATCTTCTGGTGCTCGCTGCTGCCCGCGTTCCTGTGGGGCGTCGCCTTCGCCAACATGGTGCGCGGGGTGAAGATCGGCGCCGACAAGGAGTACGTCGGCGACGTCTTCGACCTGCTGGGCCCCTTCGCGCTGCTGGGCGGGCTGGTCACGCTCCTCCTCTTCACCTTCCACGGCGCGGTGTTCACGGCGCTGAAGACCGTCGGCGAGATCCGGATGCGGGCGCGCCGGCTGGCCGCCGTCCTCGGTACGGCGACGGCGGCGCTGGCGCTGGTCTTCCTGCTGTGGCTGCAGGCGGACACCGGCGACGGCCGGAGCCTGGTGGCGCTCGTCGCGGCGGTGGCGGCGCTGTTCTGCGCGGTGGGCGCGGTGGCGGCGGGCCGGGAGGGGTGGTCGTTCCTCTACTCCGGGGTGGCGATCGTGGCCACGGTCGCGATGTTCTTCCTGGCGCTGTACCCGGACGTGATGCCGTCCTCGCTGAATGCGGAGTGGAGCCTGACGGCGGAGAACGCGTCGTCGACGCCGTACACGTTGGAGATCATGACGTGGTGCGCGGGGATCGCGACGCCGGTGGTGCTCCTGTACCAGGGGTGGACGTACTGGGTGTTCCGCAAGCGCATCGGGACGCAGCACATCGCGCTGGAGGCGCAGGTGGCGGCGGGCCCGGGTGCGGGGCCAGGTGCGGCGCCGGGTGCGGGAGGCCCGGGTGCGGGAGGCCCGGGTGCGGGTTCGGGCGGGGCGGGCTCGGGCGGGGCGGGCCGGTGATATGAAGCCCGTCGACCCCCGGCTGACCCGGTACGCCCGCGCCACCCGGCTGTTCCTGTTCGCCACGGTCGCGCTGGGCGCGGCCGGGGCGGGGCTGGTCATCGCGCAGGCGGTGCTGATGGCGGAGATCGTCGTCGGCGCCTTCGAGGACGGCCTGTCGGCCGCCGACCTGCGTACGCCGCTGCTGCTGCTGGCGGCGGTCGCGGTGGGGCGGGCGGTGGTGAGCTGGCTGACGGAGCTGGCGGCGCACCGGTCGAGTGCGGCGGTCAAGTCGGAGCTGCGGATGCGGCTGCTGACGGAGGCGGTACGGGTCGGGGGCGCCCGCAGTGCGGTAGGGCGGGGCGCGGCGGGCCCGGACCCGGGCCCGGCGAAGGTGGATGCGCGGGGAGCCGGCGGAGGCGGTGGGGGCGGCGAGGGCGACAGGGCTGGCGGCCATGAACTCCGTACCGGGGAGCTGGCGGCGCTCGCCACCCGCGGAATCGACGCGCTGGACGCCTACTTCGCCCGCTACCTGCCCCAACTCGGCCTCGCCGTCGTCGTCCCGGCCGCGGTGCTGGCCCGCATCGTCACCGACGACTGGGTCTCCGCGGCGATCATCGCCGGCACGCTGCCGCTGATCCCGATCTTCATGACGCTCATCGGCTGGGCCACCCAGACGGCCACCGACCGCCAGTGGCGCACCCTGTCGCGGCTGTCCACTCACTTCCTCGACGTGGTCTCCGGCCTGCCGACGCTCAAGGTCTTCGGCCGCGCGAAGGCGCAGGCCGACAACATCCGCACCATCACCGCCGACTACCGGCGGGCGACGATGCGCACCCTGCGGATCGCGTTCCTGTCGTCCTTCGCGCTGGAGCTGCTGGCAACGATCTCGGTCGCGCTGGTCGCGGTCACCATCGGCATGCGGCTGGTCCACGGCGAACTGGACCTGTACACCGGGCTGGTGGTGCTCATCCTGGCCCCGGAGGCATACCTGCCGCTACGCCAGGTCGGCACCCACTACCACGCCGCGGCGGAGGGCCTGGCGGCGGCGGACCGGGTGTTCGCGGTGCTGGAGACGGAGGACGACGGCTCACGCGGGCAGGCGACGGCCCCGCGGAGGACGGCCTGGCGGGGATCCTGGCGCGGAGCGGCGGCGCGGGGTGCGGCGGCGCGGGGTGCGGCGGCGCGGGGTGCGGCGGCGCGGGGTGCGGCGGCGCGGGGTGCGGCGGCGCAAGGGACAGCGTCGGATCCGGAGAAAGCAACCGCCGCCTCCCCCTCAACCCCGCACTCCCACCCAAGGGTAAGCCGCCCCACCGACAGCGATTACCCGGACGCCCGCGAGGCCGACCTCGCCGTATCAACCCCGCACTCCCGCCCCAGGGTAGGCCGACCCACCGACAACGCCTGCCCGGACGCGCGCGAGGCCGACCTCGCTCTCGACGGCCTCGTCGTACGGCATGAAGGCCGGAGCGAGGACTCCCTTCCGCCGACGGCCCTCACCCTCCGCCCCGGCGAGACCGTGGCGCTGACCGGTCCTTCCGGCGCCGGCAAGTCCACGCTCCTCGCCGCCCTCCTCGGCCTCGTACGGCCCGCCGCCGGCCGGATACTCATAGGCGGGCGCGACCTCGCCGCGCTGGACCTGGCGACCTGGCACGCGCAGGTCGCCTGGGTGCCGCAGCGGCCCGCACTCTTCGCCGGCACGATCGCCGACAACGTCCGCCTCCCCCGCCCCGACGCCACCGACGCCGAGGTGGCGCAGGCCCTTCGCGACGCCGCCGCCGGCGACCTCGACCCCGCCACCGCCCTCGGCGAGGCGGGCGCCGGCCTCTCCGCCGGCCAGCGGCAACGGGTCGCCCTCGCACGGGCGTTCCTCGCCGACCGGGCCGTGGTCCTCCTCGACGAGCCGACCGCCGCCCTCGACGGCGACACCGAGGCCGCCGTCACCGCCGCGATCGCCCGGCTGGCCCGGGGCCGCACGGTGCTGCTCGTGGCGCACCGCCCGGCGCTGCTGGGGGTGGCGGACCGGGTGGTACGGCTGGGGGAGGGCCGGATCCGGATGACGGCGAGGAGGACGGGCGCGGCTTCGCCATGCGCTCCGGCCCCGGCCCCGGGCGGGGCGTTGGTTTCGGCGCCGGTCGCGGCGTCGTCGGCCGCGGTCACGGCGGCTTCGGCCCCGGGCGGGGCGCCGACAGCGGCTTCCGCGGCCCCGGCCCCGGACGGGGCGTCGGCTTCGGCGCCGGTCGCGGCGTCGGCAGCAGCTTCCCCGGCCCCAGCCCCGGACGGGGCGCCGGCTGCCGCCTCGTTCGCGGCGCCGACAGCAGCTTCCCCGGCCCCAGCCCCGGACGGGGCATCGGCTTCGGCGCCGGTCGCGGCGCCGCCGGCGGCTTCCGCAGCCCCGGCCCCGCGCGCAGCGGCGTCGCCGCCGGTCGTACGGGAATCGCGTGCCGAGGGCACGTACGAGCCGGGCAGCGGATCGTACGCGCCCGAAGGCACCCCGCACGCCCCCCGCCGCGCCCGCCGGCCCCTCGCCGGGCGGCCCGCCCGCCGGCGCGGCGGTGCGCTCCGCGGCACCACCGCCCGGGGCCGGCTCGCGCTCGCCGCGCTGCTCGGTGCGCTCGTCCTCGCGTCCGCCGTCGGGCTCATGGGCGTCTCCGGGTGGCTCATCTCGCGCGCCTCCCAGCAGCCTCCCGTGCTCTACCTCATGGTCGCCGTCACCGCCACCCGCGCCTTCGGCATCGGCCGCGCCGTCTTCCGCTACGCCGAGCGCCTCGTCTCCCACGACGCCGTGCTACGGATCCTCGCCGGCCTCCGCGTCGCCGTGTACACGCGGCTCGAACGCCTCGCCCCGGCCGGCCTCGCCCCGCATCGCCGCGGCGACCTCCTCACCCGGCTCGTCGCCGACACCGACACACTGCAGGACCGCTACCTGCGCTGGCTGCTGCCCGTCTCCACCGCCGCCCTCGTCGGCACCGCGTCCGTCGCGGGCGCCGCCGTCCTGCTGCCCGAGGCCGGCGCCGTGCTCGCCGCCGGGCTGCTGGCCGCCGGCGTCGGGGTGCCGCTGCTCGCCGCCGCCACCGCCCGCCGGACCGAGGCCCGGCTCGCGCCGGCGCGGGCCGCGCTCGCCACCGAGGTCGTCGACGTCCTCACCGGTACCGCGGAGCTCGCCGTCGCCGGCGCCCTGCCCCGCCGCCTCGCCGCGCTCCGCGACGCCGATCGCCGGCTGACCCGTATCGCCGCCCGCAGCGCCGCCGCGCTCGCGCTGGGTGCCGGGCTGTCGGCGCTGATCTGCGGGCTGACGGTGGCAGGGGCGGCGGCGGTCGGGGCGCAGGCCGTGTACGACGGGCGGCTGCCCGGCGTCTGGCTGGGGGTGGTGGTGCTGGGGACGCTCGCGGCGTTCGAGGCGGTGAACGGGATGCCGCTGGCGCTGCAGCAGCGGGCCCGGGTGCGGCGCAGCGCGGCCCGCGTCGACGAGATCCTCGACGCGCCGCCGCCGGCCAGGGAGGGTACGGGACGGCCGCCGGCGGATCCGTTCCCGGTCACGCTGGCGGGGGTCTCGGCGCGGCACCCGGGGCAGAGCGGGCTGGCGCTGGACGGCGTGGACCTGCGGCTGACGCGGGGGCGGCGGGTCGCGGTGGTGGGTGCGTCGGGGTCGGGGAAGACGACGCTGGCGCATGTGCTGCTGCGTTTTCTGGATCCGGTGGCGGGCGCGTACCGGCTGGGCCCGCAGGCAGCGGACACCGCTCTCGTTTCGGAGCACCGCTCTCCCCCGAGAACAGCGCGTTCAACCGAGAGCACCGCTGACGCCCTCGACTGCGACTCCGACGCCGTACGCCGCCTCGTCGGCCTCTGCGCCCAGGACGCCCACCTCTTCGACAGCACCCTGCGCGAGAACCTCCGCCTCGCCATCCCCCATAGCCTGAACGGCATGGGCGGTACCCCCAACGGCGCCACCGACGACGAACTCCGCGCCGCCCTCGCCGCCGCCCGCCTCCTCGACTGGGTCGAGACCCTGCCCCGCGGCCTCGACACCCCGGTCGGCGAACACGGCGCCCGGCTCTCCGGCGGCCAGCGCCAGCGCCTCGCGCTGGCCCGCGCGCTGCTCGCCGACTTCCCCGTGCTCGTCCTCGACGAACCCGCCGAGCACCTCGACCTCCCCACCGCCGACGCCCTGACCGCCGACCTGCTCGCCGCCACCGAGGGCCGGACGACGGTGCTGATCACGCACCGGCTGACGGGGCTGGCGGCGGTGGACGAGATCGTGGTGCTGGAGCGGGGGCGGGTGGTGCAGCGCGGGTCGTACGCGGAGCTGGCGGAGACCGAGGGTCCGTTCCGGCGCACGCTGGTACGGGAGCGGGCGCAGCCAGCCCCGCGGCCGGGCCCGGACCCGACGGACCCGCAGCCCGGCCAGGACCCGACGGACCCGACGGACCCGGAGCTGGGCCCCGGCGACCCGGGGGCGCGGCCCGTACCGGATAATTCCGACTTTCCGTACTGAGAGCCGCTTATTACCCTCAGGACATGACCGCTGCCGACTCCATGGACGCCGCCGCCCGCGCCACCCGCGGCCTGCAGGGCGTCTCCAGCGAGCTGGCCGAGCGCGTGACGCAGCTGCTGGCCGCCATGCGGTCCATCGGCACCGGGTTCCAGCTGCACCCCACGCTCGACGTGATCGCGCAGACGGCGGCGGAGCTGGCGGGGGCGCGGTATGCGTCGATCGTGGTGATCGACGAGCAGAGCGGGGACCTGGACGACTTCGCGTCGTACGGCGTGGACGAGGTGGACCGGGCCCGTATCGACGAGATCCCGGACGCGCCGGGGACGACGCTGACGGTGCCCATCGACGTGGACGGGCGGTACTTCGGGGACCTGGTGCTGTCGGAGAAGCTCGGCGGCGGGCGGTTCCGGGACTACGACCTGCACCTCGTGCGGGTCATCGCGACCGAGGCGGGCATCGCGATCGGCAACGCGCGGCTGCACCGGGAGACGCGGCAGCGGGAGCGGTGGATCGACGGGGCGAACGCCGTCACGACCGCGCTGCTGTCCGGCGCGGACGCGCGGGACGCGCTGGGGGTGATCGCGGAGCAGGCACGAGGGCTCGCGGACGCGATGGCGGGGGTGGTGCTGCTGCCGCGGGCCGGGGGTGGTCTCGGGGCCGGCGGCGGTGTCGGGAGTGCCGGCGGTGCGGGCGGGGTCGGGGGTGCCGGCGGTGTCGGCGGCGGGCGTGAGGGCCGTGGGCCGCGTGAGGGCCGCGGGGCGCGTGGCGTGCGCGGGGCGGAGTGGCTGGAGGTTGCGGCGGTGGCCGGGGAGGGGGTGGCGGACCTGCTGGGGATGGCGCTGCCGTCGCACAGCCCGACGGTGCAGGCGCTGCTGGCGGGCAAGGAGGTCTTCCTCGACGACGCCGGCGCCGGCCCGCGGGCGGTGAGCGAGGTCGCGCAGCGCTTCGGGCCGTGCATGATGCTGCCGCTGCGCAGCGGGAAGCGGGTGCTCGGTGCGCTGTCGCTGCCACGGGCGCCGGGGGGCCGGCTGTACACGGAGACGGAGAAGCAGTCGGCGACGCAGTTCGCGGGCCAGGCGGCGCTGGCGCTGGTGCTGTCGGAGGCGCAGCGGGACCGGGAGCGGCTGGCGGTGTACGAGGACCGCGACCGGATCGCGCGGGACCTGCACGACCTGGTGATCCAGCGGCTGTTCGCGACGGGGATGCAGCTGCAGGGGGCGAAGCGGCTGGAGCGGGCGCCGGAGGTACGGGAGCGGATCGACGCGGCGGTCGACGCGCTGGAGACGACGATCGAGGAGATCCGGGCCACGATCTACGCGCTGCAGCAGGAGCCGGAGCAGGCGCCGACGGGGCTGCGGGCGCTGGTGCTGCGGGAGGTCGCGACGGCGGCGGCGCCGCTGGGGTTCCAGCCGTCGACGAGCTTCGTGGGGGCGGTGGACGAGCGGGTGGACGAGCGGATCGCGCGGAATCTGCTGGCGGCGCTGCGGGAGGGGCTGTCGAACGCGTCGCGGCATGCGGGGGCGGGGCAGGTGGGGGTGGTGATCGATGCGACGGCGGAGCTGCCGGACGGGCGGGACGCGGTGCGGCTGACGGTGGCGGACGACGGGCAGGGGCTGTCGCCGTACGGGCGGCGGAGTGGGTTGCGGAACATCGAGCGGCGGGCGGAGGAGCTGGGCGGGCGGGCGACGTACGGGCCGGGGCTGGGGGACTGCGGCGGGGGGACGTCGCTGATCTGGGAGGTCCCGCTGGAACCGCCGGCCGGCGAAGCGCCAGGCGGGGCTGGGGCGCCGGGCGGGGCTGGGGCGTAGGGAGCTGATCGCCGCTCACTCGCGAGAACAGCGCTCTCGGTACGGAGCGCACTGCACCCGGCGCCCGGCCTTTCCCGCGGAGCACCGCTCCCCGTCACGCCCCGTTCAGCAGCTGCTCGATGACCGCCGCCACCCCGTCGTCCTCGTTCGCCGCCGTGCGCCGCGTCGTGGCCGCCAGGACCTCCGGGTGCGCGTTGGCCATCGCGTACGACGTACCGGCCCACGTCAGCATCTCGATGTCGTTCGGCATGTCGCCGAAGGCGACGACCTCCGCCGCCGCAATCTCCCGCGCCGCGCAGTAGCGCGCCAGCGTGCTCGCCTTGCTCACCCCCCGCCCGCTCACCTCCAGCAGCGCGCTCGACGTCGACCGGGTGAACTCCCCGTACGCCCCCGCCCCCGCCCGCGCCGCGCCCAGGAACTCGTCGGCCCCGCGGCTCGGGTGGTACGCCAGCAGCTTCAGCAGCGGGTCCCCTGCCCGCTCCGCGTCCTCCGCGAGCAGTTCCTCCACCGGCGCTATCTGCCCCGGCCCGCGGTACAGCGGGTACTCCGGTTCGCGGCCGAAGCCGCCGGCGTGCTCGACCGCGAACGCCGTGCCCGGCGCAACGGCGCGCAGCACGCCGACGACCGCGAGGGCGTCGGCGACCACCAGCGGGCGGACCTCCAGCTCACGGCCGCGGTGCAGGTCGACGACCGCGGCCCCGTTGGCGCAGATGACTGTCCCGTGCCCCTGCACGTGCGCCGCGATCCCACCCATCCACCGCGCCGGCCTGCCCGTGACGAACACGACGGCCAGCCCCGCCGCCTCCGCGGCGGCGAGCGCGGCGACCGTGCGGGCGGAGACGGTCTTGTCGTCCCGTAGCAGGGTGCCGTCGAGGTCCGTGGCGATGAGCCGGGGACGGGAACGGGAGTGGGGAGAGGGAGGGACGAAGGCGGCGGCGTCGGTCACCCGGCCATCATCGCGTACGCCCCTCTCCCCGCCATCCGTCAAGCTCCCAACTGCGCCGGAGCCTCCGTGGCGATGCGCTCGAAGACGCGCTCGTCGGCGGCGAAGACCGAGTCGGGGATGGGCCAGTGGAGCACGATCTCGGTGAAGCCGAGGGCGGCGTGCCTGCCGGCGAAGTCGACGAAGGCGTCGAGGGACTCCAGCGGCCGGTCCGGGGTGAAGCCGGCGAGCAGCACCTTCTCCATCGCCGCGGTGTCCCGGCCCACCGCCGCCCCCGCCTCGGCGAGGCGGGCGGTCTGGGTGCGGATGGCCTCCAGGGAGTCGGCGGCGGTGCCGGTCGCGGACGTCTTCGGGTCGCCGGTCGTCACCCACGCCTGGCCGTACCGCGCGGCCAGCCGCATCCCGCGCGGCCCGGTGGCCGCCACGGCGAACGGCAGCCGCGGGCGCTGCACGCACCCGGGGATCGTCCGCACCTCGTGCGCCGAGTAGTAAGTCCCCGCGTACGACGTCGTGTCCTGCGTCAGCAGGGTGTCCAGCAGCGGTACGAACTCCCCGAACCGCTCCGCCCGCTCCCGCACCGGCCACGGCTGCTGCCCCAGCGCGGTCGCGTCGAACCCCGAGCCGCCCGCGCCGATCCCCAGCGTCATCCGCCCGCCGGACACGTCGTCCAGCGTGATCAACTCCTTGGCCAGCGTGACCGGGTGCCGGAAGTTCGGCGAGGTCACGAGGGTGCCGAGGCGCAGTCGGGCGGTCGCGGTGGCGGCGGCGGTCAGGGTCGGCAGGGCGCCGAACCAGGGGCCGTCGCGGAACGTGCGCCAGGAGATGTGGTCGTAGGTGTACGCGGTGAAGAAGCCCAGCTCCTCCGCCCGCTGCCATTGCGCACGGCCGCCGGATTGCCACCGCCGGATCGGCAGGATCAGGGTGCTCAGTCGCATACCGCGACCCTACGGCCTGCCTTGCGGGGGGCGCAGGGTCGCGACTGCGCGCGCGACCGCGAGGTCAGCAGCCGCCGCAGTTGTAGTACGTGACGTCCCAGTGGTTGCTCTCGCGGGCGTAGATGTTGCCGGAGCCGGAGCGGTACTGGGCGGCGCCGTCGCCGCGGTCGCCGATGTAGGTGAAGTTGCCGGTGACGTAGTTGTTGATGCAGGTGCCGAGGGAGTAGTCCAGCTTGTAGCCGTTCCAGTGGCTGTACGTGCCGCCGGCGTGGCCCGTCTCGGTGCCGCCGGTGATGTTCAGGGCGCAGCCGCTGGCGGACTTGAGCGTCTGGGCGCCCTGGGCGGAGGGGAGGTTGAGCTGCTCGAAGGAGGTACAGGTGGGGTTGTTGCGATCGGAGCAGCCGCCGGAGGACGACCAGGTGATGCCGGAGGAGCGGAACATCGACGTGGCCTGGGAGTGGCTGATCTTCGTGACCAGGGGCGCGGCCGGGGCGGCCTGGGCTGCGGGGGCCGCGACCACGGCCACCGAGGCCCCGGCGGCGAGGGCGAGGGCGAGAGCCGTGAGTGCGGAACGTACACGCATGGTGGAACCTCCTGCTGGGATGGGGGAGTTGTGGGGGATCCGGCTGAGCAGGTGGTACATCGCAGGATGATGCCCGATGTCTACGCGCGTCGCCAGGGGGAGGGTGACCGGTGTTGCGGGAACTTCCCGCCGGGGCGGGTGCGTCTGTTCCGGTGATGGATGGTGAAGGAGTACGGGACGGCAGGGACAGCAGGGACGCCGGGGCCGTCGGGGCGGGCGGGTGTCTGCTGGCGCTGCTCGGGGCGGCGGTCGCGCCGGTCGCGTGGGCGCCGCGGGCGGCGGTCAGCATCGACGGCGGGTTCGAGGGCCACGCCCGCGACCTGAGCGTGCTCTACGTCGACCTGCCGCTCGTCGTCCTCGGCGGCGCCCTGCTGCCGCTGGGCGTCTGGGCGCTGGGGCGGCGGTGGGTGCGGCGGCCCTGGGTGGTGGCGCTCGCGGCCGTCGCGGCGCTGGGGCTGGGTGTGTGGGGGCTCACCGAGTGGTGGTCGCCGCGCCGGCCGCCCGACCCCGGGTACGGACCGGGGATCTGACCGCTCGTACCCGGGGCGGGGGCGGGGAGCAGGTTCAGGCGAGGACACCTGTGTCTCTCCCGCAACGGGCACGTGAACCCGAGCCTCCTCCTACGCGGCGGAGTCCCCGTCCCCGTCCCCGTCCCCGTCCCCGTCTCCGCCTCCGCCTCCGTCCACGTACCGCAGCACTCCCCACATCGCGTCCTCGCCCCCGTCCTGCGGCGAGTGGCCGCCGCAGGCGTCGAGTTCTTCGCGTACGGCGTCCGCGTCGATCCCCGAGCCGATGAGCACCAGCCGCGTGGCCCGCTCCTCGCCGCGGCCCCAGGGGGTGGGCTGGAAGCGCAGGAAGCGGCCGACCGCGTGCAGTCCGTACTTCTGCGGGTGGCCGGGGACGCCGAAGTGGACGAAGCCCTTGACGCGGTAGAGGCCGGCGGGGCGGGTGTCGAGGAAGTCCAGCAGGCGGCGCGGGCTTACGGGCCGGCCGGTGGTGAACTCGACGCTCTCGTAGGCGGCGTGGAGATGCGTGCCGTGATCGTCGCCGGTGCCGTCTTCCGGAGTGAGGTCGGCGAAGGAGAGCTGGCGGTGGCGGGGAGCCGTGGCCGCGCCGGGGCCGTCGCCGCCCGCCGGGTCGAAGAACAGCCCGGGGTCCACCCGCCCGTACGCCGTCGCCACCACGGGCGTATCGGGGCTCAGCTCCCCGACCGCCGCGCGGACGCGGCGGAGTTCGCCGTCGTCGATCCGGTCGGTCTTGTTGAGCACGACGAGATCGGCGACGGCGAGATGGCGGTCGATCTCGGGGTGCCGCTCCCGGGTGGCGGCGAACTCGGCGCCGTCCACGACCTCGACCAACCCACCGTACGCGATGCGGTCGTTCTCGCTGGCCAGCACCATGCGGATGAGTTCCTGCGGCTCGGCGAGGCCGCTGGCCTCGACGACGATGACGTCGATCCGGCCGGTGCCGGCGAGCCGGTCGAGGTAGGCGTCCAGCTCGGCGGTGTCGACGGCGCAGCACAGGCAGCCGTTGCCGAGGGAGACCATCGAGTCGACCTGGCCGGCGACGGCCATGGCGTCGATCTCGATGCTGCCGAAGTCGTTGACGACGGCGCCGATCCGGCTGCCGCCGCCGTTGCGCAGCAGCCGGTTGAGGAGGGTGGTCTTGCCGGAGCCGAGGAACCCCGCGAGTACGACGACGGGGATCCGTCCGCTGCCCACCAGCCACCCTCCCTCCCGGCGCCGTCCGTTCTGCCGGGCGTCTCTGCCGGGCGTCTCTGCCGGGCGTCCAGCGTAGAGGGCGGGACCGTCAGCCGTAGCGCTCGATGCGCGCCTGGGCGGGCGGGTACGGGGACTGCGCCGTGGTGCCCGCCGACCAGAAGCCGGCCGTGCCCGGTATGGGGGCGAGCGCGGACATCACGGGGGTCACGCCCTCCGCCGCGGTGGGGCCGCGCTCGCTGGTCCAGGCGGTGCCGTCCCAGCGGAGGTAGTGGGCGCCGGTGCCGTCCCAGAAGTCCCAGCCGGCGATGACGGCGGGGTGCCCGGCGGCGTCGGCGGCGATGGCGCCGAGCGAGCCGACGGAGAAGGGGGCGTCGACGTCGGTCCACGCCGTGCCGTCGTAGTGGCGCAGGACGACGCCCGGGGGCTTGCCGGGCGGGCCGCCGGCGCCGTAGTCGTGGCCGGTGAGCCAGATGTCGTCGGGGGCGACGGGGAGCAGGTCGGTGACGGACAGCCGCAGGCCGAAGAGTTCGGGCAGGACGTGCCAGGAGCGGTCGTCGTAGCGGGCGACGACGAGGCCGCCGGAGACCCAGGTGGCACCCGCGCGGTCGACGTGGACGTTCCACAGGCTGGGGGCGCCGCCGTCGGCCGTCGGCAGCGCGGGCGACCAGCTCCAGCGAGTGCCGTCGGCGTCGTCGGAGCGCAGGACGCGGGAGGCGCCGTCGCGGGTGCCGGAGATGCGGAGGGTGCCGTCGGGGGCGACGGCGACGGCCCACAGTTCGGTGCCGGTCTCGCCGCGGCCGGGGAAGTCGTGCTCGCGCCAGGTGGCGCCGTCCCAGGCGAGGAGGTGGTCGGCGCCCGCCTGGTCGTAGCCGACGGCCCAGGCGGCGACCGCGCCGGCGGCGTCGGCGGGGGCGGCGGCGACGTTGCGGATGTTGCCGGTGTACGCGAGGTGCGAGACGTCGGTGGGCTGCCAGGCGGAGCCGTCCCAGGTACGGGCGAGGGGCCGGCCGGAGACGGAGCCGCCGCGGGCCTCCTCGCCCACCGCCCAGGCGAGGTCGGGCCCGGCGGCGGCGACGGCGTTGATCAGCGCGGCGGGCTCACCGGCCGGTACGGGCACCTCCCGCCAGGCTGCGACGCGGGGCCGGGTGGTCCCGGCGGGCCGGGCACCCGCGGCGGTGCCGCCGGGGGCGGCGGGGGTGATGGCGGAGCCGCTGCCGGTGGCGGTGAGGCCGAGCCCGGTGGCGGTGGTCGTGACGGTTAACCCTCTGACAAAGCTGCGTCTGCGCATGCGTGTTCTCCTCCCGTTGTACGGCCGAGCCAGAGTGACCCGCGAGTAACGAAGGGTCAACCCCGCGCGCGACCCCGCGCGCGACCGTGCCCGGAACCGGAGTCGACTCGGAGTCGAGGCCCCCGGCCACATCCAGACCACCCGGGCCGGCCTCGCCGAAGCCGACCCCGCCACAAAGCTGACACCGATGACCATGACATCGGCCCACGGCCGCTCCGTCAATGCCCGCAGCCACCCTGTGGATACCCTCGGTAACCTCAGGGTTCCGGCCCCGCTCCCCCTACGGGTCCGTCAGCCCCCGGTCGTACCCGCCAACCATCGCCAGGGCTGACGCCCGCCACGCCCCGCACCACTACCGTCTTGCAGCGTGACAGTCATCGCCACCGAGAATCTGAGCAAACGGTTTCCCCGGGTCACCGCGCTCGACGGGCTCACCCTCGACATCGGCCCCGGGGTCACGGGCCTCGTCGGCGCCAACGGCGCCGGCAAGTCCACGCTGATCAAGATCCTGCTCGGCCTGTCGCCCGCCTCCGAGGGCTCCGCCACCGTGCTCGGCCTCGACGTGGCCGCCGGCAGCGCCACCGCCGCCACCATCCGCGAGCGCGTCGGCTACATGCCCGAGCACGACTGCCTGCCACCGGACGTCTCCGCCACGGAGTTCGTCGTCCACATGGCGCGCATGTCCGGCCTGCCCGCCACCGCGGCCCGCGAGCGCACCGCCGACACCCTGCGCCACGTCGGCCTGTACGAGGAGCGCTACCGCCCCATCGGCGGCTACTCCACCGGCATGAAGCAGCGCGTCAAGCTCGCCCAGGCCCTCGTGCACGACCCGCAGCTGGTCTTCCTCGACGAGCCGACCAACGGCCTCGACCCCGTCGGCCGCGACGACATGCTCGGCCTCATCCGCCGCGTACACACCGACTTCGGCATCTCCGTCCTCGTCACCTCGCACCTCCTCGGCGAGTTGGAGCGCACCTGCGACCACGTCGTCGTCATCGACGGCGGCCGGCTGCTGCGCTCCAGCTCCACCAGCGAGTTCACGCAGAGCACCGCCACCCTCGCGATCGAGGTGACCGACACCGAAGCCCACCCCGACGGCACCGCCACGCTGCGCAAGGCGCTCGCCGGCGCGGGCCTGGGGATCACCGCGGACGGACGTCTGCTGTACGTCGACGCCGAGGACGAGGGCACGTACGACGTCGTACGGGACGCGGTGGCGGGGCTCGGGCTCGGGCTGGTGCGCATGGAGCAGCGCCGGCACCGCATCGCGGAGATCTTCGCCGACGACGAGGCCCAGCCGGCGAGCACGTCCGGCGGCGGCGCCGACGGCACCACCACCGGAGCCGGCACCGGAGGCGGCAGCGGACCCGGCACCGGAGCCGAAACCGCCACCGGCACCGCGCCGCCCCCCGCGAGCACGTCCGCGACCGACCCCGCCACCGACGCCGCCACCGACCCCGCGACCGACCCCGCAGGAAGCCCTCATGCCCACTGACGCGCCCGGCACCAGCACACCCCCCGCCGCCACCGACGTCATCCACGACATCGGCTACCGCCACTACGACGGCCCCCGCCTCGGCCGCGGCTACGCCCGCCGCTCGCTGTTCACCCAGTCCCTGCGCGCCGCGTACGGCCTCGGCCGCTCCGCCAAGTCCAAGGTGCCGCCCGCGCTCCTCTACGGCATCATGTGCCTGGTCGCGCTCATCATCGTCGCGGTCGCCGTCGGCACCGACATGGACGAACTCCCGCTGGAGTACACCGACTACGCGATCTTCCTCCAGCCCGTCATCTTCCTCTTCATCGCCGCCCAGGCCCCCGTGTCCGTCTCCCGCGACCTGCGGTTCCGGACCGTCCCGCTGTACTTCTCGCGCCCCGTCGAGCGCATCGACTACGTCGCCGCCAAGTACGCGGCGATGGCCTCCGCACTCTTCATCCTCACCGCCACCCCCCTGCTGGTCCTCTACGTCGGCGCACTGCTGGCGAAACTCGACTTCACCGACCAGACCAAGGGCTTCGCCCAGGCGCTCGTCTCCGTCGCCCTGCTCTCGCTGCTCTTCGCCGGCATCGGGCTGGCCATCGCCGCCCTCACCCCGCGCCGCGGCTTCGGCGTCGCCGCCGTCATCGCCGCGTTCACCGTGCCGTTCGGCGCCGTGAGCGCGCTGCAGGGCATCGCCTGGGAGCAGGACAACCTCGACGCCATCGGCTGGTTCGCGCTCTTCTCGCCCATCGGCCTCATCGACAACGTCCAGTCGGCGTTCCTCGGCGCGACCCCCGCCACCGCCGCCCCCGAACCCGTCGACCCGTCCACCGCGGCCGGAGTCGCCGCGCTGCTCGTCGCGCTCGCCGTCGCCGCCGGCTGCTACCTCTTCCTGCTGCGCCGCTACCGAAAGGCCGGACTGTGACCACCATCCGGATCGACAGCGTCTCCCGCTGGTTCGGCAACGTCGTCGCTGTCAACGACGTGACCATGGCCATCGGCCCGGGCGTCACCGGCCTCCTCGGCCCCAACGGCGCCGGCAAGTCGACCCTCATCAACATGATGGCCGGCTTCCTCGCCCCCTCCACCGGCGCGGTCACCCTCGACGGCGTCCGCATCTGGCGCAACGAACAGGTCTACAAGCACATCGGCCTCGTCCCCGAGCGCGAGGCGATGTACGACTTCCTCACCGGCCGCGAGTTCGTCCTCGCCAACGCCGAGCTGCACGGCCTCGGCGCCGACGCCGCCCGGAAGGCACTGGCCACGGTCGAGATGGAGTACGCGCAGAACCGCCGGATCGGCACGTACAGCAAAGGCATGCGACAGCGCGTGAAGATGGCCTCCGCGCTCGTCCACGAACCCGACGTGCTGCTCCTCGACGAGCCGTTCAACGGCATGGACCCGCGCCAGCGTATGCACCTCATGGACCTCCTAAGGAGTATGGGCGCCGCCGGCCGCACCGTGCTGTTCTCCTCGCACATCCTGGAGGAGGTCGAACAGCTCGCCGCGCACATCGAGGTGATCGTCGCCGGCCGGCACGCCGCCTCCGGCGACTTCCGCAAGATCCGCCGGCTGATGACCGACCGCCCGCACCACTACGCCGTACGCTCCAGCGACGACCGCGCACTCGCCTCCGCGCTCATCGCCGACCCGTCCACCGCCGGCCTCGAACTCGACCGGCGCGACGGCATACTGCACATCCAGGCCGTCGACTTCGCCCGCTTCACCGAGCTACTGCCGCGCGTCGCCAGGGACCACGGCATCCGCCTCTACGAGGTCTCGCCATCCGACGAGTCCCTGGAATCCGTCTTCTCGTACCTGGTCGCGGCCTGAGAAGGAGCGAAGAACGCGATGCTGTACCACCCCACCGTCGCCCGGCTCACCCAACGAGCCGTACTCGGCCGCCGCCGGGCGCTCATCCTGCTCCTGCTGCCCGCGCTGCTCCTCGTCATCTCCGTCGTCGTACGCGCCCTCGTCGGCGCCGACGACGAGGTCACCGCCGACGTGCTCGGCGGCTTCGCGCTGGCGACCATGGTGCCGCTGATCGGCGTTATCGCCGGCACGGGCGCCATCGGCCCGGAGATCGACGACAGTTCGATCGTCTACCTCCTCGCGAAGCCCGTGCCGCGGCCGACGATCATCCTCACCAAGCTGATCGTCGCCGTCGGCATCACCGCCGCCTTCTCCGCCGTCCCCACGCTGGTCGCCGGCTACATCCTCGGCGGCAACGGCAGCCGCCTCGCGGTCGCATACGCCCTCGCCGCCGCGGTCGCCTCCGTGGCGTACGCCGCCTTCTTCCTGATGCTGGGCACGATCTCGCGGCACGCGGTGGTCTTCGGACTGGTCTACGCGCTGGTGTGGGAAGCCCTGCTCGGCAGCCTCGTCGACGGCGTGAAGACGCTGAGCGTCCAGCAGTGGGCGCTGGCGGTGGGCGAGAAGATCGGCCAGGGCGGCCACCTCGTGTCCGACGTGGGGCTGCCGGTGGCGACGGTACTGCTGGTCGTGGTCACGGCCGGCGCGACCTGGTTCGCCGCCCAGCGTCTGCGGTCGCTGACGCTGGCGGGCGAGGAGTAACGGACCGGCGACGCGCCGGTCCCGCCGCCCGGCCCACCGGCACCCCCCGAATACCTGACGGCGGGCCGCGAACACGGAAAGATGGCCGACATGACCCTGCCTGCCCTCCCCGAGGAGTCCTTCCAGCGCGTGCTCTGCGTCGTCGCCCACCCGGACGACATGGAGTACGGCACGTCCGCGGCCGTCGCCCGCTGGACCGCACGCGGCATCGAGGTCGGCTACCTCCTGCTCACCCGCGGCGAAGCCGGCATGCCGAACCCTCCCGAGGAGACGGCACGCCTGCGCCTCGCCGAGCAGCAGGCCGCCTGCGCCGTCGTCGGCGTCGAGCACCTGACCGTCCTCGAACATCCGGACGGCGTGCTCGTCTACGGCCTCGACCTGCGCCGGGACATCTGCCGGGAGATCCGCCGCTTCAAGCCCGACGTCGTACTCGGTACGGGATACGCCATCGAGACCCCCTTCGGCTTCGACCAGGCCGACCACCGCGCCGCCGGACTCGCCACACTCGACGCGGTACGCGACGCGGGCAACCGGTGGGTCTTCCCGGAACAGATCGACGACGAGAACCTCGAACCGCACTCGGCGCGCTGGCTCATCCTCCCCGGACTCGAAGGCTCCGGCGCGACCCACGGCGTCGAGGTCACCGGTGAGCCGCTGCAGCGCGGCATCGCCTCGCTCGAAGCCCACGCCGCCTACCTGGCCGCACTCCCCGGCCACCCCGCCCCCAAGGACTTCATCCCGAAGTTCACCGCGATGAGCGGCAAGGCCATGGGCGTCGAACACGCCGTCCTGTTCCGCGCCCACGACCTGCAGGCACCCCCGGACTTCTTCACCGAAACCGACGAGGACTGACCGCGGCAGGCGGACGGTGACCTCAGCCGCTACGAGGTCGGATCATCTTCGACCGGCGGCGGCCGGTATCCGCCGGTACCTGGATCCCCGTGGCGGGCGATGAGCTCGGAGCGGATCAACTCCAGCAGCCGCCCCACCCAGTTCCGTCCCCTGTTGTCGGGAACGTCCCTCCAGTACGGCGACTCCGAAAGCCCGGCGTAGCGGATCCGGGCGTCCCCGGTGGAGACGAGGACCTGCGCCAGTTCGGGGTGCTGACTGAACTTCGCGCGCAGGAGCCCCGCCATGACCGCGAGCCGAACGTCCGGCCAGTCACTTCTCCGCGGTGCCCGACCGCCCAGCTCTTGCGCTTCTCTCCCGGACGCCGCCTCGCGGATTCTGCTTCTGTCGGAGGTGTCGGCCGCGCACAGCGCCCAGTAGCCGTGCAGTACGGACGCGTAGCGTTCACCCGCGAAGACGATCTCCGCCGGAAAGTCGTTGCGCAGCACGAAAAGGCCCGGTTCGCCGGGCCAACCCTGTGGGTAGACGGTTTCGTTCGAGACGAGTGCCGGCCGGCCCGCTTCCGAGGGGTCGTCGGCGTACCGAATCGCGAGCCTCTCCTGCTCACGCCGGACTGCCTCGTCGCCACGGTCGAAGTAGTCCAGGGCTTCCCGATGCATGTCAGCCGTGACCGTCGGGCCGTCGCCGCCGACGGCCTCACCGATGCTCGTGACCAGAATCCGCAGCGGACGGTCCTGGCGGTCCATGTCTCCGAGGACGTAGATGCGCAGATGCGGAGGGACCGCGAGATATGCCGCTCTCAGCATCGCTCTGTTGGCCTCGACCGGTTCCTGTTGAAAGCGACGGATCGCCTCCCAGCACCGCTGCGCCGCGGTGGGCCGCTCGTTGAGATCCTCGATCCGGTCGGCGACTTCGAGAAGGAAGCCGTCTGCCGTCAGCGGTTCACCGCGACGAGAACTCCACGTCGATTCCGCGGGAGGCGAAGGCGCCTCGGGATTCGTTACCGCCAACCGCCCCGTTGCCAGCAACTTCCGGAGGCCGGCCAGGTCGGTGCGATCACCGCAGACGATCGCGCCGTCCGCGAAGACGACCAGATCTTCGACGTAGTACGTGCTGCCGAGCTGGTGCCGTCGCCAGACATGGCACCAGGTCCCGTCGATCCTCTCTCCGTCCACCATCCGATATGTCGGTCCGTGCCATGTCATGCGCGCACGCTACTCGACGTGGTCAGGTCTGGGCCATGTCCACGAATCGGGAGTAGTGGCCCTGGAACGCCACCGTGATCGTCGCCGTCGGGCCGTTGCGGTGCTTCGCCACGATCAGGTCCGCTTCGCCCGCACGGGGGGACTCCTTCTCGTACGCGTCCTCTCGGTGCAACAAGATGACCATATCTGCGTCTTGCTCGATCGAATTGTGAATCATGATGCCGTTAGCGACGAAGTTGTGCGTGCCGAGCACCGTGGCGTCGTACACCTCCTGCTCGCCCAGGTTCTCAATCGAGACGACCTCGTCCCAGAACACATCGCTGGTCGCCAGCATCTCCAGATCCGCGCTCTGCAAGACCTCCGCGATGCGCCCGAGGCGGACTCGACCGGGCGACCTCTTGTAGAGCGCACTGCCGCAGTATCGGACGTCCAGGGCGGCCTGGAAGGCTCGTGTCGTCAGTGACTGCTCGCGTAGCTGCTCACGGACCTGCTCCCAGACGTCACGCGGAACCGTGTCGAGGTTGGGGTTGGCTCGCACCTGCCGTAGGCGCTCCACCGCGGATACGACGTGGCGGGAGCGATCGCCGTGGGCTCCGACGTCGCGCAGGAACCGGCGCTGGTCGTCCACGCCCGAGACGTCCACGGTCCAGCCGGGGCGGCCGGTGGAGTTGCCCACCGCGCGCAGCCGGGCGCGGATATCGAGCCGCAACAGCAGCAGTTGCAGGTCCCGAGCCAGCCGCTCGCTGGTCGTCGCGTAGTAGACGCGGACAGCCCCGGACTTGGACACCGTCACCGAGCCGTCCGTCGCCCACAGGTGGCGGAGGAAGAGCCGCACTTGCTCGTCCGGCAGGGCGAACAGCTCTGGCGGAAGGAACTTCTCATGTGCACGCTTGCCGTACAGCCCCATCCCGTCAAGCCAGGCAGCGATGGGATTGCGGCGGCCCCGCGCCAGGCGGAAGGGGGCGGGCAGGTAGACGTGCGACCAGGTGCCTTGGGCGACGCGCCGGGGAGTGATGCCGTAGTGGGCCGCCGCCTTCTCCACCGTGGCGAGGTTGGCCTCGTCGTTGCTCGTGTAGTGCAAGGGCTGGCGCGGAGCCACGCAGCCGTCGCCGATCAGGTGCGCAAGCATGATCACCTCGGCTTCGGGCCAGGCTTTCTGCTGCACGGGAGCATCCAGCCGCCGTGGGGTGGCGATGCGCGAGCCCGCGGCCAGCTCCCCGAGGGGGGTCCAGCCGTCGTACGTCAGGAACGGGTGGTTCGCCGTCGCCTCGATCTCCCGGCCCGAAGCCAGGCGCAAGCGGAACGTCTCCTTGACCCCGCTGGAGAACACGTGCGTCATCGTCCGAGGCACGAGCCGGAGTTGCTCGTCGAGCGACCAGACGGGAATGTCCTTCTCACCGGCGGCCAGCAGCTCGCCGATAGTGACCTCGTTTCCGGTGTCAGCCCGCAGGACGCGCGTCGATGCGGTGACGCATCCCGACTCACGTAGGTCGGAGACCATCGGCTTCTTGTCCGTGCGCTGTTCGGGGCCGCGGTTGAGCTGGGACAAGGCGATCACCGGGACCTCCAGTTCCTTGGCGAGGAGCTTGAGGTTCCGGGACATCTCCGAGACCTCCTGCTGGCGGCTCTCCGGGCGGCGGGAGCCGCCCGTCTGCATCAGCTGGAGGTAGTCGATGACGATCATCTGGAGGTCGTTGCGCTGCTTCAGGCGGCGGCACTTGGCGCGGATCTCCATCATCGACAGGTTCGGCGAGTCGTCGATGTACAGCGGGGCGCCCGTCACCTCCGGCATGCGACGGGCGAGACGGGTCCAGTCGTCGTCCGTCATGCTGCCGGAGCGCATGTGGTGCAGCGCCACGCGGGCTTCCGCGGAGAGCAGGCGCATCGCGATCTCGTTGCGGCCCATCTCCAGCGAGAAGATGACGCTGGGCAGGTTGTTCTTGATCGAGCAGGCTCGGGCGAAGTCCAGGGCGAGCGTGCTGTTGTGCGTCGGCACCATCGACCGGGAAGCAAGGTACAGGTGATCGGGATGTTCGATCTGCACGCAGCGGACCGGGACGCTGGGCACCTCGCGGACGTCAGTGACGAAGCGCTGTGTCAGGCGGCGGGTGCCGGTCTTCCTTCGCGCCGCGTGCGTGTGTCGCTTGCGCTCCAGCCGGAAGACGTCGTCGGTGGTGGTGAAGTTGACGATGTGGACGGTGGAGGTTCGCTCCGTGCGTCCCGCGACCCGTTTCGTCGTCGTGCCGCAGCGGTAGCCGAGGCTCATCACGAGTTCGCGGAAGTCCTCGGCGAGTGCCCTGCTGGTGACCGCGAACTGGACCGAGCCGGTGTTGGTGACCGTACCGTCGCTGTCGAGCAGTCCTGCGAGTAGCTGCCTGCGCTGCTCGACCGAACTCCGCAGGTAGTCCTGCGGGATGTGCTTATTGCTCAGGAGGCCGTTGTCCCGCAGTGCGACGAGGAGGCTTCCGTGTCGGCGTCGGCAGGTAGCACACCGCGGCTCGGCGAAGGACGAGAAGCATCGCTCGCCGCAGTCCACGCAGGTCGTGTGGTCGACGGGAGGGGTGGTGAAGCGAGCCTTACCACCGCATGACTGCCCGCACGTTCGGACATGAGCCGGGTTGGGGCTGAATGGCTTCCCGCAGACCGCGCAGGCTTTCGTGATGCGCCGGGGTTCTTCGACGGCGAATGTCAGGGCGAATGTGATCGTCTCTCCGACGCGCCGCACGTCCATGCCCTCATCGGCGATGAATCGGAGCACCTCTGGGTCCGCCGTCGTGATGCGGGCTGCATCGCTCGCACCGTCGCCAAGCCAGGTGCCAAGGACGTACGGCGGGATGGGCAGGGGGCGAGGGGGGAGGGCGAGGGGGGCGGTGGTGGGGATGGAGTGGTTGAGGCGGTTGTCCGCCAGGTTCGTGCAGCGCAGGCTCTCCGCGATTTCTTTTGTCGTCCGGACCGCGGCCGGGGTGCCCCTGGAGCGGCGGGACGCTCTGGTGTCCGTCAGCCACTGGTGGTCCGCGTCGGCGACGATCGTGGTGCCGTCGTCGAAGGTGACCTCGTAGCACGGGCGGCCGGTCATGACCTCTGTGGCGGCGACCACGCGGGTCGGGGAGCCGTCGGCGGCGAGGAGGAAGTCGCCGGAGCGGACCTCGCCCATCGTCGTCCACCCCGTGGGCGTGGGCAGCGGGGTGTCGAGGGCGAGCGCCTTGCCCATCGCGGGGCGGGCGGCTACGACGATCATCTGGCCGGGGTGGAGGCCGTTCGTCAGGGAGTCGAGGTCGGTGAAGCCCGTGGGGACGCCGGACATCTGGCCGCTGCGGGAGCCGATGGCCTCGATCTCGTCGAGGGCGCCCTCCATGATCTCGCCGAGGGGGAGGTAGTCCTCGGCGGTGCGCTGCTCGGTGACGGCGTAGATCTCGGCCTGGGCGGAGTTGACGATGTCGTCGACCTCGCCGTCGGCGGCGTATCCCATCTGGGTGATGCGCGTGCCCGCCTCGACCAGGCGGCGGAGGATGGCGCGCTGGTGGACGATCTCGGCGTAGTACTCCGCGTTGGCGGCCGTGGGGACGGACTGGACGAGGGTGTGGAGGTACGACGCGCCGCCTACGCGGGCGAGTTCGCCGCGCTTGGTGAGTTCGGCGGAGACGGTGATGGGGTCGGCAGGCTCGCCGCGGGCGTAGAGGTCGAGGATCGCGGTGTAGACGGTTTCGTGGGCGGGGCGGTAGAAGTCGTGGCCCTTGAGGACCTCGACGACGTCGGCGATGGCGTCCTTGGACAGCAGCATGCCGCCGAGGACGGACTGCTCGGCGTCCAGGTCCTGCGGAGGTACGCGCTCGAAGGCGGCGGGGGCGCCGGGTCCCCAGGGGTCTTCGGGGGCGGACTGGTCCGGCCGGCCGTGCTGGTCCGGCTCACGGCGCAGTGGACGGGGGTCCCCGGGCATGGTGTCCACGTAGTCCCGGTGCTCGGACACGGCGGCCCCACCTCCTCCCACCCGCCTCGCGGCGGACCTCTCAGGGCGCCCCTCTTTCTTACGGCACGCCGCTGACAATTCGTCCGCGGCGTTCCGCTTACGGCGCGTCGGTCGCCCCCCGGTCCGCCGGGGCGGGGGCGCCGCTGTCGGCAGGGGGGAGGGTCCACCGTAGGTCCGCGGCGGGCTCTGGCCAATTGCGCTATCCACAGGGGGTGTGGAAAGCGCCCGCCAACCTGTGGATTAGTTGGGGAAAGCTGTGCACGAGCCGGGGGACAGTGCTGTGGACAAGCACACCATCACTTCTCGATCACCCGTTTTACCTGCTACTTCTCCATCCACCGCCGGTGGAGGAGAAAAACTTTCCCGTCCGGGCCCCGGTTGCGGCGGACACCGTGGGTGACCGTCCCGTACGCATCGAAGTGTAAGTGGTCCATAGCCATTGCGTCTGTTACCTGTGGACTATTAGATTTGCTGCATGCACGACGTCCCCGCGGCCACCGCCGCCGAGTCCGGTACGCCCGACGAGCGGCGGCGCCGCACCCGGCGGCGGCACGACCGCGAGATAGTCACCCTCGCCGTCCCGGCCTTCGGCGCCCTCGTCGCCGAGCCGCTCTTCGTGCTCGCCGACAGCGCCGTCGTCGGCCACCTCGGCACCCCGCAGCTCGCGGGTCTCGGCGTCGCCGCCGCGCTCCTCACCACCGCCGTGAGCGTCTTCGTCTTCCTCGCCTACGCCACCACCGCGGCCGTCGCCCGCCGCGTCGGCGCCGGCGATCTGCGCTCCGCCATCCAACAGGGCGTCGACGGCGTCTGGCTCGCCGCGCTGCTCGGTGCCGTGCTCGTGGCCGCCACCGTGCCGACGGCGCCCGGCCTCATCGACCTCTTCGGCGCCTCCGACACCGCCGCGCCGCACGCGACCACGTATCTGCGCGTCAGTGCGTTCGGCATCCCCGCCATGCTCGTCGTCTTCGCCGCCACCGGCGTGCTGCGCGGGCTGCAGGACACCCGCACCCCGCTGTACGTCGCGATCGGCGGCTTCACCGCCAACGCCGCACTGAACGTCGCGCTCGTCTACGGCGCCGGCCTCGGCATCGCCGGCTCCGCCTGGGGCACCGTGCTTGCGCAGTGGGGGATGGCGACGGTGTACCTGGTCGTCGTCGTACGCGGCGCCCGGCGGCACGGTGCCGCCCTGCGCCCGCACCCGGCCGGCATACGGGCCTCCGCGCGGGCCGGGGTGCCGCTGCTGATCCGTACGCTGTCGCTGCGCGCCGTGCTGCTCATCGCGACGGCGGTGGCGGCGGGGCTCGGGGACGAGTCGGTCGCGGCGCACCAGGTGGTGCTGAGCATCTGGTCGCTGCTGGCGTTCGCGCTGGACGCGATCGCGATCGCCGGGCAGGCGATCATCGGCCGGTATCTGGGCGCGGGGGACGTGGACGGGGCGCGGGAGGCGTACCGGCGGATGGTGCAGTGGGGGGTGGCGACCGGCGCGGTGCTGGGGGCGCTGGTGGTGGCCGCCCGGCCGCTGATCCTGCCGCTGTTCACGGACGATGCGGGGGTGCACGACGTGCTGCTGCCGGCGCTGCTGGTCGTCGCGGTGACGCAGCCGCTGGCGGGGGTGGTGTTCGTGCTCGACGGCGTGCTCATGGGCGCGGGCGACGGGCCGTACCTGGCGTGGGCGATGCTGCTGACGCTGGCGGTCTTCGCGCCGGTGGCGCTGGCCGTGCCGGCGCTGGGCGGGGGGCTGACGGCGCTGTGGTGGTCGATGGGGCTGATGATGCTGACCCGGCTGGCGACGCTGTGGCTGCGCGCGCGGTCGGGGCGGTGGCTGGTCACGGGCGCCGTCCGGGCGTAGGGCCGTCGAGGGCGGCGCCGCAAGGGGCCACGCCGGGGCGCAGGGGCCACGGGCGCCGCAGGGGGCGTAGCGGCGGCGCGGGAGGGCGGCGAAGGCGCCGCCGGGGCGTGGAGGCGGCGCAGAAGAGGGCCGCACCCCCGCAAGGGTGCGGCCCGTCCTCTGTGGCTACTCGCCGTCGCGCGGCGTCAGCCGGCCACGACCTCGACGCCGACCTTCGCGTCGACCTCGGGGTGCAGCCGCACGGACACCTGGTGGGCGCCGAGGCTCTTGATCGGCGCGGCCAGCTCGATGCGGCGCTTGTCGACGTCCGGGCCGCCGGCCGCCTTGATCGCCGTGGCGATGTCGGCCGGGGTGACGGCGCCGAAGAGCCGGCCGCTGGCGCCGGCGCGCGTGGACAGGCGTACCTGGACGCCCTCCAGCTCCGACTTGACGGCGTTGGCCTGCTCGACCGAGGCGATCTCGCGCAGCTTGCGGCCGCGGCGGATCTGCTCGACGTCCTTCTCCCCGCCGCGGGTCCAGCGGATGGCCAGCCCGTTGGGGATCAGGTAGTTGCGGGCGTATCCGTCCTTGACCTCGACGACGTCGCCCGCGGCGCCGAGGCCGGTGACCTCGCCCTTGAGGATGATCTTCATGCTTCGCTCACCCTCCCTGTCAGCGCGCGGTCGAGGTGTAGGGCAGCAGCGCCATCTCACGGCTGTTCTTCACGGCCGTGGCGACGTCACGCTGGTGCTGGGTGCAGTTGCCGGTGACCCGGCGGGCACGGATCTTGCCGCGGTCGGAGATGAACTTCCGCAGCAGGTTCGTGTCCTTGTAGTCGACGTAGGAGATCTTCTCCTTGCAGAAGACGCAAACCTTCTTCTTCGGCTTGCGCGGAGGCGGCTTCGCCATGATGTCTCTTACTCCAGTGTGATCAAGAAGTGTGGTGTACGAGCACCCTCGTCACGCCCCGGGGAGTCCGGGGTCAGAACGGGGGCTCGTCCGAGTAACCGCCACCCTGGCCACCTTGGCCGCCCTGGCCGCCGCCGGAGTTGCCACCCCAGCCGCCGCCCTGGCCGCCCTGCTGACCGCCGCCGCCGGACGTCGCCCAGGGGTCGCCCTGCGCGCCGCCGCCCTGGCCGCCCTGGCCGCCGCCGGAGTTGCCACCCCAGCCGCCGCCCTGGCCACCCTGCTGGCCACCGCCACCGCCACCGCCGAAGCCGCCGCCCTGGCCGCCCCTGCCGGTGGTCTTGGTGACCTTGGCGGTGGCGTACCGGAGCGCGGGGCCGATCTCGTCGACCTCCAGCTCCACCACGGTCCGCTTCTCGCCCTGCTGGGTCTCGTACGAACGCTGGCGGAGCCGGCCCTGGGCAACCACGCGCGTGCCGCGCGTCAGCGACTCGGCGACGTTCTCCGCCGCCTGGCGCCAGATCGAAGCGCGGAGGAACAGCGGGTCGCCGTCCTTCCACTCGTTCGTCTGCCGGTCGAACGTCCGGGGCGTCGACGCGATCGTGAAGTTCGCGACGGCCGCGCCGGACGGCGTGAAGCGCAGCTCGGGGTCATCGGTCAGGTTTCCGACGACGGTGATGACGGTCTCGCCTGCCATGTCTTGACCTCTCGCGGTTGCTGCCGGGTGGTGCCGGGTGGTGCGGTCTGGCTAGTCGGTTCGGTTACTCGTACGTCGTTTACTCGTCGGTTGTCGTCAGTGGATTGCGGGGCGCAGGACCTTGGTCCGCAGCACCGACTCGTTGAGGTTCATCTGCCGGTCGAGCTCCTTGACGACATCGGCCTCGGCCTGGATGTCGATGACCGAGTAGATGCCCTCGGGCTTCTTCTTGATCTCGTAAGCGAGACGACGACGGCCCCAGGTGTCGACCTTCTCCACCTTGCCCTTGGCCTCACGGATCACGGACAGGAAGGACTCGATCAACGGGGAGACTGCACGCTCCTCGAGATCGGGGTCGAGGATGACCATCACCTCGTAGTGACGCATTGTGGAACCCACCTCCTCTGGACTCGGCGGCCACGGTCTCTCCGTGGCAGGAGGTTCTTCATTGCGTCGCAACGGTAGCGCCCGGCACTGACAACCCGCGGCGGCGGCGCCGGATGGGGCGCCGGTGCGGTGGGATGGCCTGGGCAGACTCCGCTACAGACCGCACACAGTACCCGCAGCGGCCCTTCCGGTTGAAATCCGGCCTCGATTCCCGGCAATCTATACACAACGGGTGTGAGCGGCGTCACGTACGACGTACGACCCTGGAGCCCGCGCCGCCATACGGGCATGGAGGTGCCCTATGCCTCAGGCAGTACAGCCCCCGCAGCGGGACATCGGCCTCTTCGCCGGCGACGGCAAGCACCACGTCGCACCGGACACGCTGCTCGCCATCACCCTGGTGTTCGGCGCCGTCTCGCTCGTCCTGGCGCAGTGGCACGGCCTGCACGTGCCGGCGACGTGGACGGGACTGATCGGGATCGTCACCGGGGCGTGGGGGCAGATGATCTCCGCGACGACCCGGGAGCGGTTCCCGATGCTCCTCGGACTGGGGGCGGCCGGGCTCGGCTTCTTCCTGGCGATGGCGCGCGGCGGCTTCTCGCTCTAGCGCGATCGAGCACTCCGTTCCCGGGTCAGCGGCTCCCGGCGCCCCCGGCCCGCTCCCCGCCCCCGTAGCCCCGTCTCGCTCCCCGTCCCCGCAGCCCGTGCGGCTTCGGGCCTTCCCTCCTGGGGTGCGGCGTCCCCGCAGTAGGCTTCACCCGCGAGAAGCCTGCCGCAGTCGGCAACCCGCCGCAGCACGAGGAGCGCCGCCATGAGCCTGACCCTGCAGCCCATCAGCCGCGAGCAGCATCTGGCGTACGTCCGCAGTCTGCCCGCCGCGAGCCACTGCCAGGTGCCGGCGTGGGCGGACGTGAAGTCCGAGTGGCGCTCGGAGAACCTGGGCTGGTTCGACGCCGACGGCCGGCAGGTGGGCGCGGGCCTGGTGCTGTACCGGCAGCTGCCCAAGGTGAAGCGGTATCTGGCGTACCTGCCGGAGGGGCCGGTCATCGACTGGCACGCGCCGAACCTCGACGCCTGGCTGACGCCGATGCTGGCCCACCTGAAGCGGCAGGGGGCGTTCTCCGTGAAGATGGGCCCGCCGGTGATCATCCGCCGCTGGGAGGCGCCGACGATCAAGGCGGGCATCGCCGACCCGGACGTCAAGCGGCTGCGCGACGTGAACGCCGACGTCGTCGAGCCGCAGGCGTTCGAGGTCGCCGAGCGGCTGCGGCGGATGGGCTGGCAGCAGGGCGAGGACGGCGGCGCGGGCTTCGGCGACGTACAGCCGCGCTATGTCTTCCAGGTGCCGCTGGCGGGGCGGTCCCTGGACGAGGTGTTCAAGGGCTTCAACCAGCTGTGGCGGCGGAACGTCAAGAAGGCCGAGAAGGCCGGCGTCGAGGTGGTGCAGGGCGGTCTGGAGCACTTCGGCGAGTGGCAGCGGCTGTACGAGATCACGGCCGAGCGCGACAAGTTCCGCCCGCGCCCGCAGGGTTACTTCGAGCGCATGTGGAAGGTGCTCAACGCCGAGGAGCCGGGCCGGATGCGGCTGTACTTCGCGCTCTACCAGGGCGAGTGCCTGGCCGCGACGACGATGCTGACGGTGGGCGGGCACGTGTGGTATTCGTACGGTGCCTCCGCCAACCACGGGCGCGAGGTGCGGCCGTCGAACGCCATCCAGTGGCAGATGATGAAGGACGCGCACGCCGCCGGCGCGCACGTCTACGACCTGCGCGGCATCGGCGACGCGCTCGTCGACAGCGACCACCTCTTCGGGCTGATCCAGTTCAAGGTGGGCACGGGCGGGCAGGCCGCCGAATACCTGGGCGAGTGGGACTACCCACTGAATAAGCTGCTCCACAAGGCTCTCGACATCTACATGTCCCGCCGCTGACCACGGCGGACTCGCGCGTGAAGCTGCGGACTTGCGCGTGAAGGAAAGGGCCTCCGACACCGCGAAGGAAGGTACACCGACCGCCATGCCGCTCACGCTCTACGTCGATTCCGCGCGCTGGCGCGCACACCAGCAGCACGTCCTGGAGCAGTTCCCCGGGCTCGTCCCCGTCTGCAAGGGCAACGGCTACGGCTTCGGCCACGAGCGCCTGGCCGCCGAGGCCGCCCGGCTGGGGGCGGGCCCACTGGCGGTGGGCACGGTGTACGAGGCGGCGCGGGCGCGCGACTTCGTCAGCGGCGACCTGCTGGTCCTCACCCCGTACCAGCTGACCGAGGAGCCCGTGCCGCTGCCGACGCGGGTGATCCGCACCGTCGCGTCGGTGGACGCGGTGGGGCGGCTGGTCGGGGCCCGGGTCGTCATCGAGGTGATGAGCTCGATGCGGCGGCACGGGGTGACGGAGGAGGAGCTGCCGAAGCTGGCGTCGCTGCTGTCGGACGTGACGCTGGAGGGCTTCGCGATCCACCTGCCGCTGGACCGTACGGACGGCTCCAGCGCGGTGGACGAGGTCATCGCCTGGATGGACCGGCTGCGCGCGGCGCGGTTGCCGCTGCACACGATGTATGTCAGCCATCTGCAGCCGGACGAGTTCGAGCAGCTGCAGCGGCAGTTCCCGCAGACGCGCTTCCGGGCGCGTATCGGCACCCGGCTGTGGCTGGGGAACCACGACGCGACGGAGTACCGCGGCACGGTGCTGGACGTCACGCGGGTGGCGAAGGGCGACCGCTTCGGCTACCGGCAGCAGAAGGTGTCGGGCGACGGCCACCTGGTGGTGGTCGCCGGCGGTACGTCCCAGGGCGTGGGTCTGGAGGCGCCGAAGGCGATGCACGGGTTGACGCCGCGGGCGAAGGGCGTGGCGCGGGCGGGGCTGGCGACGGTGAACCGCAACCTGTCGCCGTTCACGTGGGAGGGCAAGCAGCGCTGGTTCGCGGAGCCTCCGCACATGCAGGTGTCGATCCTGTACCTGCCGGCGGAGTCGTCGGCTCCGGTGCAGGGGGACGAGATGGTCGCGCACCTGCGGCACACGACGACGCAGCCGGACCGGGTGGTGGAGCGCTGAGCCGCTCCGCTGTGGTTCCCCGACAAGGAATCCCGGGGGCTTCGCCCCCAGACCCCCTTCTCACGGTGCCCGGGTTCACTCGATGGGGGACACCCGGCCGGGTTTCGTGACCCGTTCCGTTCCCCACCGCACCCGCGGCGCCCCCGGTGCCCCGGGCGCCGCCGGCCCGCCCGCCGCGTGCCGCCCGTGGCCCGCGTCGGCGAGCACCCGCACGTCCGGCGCCCGGTCCAGGACGCCCCCGCCGGGGTCGTCGTCGCCGAGGCGGCGTACGGGATCGCGGTCCGGCATGACGATGTCGCGGACGACGACCGCGCACAGGTACAGCGTGCCGAGCAGATGCGCGGCGATGGCCACGTGGTAGCCGTCCGGGGGCAGGCCCTTGGCGTCCTCGCCGCCGTTGGTGTAGGCGAGGTAGAGCCAGATGCCCAGGTAGTACGCGACCTCGCAGCCCTGCCAGATGAGGAAGTCCCGCCAGCGCGGCCGGGCGAGGGCGGCGAGGGGGATGAGCCACAGGACGTACTGCGGCGAATAGACCTTGTTGGTGACGATGAACAGCGCCACGACCAGGAACGCCAGTTGCGCGAAGCGCGGACGGCGCGGCGCGGTGAGCGCGAGCGCGCCGATCCCGAGGCAGCCGAGGACCATCAGGCAGGCGGCGTAGATGTTGGCGTCGTCCAGGGGCTCGCCGGAGCGCTGGGAGATGATCAGCCAGAACGAGCCGAAGTCGACCCCCCGCTCCTGGCTGAACGTGTAGAACTTCGCCCAGCCGTCCGGCGCCTTGATCATCACGGGCAGGTTGACGACGAGCCAGGCGCCGACGGTGGCGGCGGTCGCGGTGCCGAACTGCCGTAGCCGTCCGGCGCGCAGACAGAGCAGCAGCAGGGGCCACAGCAGCAGCACGGAGTACAGCTTGGCGGCGGTGGCGAGGCCGAGCAGCACGCCGGCCGCCACGGGCCGGCTACGGGACCAGGCGAGCATCGCGGCGGCGGTGAGGGCGACGGCCAGCAGGTCCCAGTTGATCGTCGCGGTGAGCGCGAGCGCGGGGGCGAGGGCGACGAGGAGGCCGTCCCAGGGGCGGCGGCGGTGCGTACGGGCGACGCAGACGGCGACGATCGCGGCGCAGAGCATCAGCATGCCGGCGTTGACGAGCCAGTAGACCTGCTCGCGGTGCACGAGGTCGTCGCCGCCCGGGGTGAGCCAGGCGGCGACCTCCATGAACAGCCCGGTCAGGACCGGGTATTCGAGGTATTCCATGCCGCCGGAGGTCTCCGGCGGGATCTTGTCGAAGTACGGCGTGAGGTCGTCGGCGAAGCCGCGGCCCTGGAAGAGGTGCGGGATGTCGGAGTAGCAGGCGCGGGTGTACTGGGCGTTGGCGCCGGAGAACCAGGCGCCGTCGTAGCACGGGTACTTCTGCACCATGCCCAGCGCGAACATCCCGATCGCGACCAGCGCCACCACCCGCACGGGAGTCCACCAGGAGCCGCCGAACAGCGCCCGGCGGCCGAGCGGACCGCCGAGGACCTCGCCGCCGCGGGCGGCGATCTCGTCGTGCCGGGTGGGCGCCACGGGCGGCCCGTCCGGCGCCCCGGCGGCGGCCGGCCGCCGGGCCGGGTCGTGGTCGACGCTCGTCATGGGGCCATCCTGCCGTACGGGGGTGGGGGCGCAGGCGGGCGTCCGCGTACCGCGCGGTGAAGGGGCTGCGGACGGGGCTACGGGCCCGCCGGCCCCGCCGCCCGGCCGGGCCGGCCCCGGCCGCGTACCAGCGACCGGGGACCGGGGACCGGGCGACCGGGGGCCGGACGGGCGGCCTACGGGGCGGGGACTCCGGCCGTGCCGGAGGGCGCGTCGGCCGGGCGCACGGTGGCGACCGTCATGGGATCACTCCTCCGTCGTCGGTTCCTCCGTTGCCGTTCTGGCCGCCGTTGTCCCAGCCGCCGTCGGTGGTCGTCTCTCCGGTCGTCTCGCCGCCGGTCGTCTCCCCCGTCGTCTCGCCGCCGGTCGTGGTCTCCCCGTCCGTCTCCCCGCCGGGATCACCGCCGTTCGTCGCGCCGCCGGACTGGCACTCCAGGTCCCACGGCTCGCACGTCTGGCTGGGCGGCGGCGACGTCGAGGGCGGCGGGCTGGTGGTCGGGTCGACCGGCTCGTCGGTGGGCATGGACTGGGTCGGGTCGGGGTCGACGGTCTCGGTCGGGGAGGGGTCGGGCACGCCGCCGCCGTCGACGATCTCGCCCAGCGGGCCCGGCTCCGGGAACTCCTCCACGTCCTTGCCCGCCAGGGCGGCCTTCATGTAGGAGGTCCAGATCTCCGTCGGGATCGCGCCACCGTGGATGGAGTCGAAACCGCCGGTCCCGTTCATGGACAGCAGTTCCTGCTTCTCACTCCGCGGGTCGGTACGGAAGAGGGTGACGGCCGTGGACAGCTGCGGGGTGTAGCCCACCCACCAGGCGGACTTGTTCTTGTCCGTGGTACCGGTCTTGCCGGCCGCGGGCCGGTCGAGGTCGAGCGCGGCGGCGCCGGTGCCGGAGCCGTACTCGCCGAACTCGCCCTCGATGACGTTCTCCTTCAGCACCTTCGTCACGGTGTCGGCGACGTTGGCGTCGATGCCGCGCTCGGTGGGGTGCTCCTCGGCCCCGTACCCGTCCAGCTCCTTGCTGTCCTTGACCACTCTCGTCACGGAGTACGGCTCGATGTGCTCACCGGAGGCCGCGAACGTTCCGTACGCACTGGCCATGCGGATGGCGCTGGGGGTCGAGGTGCCGATGGAGAAGGAGGCGTTGTTGTTCGGGTCCATCGAGTCCTCGAGGATGCCGAGGTCCTCGGCCGTCTTGCGGATGTTGTCCAATCCCACGTCGATGCCGAGCTGGACGTACGGGGTGTTGATGGACAGCCCGGTGGCCATGTTCAGGTCGACGTATCCGTAGCTGTTGTCACCCTCGTTGACCTGCCGGAAGTCCTCGCCTCCCGGCCCGGGCATCGGGTCGCCGTTCTGGTCCCGGATGATGATGTCGTTGTTGCCGTTGTACTTGCTCTCCGGTGAGATCGCCTCGCCGTCGCTGAGGTACGTGCCGTTATCGAACGCGGACGCGAGGACGAACGGCTTCCAGGTAGAGCCGACGGGCACGCCGAGGGTGTCGGCGTTGTTGCTGAAGTGGTCCTTGTCGAAGCCCTCGCCGCCGTAGAGCGCGACGATCTTCCCCGTCTCCGGGTCGACCGAGGCCCCGCCGAACTGGACGTGCTTGTCCTTCTCCCGCTTCTTCGGGTCGAGGTACTCCTTGCGGGCGTCGTCGACCGCCTGCTCCATCTGCGCGACCTTCTTCTTGTCGAAGGTCGTGTAGATCCGGTAGCCGCCGCGCTCCAGCTGCTCCTTGGTAATGTCGGAGGTCTTCATGACGTATCTGTTGGCCGTCTCGATGAGATAGCCCTTCTGACCCGTCAGGCCGGCGCTGGGGTTGTACTTCGCGATCTTGGGGAACTCGTCGTACTCGGCCCGCTTGGCCGGCGACATCATCTTCTCGCCGTCCAGCTCGACCTCGGTCTGCCGGTCGAGGATCCACTCCCAGCGCGCCTTGGCCCGCTCGGTGTTGGCCTCCGGGGTGGCGCCGGGGACGGAGCCGCCCTGGGGGTCGTAGAGGTCGGGGCCCTTGAGGACGGTGGCGAGGAAAGCGGACTGGTCGGGCTTGAGGTCCTCGGCGTCCACGCGGAAGTACGCCTGGGCGGCGGCCTGGATGCCGTAGGCGCCGCGGCCGTAGTACGCGGTGTTGAGGTAGCCGGCGAGGATCTCGTTCTTGTCGACCTTCGCGCCCACCTTGATGGAGACGAACAGCTCCTTGACCTTGCGGGAGAGCGTCTGCGACTGGTCGTTGAGCATGGCGTTCTTCACGTACTGCTGGGTGATGGTCGAGCCGCTCTGGGTGGAGCCGCCGCCCGCCATGTTGAGGACGGCGCGGGTGATGCCCTTGGGGTCGATGCCCGGGTCGGAGTAGAAGGTGGCGTTCTCCGCGGCGATGACCGCGTTCTGCATCTCCCTCGGGATGTCCTCCAGATCGACGAGCTGGCGGTTCCTCTCACCGCCGTACGTGGCCATCTGGGTGCCGTCGGACCAGTAGTAGACGTTGTTCTGCGCCCTGGCGGCGGCGGCGACGTCGGGCACGCTCACCAGCATGTAGCCGAGGAAGAACAGGCCGACGAGCAGGCCGAAGCCGAGGACGCACATCCCCGTGACCTGCTTCCAGGAGGGGAGCCAGCGGCGCAGGCCGGTGTGGTTCGACCGGGGGTAGTCGATGAACCGCTTGCGCGGCGGCGGCTCGGGGCGGCGCCTGCGGCGCGGGCCGTCGTAGCCGCCGGCGGCGGAGTGGCCGCGTCCGTCGCTGTACCCGCCGCCGCCGTGCCCGCCGCTGCGGGCGGCTCCGCCGGCCGCGGCGCCCGCGCCGGCTCCGTAGCCGGTGCCGGTGCCGCCGGCGTTGCCGCCGCCGGCGCGGCGTCGGCCGCCACCGCCACCGCCTCCGGCGGCGCGGCGGCCGGCTCCGTAGCCCGCGTCTGCGCCAGGCGCCCCGTGGCGGCCGGAGTGTGCGCCGTGACGGCCTCCTCCGCGGCCGCTGTTCGGCGGCTTGCGTCGGTGCTCGCTCATGAAGGGACTACTCCTCGAACAGGTGGCATCGCCTGTGGGCGCGTACTGTCAGCCGGTCCCCCCGATGCGCGACCGGTTCTCTGTCCTTTGGCAACCAGCCGCACTGTACCGAGGACGAAGACGTCCGAAGGCGGCTCCCGGTTCCCTTCACCAAGCATGCGGAACAGGGTACGCACCGCCGCTGACCGCTTTGCGCCGGGTATTACGCGCCATACCGGACACTTCGGCGCGCCTGAGCGCGTCGATGTGACGCCGTTCACACAACCCTCACTTGCCGCCGCCGGAGGGCCGCTCTATCGTTGGATATATCGAGCCGATACATCAGTACGACACATCGGCTCGGCATAACAACGCGGGACACCGCGGCACGGGAGGAGGCGGCGTTGAGCAGACGCTCCGACGTCCTGGAATTCGCCGTCCTCGGCCTGCTCCGCGAGTCCCCCATGCACGGCTATGAGCTGCGAAAACGGCTCAACAGCTCGTTGGGGGTGTTCCGCGCGTTCAGCTACGGCAGCCTCTATCCCTGCCTGAAGACCCTCGTTGCACAGGGATGGCTGACGGAGGAGACCGCTTCTGCGCCGCAGGACGGTCCCGCCGTACCGCTGGCGGGCCGGCGCGCCAAGATCGTCTACCGGTTGACGGCCGAGGGCAAGGAGCACTTCGAGGAGCTGCTCGCCCAGACCGGGCCCGAGGCGTGGGAGGACGAGCACTTCGGCGTCCGCTTCGCCTTCTTCGGCCAGACGTCGCGGGACGTACGGGTCAGGGTGCTCGAAGGCCGGCGCAGCCGGCTGGAGGAGCGTCTGGACAAGATGCGGACGTCGCTGGCGCGCACGCGCGAGCGGCTCGACGACTACACCCTGGAACTTCAACGGCATGGGATGGAGTCCGTCGAGCGCGAGGTGCGCTGGCTGACCGAGCTGATCGAGAGCGAACGGGCGGGGCGCGACGAGCGCTCTTCGGGAGACGCCGGTTCACAAGAGACGGGCGGCCTGCCCCGTGACCGGGACAGTACCCGGCCGGACCCGTCCGACGACACCGCCAACTGAGGTCCTGCCCTGGCACGGCCTCAACGAACAACAGGGAGCAACCGTCAATGGGTTCGGTTCGCGTAGCCATCGTCGGCGTGGGCAATTGCGCCGCGTCACTGGTGCAGGGCGTCGAGTTCTACAGGGACGCCGACCCGGGCAGCCGGGTGCCCGGACTGATGCACGTCCAGTTCGGCGACTACCACGTCCGTGACATCGAGTTCGTCGCGGCGTTCGACGTCGACGCCAAGAAGGTTGGCCTCGACCTCGCCGACGCCATCGGGGCAAGTGAGAACAACACCATCAAGATCTGCGACGTGCCGAACAGCGGCGTGACCGTGCAGCGCGGCCACACGCTCGACGGCCTCGGGCGCTACTACCGCGAGACGATCGAGGAGTCCGCCGAGGAGCCGGTCGACGTCGTGCGGGTGCTGCGGGACCGCCGGGTCGACGTGCTGGTCTGCTACCTGCCGGTGGGCTCCGAGGACGCCGCGAAGTTCTACGCGCAGTGCGCCCTCGACGCCGGCGTGGGCTTCGTCAACGCCCTGCCGGTGTTCATCGCGGGCACCAAGGAGTGGGCGGACAAGTTCACCGAGGCAGGCGTGCCGATCGTCGGCGACGACATCAAGTCGCAGGTCGGCGCCACCATCACGCACCGCGTCATGGCGAAGCTCTTCGAGGACCGGGGCGTCATCCTGGACCGTACGATGCAGCTCAACGTCGGCGGCAACATGGACTTCAAGAACATGCTGGAGCGCGACCGGCTGGAGTCCAAGAAGATCTCCAAGACCCAGGCCGTCACCTCCCAGATCCCCGACCGCGACCTGGGCGAGCACAACGTGCACATCGGTCCTTCGGACTACGTCGCGTGGCTGGACGACCGCAAGTGGGCGTACGTACGTCTGGAGGGCCGCGCCTTCGGTGAGGTGCCGCTCAACCTGGAGTACAAGCTGGAGGTCTGGGACTCGCCGAACTCCGCGGGCATCATCATCGACGCGCTGCGCGCCGCGAAGATCGCCAAGGACCGGGGCATCGGCGGCCCGGTGCTGTCGGCATCCTCGTACTTCATGAAGTCCCCGCCCGTGCAGTACTTCGACGACGAGGCGCGGGAGAACGTGGAGAAGTTCATCCGCGGCGAGGTCGAGCGCTAGACGCGCGCTAGACGCCGCCACCGCCGCCGCCGACACTCGCCGTCCCGAGGGGCCCCGGGCTGCAGCCCGGGGCCCCTCGGCATGTGATGCTGAACGCCATGCCCGTTGTCCGCGACCTCCGCAGCCTGCTGCGCCTGCACGGCTTCCGCCGGCTGCTGGCCGTACGGCTGCTCTCCCAAGGCGCCGACGGCGTCTACCAGGTGGCGCTCGCCGCGTACGTCGTCTTCTCCCCGGAGCGGCAGACCTCGCCGGCCGCCATCGCCTCCGCGATGGCCGTGCTGCTCCTGCCGTACTCGGTGATCGGCCCCTTCGCCGGCGTGCTGCTGGACCGCTGGCGGCGCCGGCAGGTGCTGCTGTACGGGAACCTGCTGCGCGCCGGTTTCGCCGCGGGCACCGCGGCGCTGCTGCTGGCCGGGGTGCCGGACGGGCTGTTCTATCTGTCGGCGCTGTCCGTCACCGCCGTCAACCGCTTCGTGCTCGCGGGGCTCTCCGCCGCGCTGCCGCGCGTGGTGGACACCGAGGAACAACTCGTGGTCGGCAACTCCCTGTCGCCGACCGCGGGCACCCTGGCCGCCACGGCCGGCGGCGGCGTCGCTTTCCTCGTCGGGCTGGCCGGGCCCGAGGGGAGCACGGCTGACGCGGCGACCGTGCTGGTCGGCTCGGGGCTGTACCTGGGCGCGGCGCTGGCGGCGCTGCGGATGGCGCCGGGGTCGCTGGGGCCGGACCCGGAGCTGGTGCTGCCGCGGATCGCCGCGGCGGTCGCCAGTACCGCACGCGGCCTGGTCGCGGGGGTACGCCATCTGGGCGAGCGGCGCGAGGCGGCGCGGGCGCTGTCCGCCATGGCGCTGATGCGCTTCTGCTTCGGGGCGCTGACCGTGATGTTGCTGATGCTGTGCCGCTACGCCTGGTCCGAGGGGGAGGACGAGGGCATGGCGCTGCTCGGCGTGGCCGTCGGTCTGTCGGGGCTGGGGTTCTTCGTCGCGGCGGTGGTGACGCCGTGGCTGGTGATCCGGCTGGGCCGGACCGGCTGGATGACGCTGTGCGCGGCGCTGGCAGCCGTGCTGACGCCGATGCTGGCGTTGTCGTTCGCACCGGCGCCGCTGCTGGTCGCGGCGTTCGTCCTCGGAGTCACCACGCAGGGCGTCAAGATCACGACGGACACGGTGGTGCAGTCGTCGGTGGACGACGCCTACCGCGGCCGGATCTTCTCCCTCTACGACATGCTCTTCAACATCGCCTTCGTGGTGGCCGCCGCCGCCGCGGCGGTGCTACTGCCCGCGGACGGGCGCTCGGCGGTGCTCGTGGCGGGTGTCACGGTGGTCTACGCAGGCGTCGCCTTGTCGATGTTTCACGTGAAACAGGCGTCCAAGGACGAGGGGCATCCCGCGCCTGTGGACGTGGACGGCGGAGCCGAGCCGCATGTTTCACGTGAAACGTGACGCCCGCGGCGGCTACACCGGCGGATTCTGCTCCTACGCCGGCGGATTCTGCTCTGCCCACCACGCACGCAGCGCCTCGACCGCGGCCTCGTGTTCCATCGGCCCGTGCTCCAGCCGCAGCTCCAGCATGTGCCGGTACGCGCCGCCGACCGCTGGCCCGGGGCCGATACCGAGGATCTCCATGATCTCGTTGCCGTCGAGGTCCGGCCGGATCGAGTCCAGCTCCTCCTGCGCCTGCAGCCGGGCGATGCGCTCCTCCAGCCCGTCGTAGGCGCGCTGCAGGGCCAAGGCCTTGCGCTTGTTGCGGGTGGTGCAGTCGGAGCGGGTCAGCTTGTGCAGCCGGTCGAGCAGTGGCCCGGCGTCACGCACGTAGCGACGTACCGCGGAGTCCGTCCACTCGCCGGTGCCGTAGCCGTGGAACCGCAGGTGCAGCTCGACCAGCCGGGAGACGTCCTTGATCTGGTCGCCCGAGTACTTCAGCTTCGTCATCCGGGTCTTGGTCATCTTGGCGCCCACCACCTCGTGGTGGTGGAAGGAGACCCGGCCGTCCTTCTCGAACCGGCGCGTGCGCGGCTTGCCGATGTCGTGGAGCAGCGCCGCCAGCCGCAACACCAGGTCGGGCCCGTTCTCCTCCAGCGCGATGGCCTGCTCCAGCACGATCAGGGAGTGCTCGTAGACGTCCTTGTGTCGGTGGTGCTCGTCGCGCTCCAGGCGCAGCGCCGGCAGCTCCGGCAGCACGTGCTCGGCCAGGCCGGTGTCGACGAGCAGCCGCAGGCCCAGGCGCGGGCGGGGGGAGAGGAGCAGCTTGTTCAGCTCGTCCCTCACCCGCTCGGCGGACACGATCTCGATCCGCCCGGCCATGTCCGTCATCGCCGCGACGACCTCCGGCGCCACCTCGAAGCCCAGCTGTGCCGCGAACCGCGCGGCCCGCATCATCCGCAGCGGGTCGTCGCCGAAGGACTCCTGCGGGGTGCCCGGGGTGCGCAGCACCCGGGCCGCCAGGTCGTCCAGGCCGCCGTGCGGGTCGACGAACTCCTTCTCCGGCAGCGCCACGGCCATCGCGTTGACCGTGAAGTCGCGGCGGACGAGGTCCTCCTCGATGGAGTCGCCGTACGACACCTCCGGCTTCCGCGACGTCCGGTCGTACGCCTCGGAGCGGTACGTGGTGATCTCGATCTGCAGGTCGCCCTTGCGGCAGCCGACCGTGCCGAACGCGATGCCGACCTCCCACACCGCGTCCGCCCAGGGACGCACGATGTCGAGCACCCGCTCCGGGCGGGCGTCGGTGGTGAAGTCGAGGTCGTTGCCGAGCCGGCCGAGCAGCGCGTCCCGTACCGATCCACCCACCAGCGCCAGCCGGACGCCGGCGTCCTGGAAGCGGTGCGCCAGGTCGTCGGCGACGGGGGAGACGCGCAGCAGTTCGCTGACGGCGCTGCGCTGGGCACGGCTCAGCGTGGCCTGCTCGGTTCGGTGGTCTTCGCGGGCGTTCGGCACAACAGAACAGAGTACGGCCCGCGTACAGCGGGACCGCAACTGCCCACCCTCCACGGCGCCTCCGTACCGCCCCGGTGTCGATCAGGTGTACGGGTGCCGGAGGGTTGACGCAGTCCCCGACACCCGGCGTCCCGCACCTCGTTACCATCGGGGTCCAAGGCAGGCGGCACAAGGCCGCGGGCCGGGCACGAGGACGACGAGGACGGGCGAGCGCGTGGCCGAGCTGGCACATTTCACCGGGTCCCCGGGCGGCTCTCCCGCCCGTCCCCCGGCCCACCGGCGGCTGCTGGCCGCCCTGCTGCTCGTGGCGCTGCTGCTGCCGGCCGCGCTCGTACAGCTGCCGGCGGCCGGCGAGGCCCGGGCGCAGCCGTCCGGCTCCCGCTCGGTGAACGTGTCCGTGGACTACCTGGACCCCTCCGTGCCCTCCGGCGGCGACGACCTCACGGTCACCGGGAAGGTCACCAACAGGACCGACGCCAAGATCGCCGACCCGCACGTCTCGCTGCGCCTCAGCGGGCCGCTGACGAGCCGCAGCGCGGTCACCGACGCCACCGAGCGCACGGGCTGGCTCTCGGAGTACGACGGGGTGGAGATCGACGGCCCCGGCACCCAGGAGCTGAAGAGCCTGGCCCCCGGGATGACCCGCGAATTCAGCATGACGATTCCCGTGGACCGGCTGCCGCTGGACGCGCCCGGCGTGTACCAGCTCGCCGTCTCCCTCAGCGGGACCTCCGCGGACGCCGGCTACGAGCAGGTGCTGGGCATCGAGCACACCTTCCTGCCCTGGCAGCCGGACGACCTGTCCACCAAGACCCGGCTCACCTTCGTCTGGCCCGTCATCGCCACCCCCCAGCTGACCGCGCGCACCGAGGCGGACGAGGAGCAGACCCCGGTGCTCGCCAGCGACGGCCTGCTGGAGCAGATGGAGCCCGGCGGCCGGCTGCAGCAGATGGTCGCGCTCGGCGAGGAGCTGCCCGTCACGTGGGTCATCGACCCGGATCTGCTGGTCACGGCGGCGGCGATGGCGGACCCGTACAACGTGACGACCGAGGACGGCGAGACCGTCCCCGGCAAGGGCCAGGAGACCGCCCGGCAGTGGCTGGCCGACCTGCAGAACGCCGTCAAGGGCCGCGAGGTCGTCGCGCTGCCCTTCGGCGACCCCGACCTGGCCTCCATCGCCCACCGCGGCCGCAAGATCTCCGGAACCCTCGACCAGCTCGGCGACGCCACCGACCTGGGCCGCAAGACCGTGGAGTCGGTCCTGAACACCGAGCCGGAGACCGACGTGGCCTGGCCCGCGGAGGGCGCGATCGACCGGCGCGTCGTCGGCGTCGCCGGCGCGGCCGGGGCGCAGTGGATCCTCGCCCGCAGCGACAGCATGAGCGAGAACGGTCTGTCGTACACCCCGACCGCGGCCCGCCCCATCGGCGGCGGGCAGACGGCGGTGGTGGCCGACGCACAGCTCTCCCGGGCCTTCGAGGGGGACATGAGCCGGGCGGAGACGTTCTCCCTGGCCATCCAGGAGTTCCTCGCCCAGACGCTCGTGACGACCCTGCAGCAGCCGAACATGCAGCGGAGCATCGTCGTCGCGCCGCAGCGCACCCCCACGCTGGGCCAGGCACAGGCCATGGCGGAGGCGATCAGCGACCTCGACACCAGTACGTGGATGACGCCGCTGAACCTCAGCGGCGCCGCCGTGGAACCCGCGGACCCGGCCGCCAACCGCACGGTGCCGGGCACCGGCGCGTACCCGGAGCGGCTGCGGAAGCAGGAGATCCCCCGCGAGGCGTTCGACCGGATCCTCGCCACCCGGCAGCAGCTCGACAACTTCTCCGACATCCTCGACGACAGCCTGCGGGTGACCGTGCCCTTCGGCAACGCGCTGCTGCGCGAGATGTCCACGCAGTGGCGCGGTCGCAAGGCGGAAGCGGAGGCGTTCCGCCAAGGGGTACAGGACTATCTAGAGGACGTCACCTCGCAGGTGCAGCTCATCGACAAGTCCGACCTCACCCTCTCCGGCAACAGCGGCACGATCCCCGTGACCGTGCAGAACAACCTCTTGCAGGACGTCCGCGGGCTGGAGCTGCGGCTGACGTCGGACGTGCCCAGCCGGCTGCGGATCGAGGAGGGCACGCAGTCCATCGAGGTGGCGGGCGGCCGCAGCACGTCGGTGAAGTTCGAGGCCTCCGCACGGGCCAGCGGCCCGGTGAAGATCACCGCCCAGCTCTTCACCGCGGACGGCAGGCCCTTCGGTGAGAAGAAGACGTTCCAGGTGGAGGTGACGTCCATCACCTCCACGGTGCTGCTCGTCATCGGCGCCGGGATCCTGCTGCTCGTCCTCGCCGGGGTGCGCATGTACACGCAGCGCAAGCGCGCCGCCCAGACGGCGGACGCGGACGGTGGGGCCGACGGGAACGGGGAAGAGAACGGAAACGGGGACAGGGACGGGGACGGCGGCGCCGACGCCGCCGGGGATCCGGAGGACACGGCGGAACCCGGTAGCGACGGCGATACCGGGGAAGCCGACAGGAAGGCACCCGGCACGCACCTCACCGGCGGCGACAGCGCCGACGACACCGACGCGGAAAGCGGTGCCCGGTCGGGTGCCAGTGAGAGAGTGGAGCGGTGAGAGCGACCAGGCCGTTTCCAGGCCGGCCATGACCCTTGTGGGGTGTCGATGAACGCGCCGTACGACGGTGACCGCAGTCAGGGCACCGGCGATCCCGCGAATCCGCCGCCTGCCGGCCCGCCGCCGCCCCCTGCCCAGCAGCAGCCCCCGGCCGACCCGCAGAACGCCGCCGACCCGTACGCGTCGGACCCGTACGCGCCCGGAGCCCAGGACCCCTACGCGCCGTACGCCCAGGGGCACTACGCGCCGCCGCCCGCCGACCCGTACGCGCAGGGTCCCCCCGGTCACTACGCCCACCCCACCGCTCCGGATCCCTACGCGCAGCACGCACCGCCGGCCCACCCCGGGGCCCCGGCTCCGGACCCGTACGCGCAGCCCGGCCACCACGGGCAGCCCGGTCATCAGGGCCAACCCGGTCATCAGGGCCAGCAGCCGTACTACGGGCAGCCGGAGCCCCCTCAGCACGGCGGGCCCGCACAGCAGGGCCACCCCGCTCAGTACGCCCAGCCCGCGCCCCCCGCACCCCCCGCACACCGCGGTCAGCCGCCGGGCGGGCAGCCCGCGCCCGACCCGTACGGCCATCCCGCCCAGCCGGGTCAGGACCCCTACGCGCAGCCCGCTGACCCGTACGCCGGAAGCCCGCAGGCACCGCACGACCCGCGGTCCCCGTACCCCCCGCGCGACCCCCGGGCCCCGCACCATCCCCAGGGCCACCAAGGCCACCAGCAGCACCCGCACGCCGCCCCCCAGGACCCGTACGGCCACCCCGCCCAGGCCGCGGCCCCGTCGCCGCCCTACCCCCAGGACCCGTACCTCCAGGACGCCTACGCCCCCGACCCGTACCAGCAGCGCACCGACCCCCTCGGCGACGCGCTCTACGACCACGCCGCCCACCCCCCGCCGCCGCCCGGCAGCCAGCCCGCGGCCCAGCCGCCGTACCAGCAGCCGCCCTCGCCGCACTACCGCCCGGACCCCCGGCAGTGGGCCGGCCCGCCCGCGCCCGAGCCCGACGGCCCCACGCGGCATCTGCCCTACGGCGACCAGGGCGCGCAGTTCGTCGGCGTCGACGACCTCGTCACCCGGGCCGGCGGGCCGGCGCAGCCGGAGCCGGACGCCTTCGCCCACCTCTTCCGCGACCAGCGCGCCCCGCAGCCGCCCCCGATGGGTCTCCAGCCGCAGCCCGCGGGGCCCGCACCCGTACCGCCGCAGCGCGCCCGCGGGGGCCGTGTCGCGAGCCTGGCCCGCTCCAGCGCCGTCATGGCGGCGGGCACCCTCGTCTCGCGCATCACGGGGTTCCTGCGCACGCTGGTGATCTCCGCGGCGCTCGGCGTCGCGGTCCTCGGCGACACGTACACCGTCGCGTACACGCTGCCGACGATGATCTACATCCTCACCATCGGCGGCGGCCTCAACTCCGTCTTCGTCCCGCAACTCGTACGCGCGATGAAGAACGATCCCGACGGCGGCATCGCCTACGCCAACCGGCTGCTGACCCTCGTCTCGGTCCTCCTCGGCGGGATGGTCCTCGTCGCCGTGTTCGCCGCACCGCTGCTCATCCCCGCGATGTCGGTGACGATCGCCGACAACCCGCAGTCCAACGAGGTCGCCATCACCTTCGCGCAGTACTGCCTGCCCACCATCTTCTTCATGGGCATCCACGTGGTGATGGGGCAGATCCTCAACGCGCGCGGCAGCTTCGGCCCGATGATGTGGACCCCGGTCCTCAACAACATCGTCATCATCGCCACCTTCGGCCTCTTCCTCTGGGTCTACGGCACGCACAACTCCTCGACGATGGGCGTCGACACCATCCCCGCGGAGGGTGTGCGGCTCCTCGGCGTCGGCACGCTGCTGGGCCTGGTGGTGCAGGCGCTGGCGATGATCCCGTACCTGCGGCAGACGGGCTTCAAGATCCGGCCGCGCTTCGACTGGAAGGGGCACGGCCTCGGCAAGGCGGCCAAGCTCGCCAAGTGGACGTTCCTCTTCGTCCTCGCCAACCAGGCCGGCATGCTCGTCGTCACGCAGCTCGCCACCTGGGCCGGCGACTCCGCCTCCGAGGAGGGCCACGAAGGCACCGGCATCATGGCCTTCCAGAACGCGCTGCTGATCTGGCAGATGCCGCAGGCGATCATCACCGTGTCGGTGATGGCCGCGATGCTGCCGCGCATCTCGCGGGCCGCCGCCGACGGCGAGCCCACGGCGGTGCGCGACGACATCTCGCACGGCCTGCGCACCTCGGCCGTCGCCATCGTGCCGATCGCCTTCGCCCTCGTCGCGCTCGGCATCCCGATGTGCACGCTGCTGTTCGCCGCGGTCGGCAGCGACCCCGCCGCCTCGATCGGGTACGTCCTGATGGCCTTCGGCCTCGGGCTGATCCCCTTCTCCGTGCAGTACGTCGTGCTGCGCGGGTTCTACGCCTACGAGGACACCCGCACGCCCTTCTACAACACGCTGATCGTCGCCGCGGTCTTCGCGACCGGCGCGGCGATCGCCTTCCTCCTGCTGCCCGACCGGCACGCGGTCATCGGCATGGCCGCCTGCTATGGCATCGCGTACACCGTCGGCGTCGGCGTCGCCTGGCGGCGGCTGAAGCAGCGCATGGGGACCAACGACCTGGACGGCGCCCACGTCGTCCGCACGTACGCCCGCCTCATCGGCGCCAGCATCCCGGCGGCGCTCGCCGGCGGCGCCGCCGCGTGGGTCGTGACCGACAAGCTCGGCCACGGCGTCACCGGATCACTCGCCGCGCTCGTCGTCGGCTCGGTCGTCCTCGGCGCGATCTTCTACGTGGCGGCCCGGCGGATGCGGATCCAGGAGCTGAACGCGATGATGGGAATGGTCCGCGGCCGCCTCGGCCGGTAACCGGGGGCACAACCTTCCGTCATCGCCATGTGTCGTGGATGACGGAAGCCTGTGAGCACAATTGTCTTGGCGCGGCTGCACGACACGAGAGTTGGGGAGGCAGGAACGGCGGTGGCGGAACGGAGCACGGCAGCCGTCGACGGCTCGGCGGCCGGCCGCAGCGATGCGGCCGACACGATGAACGCTGCGGACACGGAAGAACCGGCCGGTGCCGCGGGGGACCCGGCCGCCGAGACCCCCGCTGCCGACACCTCGGCCGCGGAGACCCTGTCCGCGGAGCCTCCTGCCGCGGAGATTCCCGCCGCCGAGCCCTCCGCGGCGGAGGCGGAGCCCGCCGCGCCCGAGGAACCGCCCCGCGGCGGCGTTCCCGCCGTCGACATGCACAGCGGCCACAAACTCGCCGGGCGTTACCGGCTGGAGGAGTGCGTCACCCGGCTCGACGGCTTCAGCAGCTGGCGCGCGGTCGACGAGAAGCTGCGCCGCGCCGTCGGCGTGCACGTCCTGGCCGCCGGGCACGCCCACGCCCGCGCCGTGCTCGACGCCGCGCGCGCCGCAGCCCTCATCGGCGACCCGCGCTTCGTCCAGGTCCTCGACGCCGTCGAGGAGGACGGCGTCGTCTACGTGGTCCACGAGTGGCTCCCCGACGCCACCGAGTTGTCCACGCTGCTCGTCGGCGGAACGCCGCTGGAGCCGCACGAGGCGTACGAACTCGTCACGCAGGTCTCCCAGGCGATGGCCGCCGCCCACCGCAAGGACCTCGCGCACCTCAGGCTGACGCCGTCCGCCGTGCTGCGCACCGGCAGCGGACAGTGGCGCATCCGCGGGCTGTCCGTGCACGCGGCGCTGTACGGCACCGAGGCGGACGACCCGCAGCGCACCGACACCGAGGCCGTCGGCGCCCTGCTGTACGCCGCCCTGACGGGCCGCTGGCCGTACGAAGGGGACGCCTACGGGCTGGCGGGCCTACCCAAGCACGTCGGCCTCATCGCCCCGGACCAGGTGCGCGCGGGGGTGCACCGCGGGCTGTCAGAGCTCGCCATGCGCGCGCTCGCGGCCGGCTCCCCCGCCGCCGCGGCGCACGCGCGGCCGTGCACGACACCCGCCGAGCTGAGCACCGCGGTTGCCGAACTGCCCCGCATCCGCCCCCCGGAGCCGCAGTACCGGCGGCCCGCGCCGTACCAGCAGACGACGTACCAGCAGGGCTACGCGCAGAGCGGCGGTCGCCCCGGCGGGCCCGCCGTACGCCCCAACGCCACCGCACGACCGCCTGCTCCGCCCGCGCTGCCGGGGCGTACCGGGAAGGCCGTGAAGTGGTGCGTGTCCGTGCTGCTGATCGTCGCGCTGGCCCTGGCCAGCTGGCAGCTCGCCGACGCCCTGATCAACCACGACGGCCGCAACGGCGACTCCGGCAACTCGGCGGCGCAGCCCGGGAGCGGGGGCTCCGGCGGCGGGCGCCAGTCCGGCGGCAAGCCGGTGGAGATCGAGAGCGCCCGGGACTTCGATCCGTACGGCACCGGCAGCGAGAGCCCGAGCAGCGTCCCCGCGGCCTACGACTCCGACCCGACGAGCTACTGGGAGACCAAGTGGTACACCAGCGCGGTCTTCGGGAACCTCAAGGAGGGCGTCGGGCTGATCCTGGACCTCGGTGAGGCCAAGCGCGTCGGCAGCGCCAAGGTGACCCTCATCGGCGATACCGACGTGACCGCCATGGCCACCCCGCAGGACGCGGCGTCGATGCCGACGGAGCTCGCCGGTTTCGAGGAGTTCGACGCCGCGACAGGCACCAATCTGACGCTCAAGCCCACCAAGCCGGTCGTCACCCAGTACGTTCTGCTGTGGCTCACGGAGATTCCGCCGTCGGCCGAGGGGAACTTCCGTGGCAAGATCTCCGACATCGAAATTCGGAGCTGAGCACGCAGCACTCGACCTGGGGAGGGGTCGGCGTTGGAAGACGCCAACGGCGGCGACGTCGATGACCGCACGCTCCTCGCCCGCCATGTCTCCGGTGAGGACCCGCACGCCTTCGCCGAGATCGTCAGACGCCACCGGGACCGGCTGTGGGCCGTGGCGCTCCGCACCCTCGGCGACCGCGAGGAGGCCGCGGACGCCGTGCAGGACGCGCTGCTGTCGGCGTTCCGCGCGGCGCACACCTTCCGCGGCCAGTCCGCCGTCACCACCTGGCTGCACCGCATCACCGTGAACGCCTGCCTGGACCGGGCCCGCAAGGCCGCCAGCCGCCGCGCGGCACCGGTCGCGGACACCCAGCACTTCGAGCAGCTGCTGGAGCCGGAGGAGTCCGCCGAGGCGCCCGCGGAGCGGCAGGACACCGGTCGTGAGCTACGCCAGGCGCTGGCGACCCTGCCCGCGGAGCAGCGGGCCGCCCTGGTGCTCGTGGACATGGAGGGCTACCCCGTGGCGGAGGCGGCCGACATCCTCGGCGTTCCCGCGGGTACCGTGAAGAGTCGCTGCGCCCGCGGTCGCGCCCGCCTCCTTCCGCTCGTACGTCATCTGCGGCTGTCCGCCGCCGGCTCCGGGGCAGGAGGACGGAACCCGGCGCCGGGGGCATCCGTCCCACCGACGGCAGAGCAGAACGACGTACGTGCGGCGAAGGGCGGAGGTGAGAAGTCGTGACGCAGACCCCGCAGCCATCCGGCACCGGCGACGGGCACCCGGAGGTCGACGAGCTGGCCGACCTCGCCGAGGGTCTGACGTCCCCCGCCCGCAGCCAGCAGCTCCATCGCCATCTCGACGAGTGCGCCACCTGCCGGGAGATCCGGGAAGCCCTCGACGGCGTACGCGGACTCCTCGGCAGCCTCCCTGACCCCACCCCGATGCCGGCCGAGATCGCGGGACGTATCGACGCGGCGCTGGCGGCCGAGGCGCGCTACGCCGCCGATGTGTCAGCGGCCGATGTTTCACGTGAAACCGCGTCGCCGGACTTCCCTGTACCCGCGCCACGCGAGTCTGTTTCACGTGAAACACGGCCGAGCCGCTCGCACCGCCGCCCCGCCGCACACCGCGCGGACACCACCGGCCCCGGCCGACGGGCGCGACGCTGGCCGCGCGTTCTTCTCGGCGCCGCGGGGGCGGCGGCGATCGTCGCGCTGAGCATCGTGCTCATCCAGCTCCCGGGGAGCAGCGGAGACCGGGCGGGCAATGCGGATGTGTCCGCCGCCCAGGACGGCTCCCGGGACAGCGCCCCGAAGACCATGCCGAGCGAGGGCGGCGGCCAGGCGCCGCTGAACGCCGCCTCGCTTGAGTCCCGCGTTCTCGGCATGCTCCAGCAGCCGGAGAGTCGGGAGAGCGACGACGCCGGCGAGGGTGCGGCCGGCACCGAGGACGGGCCTTTCATGACCGAGGGCGACTCCCCGCAGCTGCCCGAGTGCGTACGGGCCGCCGTCAACCGCACAGAGGCCCCGCTCGCGGCCCAGACCGACACATACGAGGGAACCCCTGCCTACGTGGTCGTGCTGCCGCACACCGGCGACCCCCAGCGAGTGGACGCCTACGTGGTGGATTCCTCCTGCACAGCCTCGCCGGACCAGCCGGGCGAGATCCTGCGGCACGACACCTTCCGACGCCCCTGAACCACGCCCGCCCCGCATCGGGAATGTCCGGCCCGTAGGATCCGTTGGGTGGGGAGAGAGGGACAGGACGTAGTCGGTCCCCGCCCCTTCAGGCAGCCGGTCGTAGACAAGGAAGAGTCCGTGAGCGACGTCCGCAACGTGATCATCATCGGCTCGGGGCCGGCGGGGTACACCGCCGCGCTGTACACCGCCCGCGCCGCGCTGCAGCCGCTGGTCTTCGAAGGCGCTGTCACCGCCGGTGGTGCTCTCATGAACACCACCGACGTGGAGAACTTCCCGGGGTTCCGCGACGGGATCATGGGTCCGGACCTGATGGACAACATGCGGGCCCAGGCGGAGCGCTTCGGCGCCGAGCTGGTACCCGACGATGTGGTGGCCGTCGACCTCACGGGCGACATCAAAACCGTCACCGACACGGCGGGCACCGTGCACCGCGCCCGGTCCGTGATCGTCTCCACGGGTTCGCAGCACCGCAAGCTGGGGCTGCCGCGCGAGGACGAGCTGTCCGGCCGGGGCATCTCGTGGTGCGCCACGTGTGACGGCTTCTTCTTCCGCGAGCAGGACATCGTGGTCGTCGGCGGCGGCGACACCGCGATGGAGGAGGCGACGTTCCTCTCCCGCTTTGCCCGCAGCGTCACGGTGGTCCACCGCCGGGACAGCCTGCGAGCCAGCAAGGCGATGCAGGAGCGGGCCTTCGCCGACCCGAAGATCTCGTTCATCTGGGACAGCGCGGTCTCTGCCATCCACGGCGGGGACAAGGTCTCCGGTCTGACCCTGCGGAACACCAAGACCGGCGAGGAGTCCGAGATCGCGGTCACGGGTCTGTTCATCGCCATCGGGCACGACCCGCGCACGGAGCTGTTCAAGGGACAGCTGGAACTCGACGGGGAGGGTTACCTCACGGTCGACGCCCCCTCCACGCGCACCAACCTCGCCGGGGTCTTCGCGTCGGGCGACGTCGTCGACCACACCTACCGCCAGGCGATCACCGCGGCCGGGACGGGCTGCGCCTCGGCTCTGGACGCCGAGCGCTACCTCGCCGCGATCGCCGACGAGCAGAAGTCGGCGGAGCCGGAGAAGGTCGCAGACGCCGTCTGAGACCGAGCAGCCATCAACGCACAACGACGTAAGGAGTACGCCATGGCCGGTGCCACGGTGACCGCAACTGACGCGGACTTCGAGGAGAAGGTTCTCAAGAGCGACAAGCCCGTACTGGTGGACTTCTGGGCTGCCTGGTGCGGCCCGTGCCGCCAGATCGCCCCGTCGCTGGAGGCCATCGCCGCGGAGAACCCCGAGAAGATCACCATCGTCAAGCTCAACATCGACGAGAACCCGGCAACGGCCGCTAAGTACGGCATCATGTCGATCCCGACGATGAATGTCTACCAGGGCGGCGAGGTCGTGAAGACCATTGTCGGCGCCAAGCCGAAGACCGCTCTGGAGCGCGACCTCAACGAGTTCCTCGCCTGAGAAAGCGCCCCCGTTTCACGTGAAACATCGTCGTGAGCGTGGAGCGTGAACCGCAGTCGCGGACATACGAAGGGCCCGTCCCCGGACGGGCCCTTCGTCGTACGCGGCCGGCATCAGAGCGGTCGCAGCACCGGGTCCTTCTGCACGGCGCCGAGGAGCTTGTCGAGCGCCAACTCCACGTCCTCCTTCCAGGAGATCGCGGAGCGCAGCTCCAACCGCATCCGCGGATAACGGGGGTGGGGCCGTACGGTCTTGAAGCCGACCGACACCAGGTGGTCCGCCGGCAGCACACACGCCGGCTCCTTCCAGGCCGCGTCCCCGAAGGCTTCGACGGCCTTCACGCCGCGGCGCAGAAGATCCTTCGCGACGGTCTGGACGAGGGTCCGGCCGAGACCCTGACCCTGATATCCCGGGTTGAGCCACGCGGTCATCAGCTGGACGGCGTCCGCTGACACCGGGCTCGTCGGAAAGGCGAGGGAGCGGGGCACGTAAGCGGGCGGGGCGTACATCACGAACCCGGCCGGAACATCGTCTACGTAGACGACCCGGCCGCAGGATCCCCACTCCAGCAGAACGGCGGAGATCCAGGCTTCCTTCTCCAGCTCCGGACGGCCGGACTTGACGGCCGCCTCACCATTGACAGGGTCCAGCTCCCAGAAGACACACGAGCGACAACGCTTGGGGACGTCCGGGAGGTTGTCCAGGGTGAGCGGTACGAGCCTTCGCCCCATGAAGCCCGATCCTCTCCTTCACCGGCATCCCCCTCGATACCCGTATGCATCGTATCCGGAGACAACAAAACAGGCCGCGGATTCCCTCCGCGGCCTGTCTCGTCGGGATCGGCGAGAGGAGCGGTCACTCGTCGTCGTCGGCGTCCTCGTCGCTCAGCTTCTTCTCCAACACCCTGCCCTCGCCGGGGGCCATCGAGCCGAGAATGCGCTCCAGATCCTCTATCGAGGCGAACTCGACGACGATCTTTCCCTTCTTCTGGCCGAGGTCGACCTTCACCCGGGTCTCGAAGCGGTCGGAGAGCCGGGACGCCAGATCGGTCAGCGCCGGAGACATCCGGTTGCCGGCCCGGGGCGCCTTCGGCCGGCGCCCGCTCTTGGGCTCCGACCCCATCAGGGTCACGATCTCCTCGACTGCCCGCACCGACAGCCCCTCGGCCACGATGCGGTGTGCCAGCCGGTCCTGCTCTCCCGGTTCCTCCACGGACAGCAGCGCCCGCGCATGGCCCGCGGAGATCACCCCGGCCGCCACCCGCCGCTGTACGGGCGGCGAGAGCCGCAGCAGCCGCAGCGTGTTGGAGACCTGAGGGCGCGAGCGACCGATCCGGTCGGCCAGCTGGTCGTGCGTGCACGCGAAGTCCCGCAGCAACTGGTCGTAGGCGGCCGCCTCTTCCAGCGGGTTGAGCTGTGCCCGATGCAGGTTCTCCAGGAGCGCGTCCAGGAGGAGCTTCTCGTCGTCCGTGGCTCGGACGATCGCCGGGATCTGCTCCATGCCGGCCTCACGGCAGGCACGCCAGCGGCGCTCACCCATGACCAGCTCATAGCGGTCCGGACCCAGTCGGCGGACGACGACCGGCTGGAGGAGCCCGACCTCCTGGATGGAGGTGACCAACTCGGCGAGGGAGTCCTCGTCGAACACCTCACGCGGCTGCCGCGGGTTCGGCGTGATGGCGTCCAGCGGAACCTCGGCGAAGTGCGCACCGGCCACTTCGCCGCCCTCCACGGCGCCCTCGACGGCCGGCGTCGCCTCGTAGGCGTTCTCCGGCGGCGGCTGCTCCTCGTAACCCGGTGTCTCGTGCTGGGGCGCCCGCTCCGACACTATGACCGGCACCGCACCCGGCGACATAGTGGCGCCGCCGACAAGCGGTCCCGAGTCATCGGCGGGAGTGGGGGCGGCGGGGATCAGCGCCCCCAGCCCGCGGCCCAGTCCTCTGCGTCGTTCCGTCACTGAGCCCCTCCGTCGTGCTGCTCGTGATGAGCCTCGCCCTGCCCGCTCATGCCGCGCAGGGCCATTTCGCGAGCCGCCTCCAGATAGGAGAGCGAGCCGCTCGACCCCGGGTCGTAGGTGAGGACCGTCTGCCCGTAGCTCGGTGCCTCGGAGATGCGCACCGATCGCGGGATGCTGGTCCTCAGCACCTCGGCGCCGAAGTGACCGCGGACTTCGTCCGCCACCTGGGAGGCCAGCCGTGTCCTCCCGTCGTACATCGTGAGGAGGATCGTCGACACGTGGAGCCTGGGGTTGAGATGCCCGCGCACCAAGTCGACGTTGTGCAGCAGCTGACCCAGCCCTTCCAGCGCGTAGTACTCGCACTGGATCGGGATGAGCACCTCGTTGCCCGCCACCATGGCGTTGACGGTCAACAGGCCGAGCGAGGGCGGGCAGTCGATGAAGATGTAGTCCAACGGCTGCTCGTAGGTGTCGATCGCCCGCATCAGCCGGCTCTCCCGCGCCACCAGCGAGACCAACTCGATCTCCGCGCCCGCGAGATCGATGGTGGCCGGCGCACAGAACAGCCCCTCAACATCGGGGACCGGCTGCACCACCTCGGCCAGCGGCTTGGCCTCCACCAGCACGTCGTAGACCGACGGCACCTCCGCATGGTGGTCCACACCCAACGCGGTCGAGGCATTGCCCTGCGGATCGAGGTCGATGACCAGCACTCGGGCACCGTGCAGGGCCAGCGATGCCGCCAGGTTGACCGTGGTGGTGGTTTTGCCGACCCCACCCTTCTGGTTGGCGACGACCATCACACGGGTCCGCTCGGGGCGCGGCAGACCCTGACCGGCCCGCCCGAGCGCCTCTACGGCGAGCTGAGCGGCACGCCCGATCGGAGTGTCGTCCATGGGAGGCGGAGTTTCACGTGAAACATCCGCCGATTCGGAGCGGGGACCGGGGACCGGATCGGCCATCGGTCCCGCGACATTGGCGTCGGACCGCAAGGATTCACTCTCCTCGACTTCAGACTCGCACTGCACAGAGCCTGCCATGCTTTCGGGGTCGCGAACCAGCGAGGTCCGTTCTCCTGTGGATGATTCCTTGTTATCCACAGCCGATCCGCGGGCATCTGGGGCACCGCGTCCTCGGCTGAGGATCCCGGGGAGCAACGAACGATGTTTCACGTGAAACACGATGCACAGCCCCGAGGGCACCACCGCAGCGACACTCCGGTGTATGTACGGTAGGCGGCTTTAATGGACCGATCGGCCCTCTTCAGGATACGAGCAGACTAGCGGTGTCGGCCGTGCCCGCCGCGACCGCCCTTGCGAGCGGCCCGCGCCCGCTTCGCGGCGAAGCGCACACCCCCCGGACTCTCGCCCACCACGGCTCGCACCACGGTTGCCGGTGGGTCCACCACATCGGCTCCGACCTGCACGATCTCCGTCTCCGTGACGCCGAGCTTGTGCAGCGCGGCCTTCGAGGCGCGCAGCTCCTCCTCGGCGCTCTCGCCCTTCAGCGCAAGCATCTCTCCGTACGGGCGCAGCAGCGGGACGCCCCAGCCGGCCAGCCGGTCCAGCGGGGCCACCGCCCGGGCGGTGACGACATGGACGGGCTCCAGCGTGCCGAGGACTTCCTCGGCCCGGCCGCGGACGACCGTCACCTGCTGTTCAAGGCCCAGCAGCTCGGTGACCTCCTGCAGAAAGCGGGTCCGTCGCAGCAACGGCTCCAGCAGCGTGATCCGCAGGTCGGGGCGGACCAGCGCCAGCGGAATCCCCGGCAGCCCCGCACCCGAGCCGACGTCGCAGACCGCGACGCCCTCGGGCACGACCTCGCCGAGCACCGCGCAGTTCAGCAGGTGCCGCTCCCACAGCCGAGGCACCTCCCGCGGGCCGATCAGCCCGCGTGTCACCGCCGTGTCGGCAAGCAGCTCGGCGTAACGCACCGCGTCCGGGAGGGCGCCGCCGAAGACCTTGTCGGCGGCTTCCGGCACCGGCGGGAGTTCCGCAACATCGGACACGGGGACGTCCTCTCGCTGGAGCGCCGGCGGTCGAGCGACGGCTGGTGACAGGGGGAGCAGTCTGGGCCGGTCGGTCAACCGGCCCAGGGGTGGAACACGTGCGACCCGGTCAGGCCGGGAGCACGACGACGCGCCGCTCGGGCTCCTCGCCCTCCGACTCGCTGCGCAGCCCCGCGGCCTTCACCGCGTCGTGCACCACCTTGCGCTCGAACGGGGACATCGGCCGCAGCTTCTCCGGCTCGCCGCTCTCCTTCACCCGCGCCACGGCCTCGGTGCCCAGCTCGGTGAGCTCCTCCCGCTTACGGGCCCGGAATCCCGCGATGTCCAGCATCAGCCGGCTGCGGTCACCCGTCTCCCGGTGTACGGCCAGCCGCGTCAGCTCCTGCAGCGCCTCCAGCACCTCGCCGTCGCGCCCCACCAACTTCTGCAGCTGGCGATCCGACGCCCCTTCGCTGATGATCGACACCGAGGCCCGGCCGCCCTCGACGTCCATGTCGATGTCGCCGTCGAGGTCCGCGATGTCGAGCAGCTCCTCCAGGTAGTCGGCGGCGATCTCGCCTTCCTGCTCAAGCCGCGTCAGGACGTCCTCGGCCGTGGCCTCGGTCTTCTCGGGCTGGGCCTCGATCTCCGAACCGGCCTCGCCGGTCGCGGAAGCGGTGTCCGTCACGTGGGGGCTCCTTCTTACTTCTTCGACGGGTGCTTGGGCCGCTGCGGCCCCTTGCGCTGACCGGACTTCGCGTTGCGGGCGTTCCCACCCGAACCCGAACCGCCGCGGCCGGATGAGCCGCCCGCCTTCTTCTTCGCAGAGTTCGACGCGGGCTTCTTGTCCTCGGGCTCCGCGTCATCGTCGGCGCCCTCCTGCCGCTGGCCGGCGCCGCCAGACTGGGCGTGGCTGCGGCGCTGGGACTTCGACTGCCGCTTCGGCTGCTGGCGCCGACCGGGGTCGCCGCCGCCCGGCTTGGCGTCCGACAGCGGCGTCTCGCTCTTGATCACGCTGCCGTCCGCCTGGGGCTGCAGGTCGTGCTTGGCCAGCGCCGACACGAACTTCTTCTCGTCCTCGTTGCGGTCCTTGCCCTTGGCGACCATCTGCTTGACGACGTAACGGTCCCGGCGACCGCGAACGCCGCCGCGGTCGATGACGTGCTTCTGCATGCGCTCCAGCAGGTGCGCGTAGGACTTGCTGCCCGGGGTGGGGTTCCGCTTGATCACGTACATCTGCTGGCCCATGGACCACACGTTGGTGGTCAGCCAGTAGATCAGGACGCCGACGGGGAAGTTGATGCCGAAGACGGCGAACATGAGCGGGAAGATGTACATCAGCATCTTCTGCTGCTGCATGAACGGGGTCTTGACCGTCAGGTCGACGTTCTTCGTCATCAGCTGGCGCTGTGTGTAGAACTGCGACCCCGACATCAGCACGATCATGATGACGGTGACGACCCGCACGTCGGCGAGCGAGGAGCCGAGGCTCTCCACCTTGCTCGCGCTGTCCATGAACTTCGCGGCGATCGGGGCGCCGAAGACGTGGGCCTCACGGGCCTGCTCGACCTGCGTGGCGTTGAGGACGCCGACCTCGTGATTGCCGGCGATCTTGTTCAGCACCTGGAAGAGCGCCAGGAAGAAGGGGGACTGGGCGAGGATGGGAAGACAGCTTGAGAGCGGGTTGGTACCCGTCTCCCGGTACAGCTTCATCATCTCCTCGGACTGGCGCTGCTTGTCGTTCTTGTAGCGCTCCTGGATCGCCTTCATCTTCGGCTGCAGCACCTGCATGTTCCGAGTCGCCTTGATCTGCTTCACGAAGAGCGGGATCAGGGCGATACGGATCACGACCACCAGCGCGACGATGGACAGACCCCAGGCCCATCCGCTGTCCTCGGGGAACACGAGGCTGAACAGCGAGTGGAACTGGACGATGATCCAGGAAACTGCCGTATAGAGAGGACCGAGGATCGTGTCCACGAATCAGGCTCCTTGGGCGTTGGGCTGCGTCTTGCCCAGCCGGCTGCGCAGCCGCTGGTGCCAGACCGGACGCTTACGAGGCGGTACATGATCGACTCCGCCGAGCGACCACGGGTTGCAGCGCAGGATGCGCCACGCCGTCAGGGCAGTGCCCTTCAGCGCGCCGTGCAGCCGGATCGACTCGTAGCCGTAGTGCGAGCACGACGGGTAGTACTTGCAGACCGGCCCGAGCAGCGGGCTGATGGTCCACTGGTAGAGCTTGATCAACCAAAGCAGCGGATACTTCATCGCGGCGCCCTTCCCAGCAACCGCCCCAGCGCTGCGTCCAGGTCATCGCGCAGCCGGTCGAAACCGGCCTCCGCGGCGCCAGGCAGCGCCCGTACGACCACCAGGCTACCTGCGGGCAGCTGATCCAACCGATCCCGTATGAGATGACGCAGGCGACGCTTGACGAGGTTGCGCGCGACCGCCGATCCGACGGCCCTGCTGACGACGAAACCCGCACGCGGCGGGGAGGCGTCCTCCCCGGCGGCATGCGGGTCACCGCCGCTCTTCAGATGTACGACGAGCAGGGGGCGGCCAGCCCGCCGCCCGCGGCGTACCGCTCGGGCAAAGTCCTCGCGCCGCCGCAGCCGGTGCTCAGCGGGCAGCACGGCACACCAGCGGGTCAGGCGGACAGGCGTGCGCGACCCTTGTTGCGACGGGCCGTGACGATGGCACGGCCGGCGCGGGTACGCATACGCAGCCGGAAGCCGTGCGTCTTGGCACGCTTGCGGTTGTTCGGCTGGAAAGTGCGCTTGCTCACTCGGGGGCTCCAGGAGAGTTGTCTCGGGTGGATAGGCGCCGAACAGCTGCCACCGTGCGCCCTCGAGCCGCTCGTCACCGCCCGACACGTGACATGATCACTGTCGCGGCCTGAGACTGATCGGAGGCAGGCGGCAGCAGCCGTCGACATCTCGACCTCGACACGGTACGCGGGCGCGCGCCGTCCGGTCAAACCGGCCCCGCGCGCCCGACACGCCACCGGTCACTGTGCACAGCCTGTGGACAACGACTTGAATGGTGCTGCTCGGCGTGACTACCGTGGCTGGACTTCCGACCCCTGCGCGGATCCATCCCGCCCGTCCCGAGATCACACCTTCGTGACCTGCCGTAACCTGAAAGAGCGTGCCCCGTGGCCGACCTGCCTGCCGATCTCGCTGCAGTCTGGCCACGCGTTCTCGAGCGGTTGCTCGCGGACGACCAGGGCATCGAGGCCAAGGACCACCGCTGGCTCCGGGACTGCCAGCCGCTCGTCCTCGTCGCCGGCACCGCCGTGCTGGCCGTACCCAACGAATACGCCAAAGGCGTCTTCGAGGGCCGCCTCTCCTCCAAGATCACCGAGGCGCTGAGCCACGCCTGCCACCAGCCCATCGGCCTGGCCGTCACCGTCAGCCCCGGCGAGCAGGAGCCGGCGCAGCCGCAGCAGCAGGCCCAGCCCGCGCCCACGCGGCCGGGCCCCGAGTCGAGCGCGCACGGGCCGCACGCGCCCCACGCCCCCCAGGGGTCGCAGCCGCCGGCGCACGAGCAGCCCGCGCATTCCAGCGCCCCGCACCTTCCCCTGCCCCACACCGCCGCCGCGCAGCCTCCACATCAGCAGCCCCCGCATCAGACGCACCAGCCACAGCCGCCGCACCAGAGCCACGGTGGTCAGCTCCCCGAGCCGCCGTACGACGGGTACAGCCGCCCGGCCTCCGCGGACGACCACCTGCCCACCGCCGCCCCGACGTACCCCGAGTACGCCCAGCCGCGCCCGGCGCCGGCCGCCTGGCCCCGCGCCGACCACCACCCGGGCCCGCCCGGCGCGCAGCCGGACGGCACCGTCGGCGCCGACGGCACGGACTTCTACGCGGCCCATGACCACCTCGCGCAGCGGCCCGCCCACGACAGGTACGCCCACCCCGGGAGCCACCCCGGGAGCCACCCCGGCGGGCCCGGCCCCTCCGGCGCCCCGATCCCGCCGCTCGTCCAGGCCATGGGCAACGTCGAGCTGCCCGCGCCCAGCGGCGCGCCCGGCCCGCTCGCCGCCCAGCCCGCCCCCGCCACCGGCCCCGGCGAGCCGACGGCGCGGCTGAACCCGAAGTACCTCTTCGACACCTTCGTCATCGGCGCCTCGAACCGCTTCGCGCACGCCGCCGCGGTCGCCGTCGCCGAGGCCCCCGCCAAGGCGTACAACCCGCTGTTCATCTACGGCGAGTCCGGCCTGGGCAAGACGCACCTGCTGCACGCCATCGGCCACTACGCCCGCAGCCTCTACCCCGGCACCCGCGTGCGCTACGTGAGTTCCGAGGAGTTCACCAACGAGTTCATCAACTCCATCCGCGACGGCAAGGCGGACACGTTCCGCAAGCGCTACCGCGACATGGACATCCTCCTGGTCGACGACGTCCAGTTCCTGGCGAGCAAGGAGTCGACGCAGGAGGAGTTCTTCCACACCTTCAACACGCTGCACAACGCCAACAAGCAGATCGTGCTCTCCAGCGACCGGCCGCCCAAGCAGCTGATCACCCTGGAGGACCGGCTCCGCAACCGCTTCGAGTGGGGCCTGATCACCGACGTGCAGCCGCCGGAGCTGGAGACCCGGATCGCGATCCTGCGCAAGAAGGCGGTCCAGGAGCAGCTGAACGCGCCGCCCGAGGTGCTGGAGTTCATCGCCTCCCGGATCTCCCGCAACATCCGCGAGCTCGAAGGCGCCCTGATCCGGGTCACGGCCTTCGCCTCGCTCAACCGCCAGCCGGTCGACCTCGGGCTCACCGAGATCGTGCTGAAGGACCTCATCCCCGGCGGCGAGGACGCGGCCCCGGAGATCACCGCGGCCGCGATCATGGCCGCCACCGCCGACTACTTCGGCCTGACGGTGGAGGACCTCTGCGGCTCCTCCCGCAGCCGCGTGCTGGTCACCGCGCGCCAGATCGCCATGTATCTGTGCCGGGAGCTGACGGACCTCTCCCTGCCGAAGATCGGTGCCCAGTTCGGCAACCGGGACCACACCACCGTGATGCACGCGGACCGCAAGATCCGGGCGCTGATGGCTGAGCGGCGCTCCATCTACAACCAGGTCACCGAGCTGACCAACCGCATCAAGAACAGCTGAGCCGCTCCGCCGCGGCCGTCCCCGGCGCCTTCCCGCCCCGCTGCGTCCTCCCGCCTCCGCACGCCTCCCGCCGCACGCCGGTACGCCGCGCCGTGCCCACGCCCTGCCCCCACGCCGCACCCACGCGTCCGTCTCCGGCCGGCGCACCCGAACAGCCGATCCCCCGCGCCCTGTTCGATTCCCGGCCCGGACCAGGCACTTCTCCACAACTCGGCGCCCTGTCCGCCGTCCACAGCCTGGGGATCCACGAGTTACCCACCGGCGGGTGTGGACGCGATCTGGACAACTCGGGTCTGCCCAGCTCACCCGCATGTGGATTTGTGGGCGACGGTCGCCCACAGGCTGTGGACACCGATGACCGCCGCGAGCGGCGCCGAGCGCTGTCCACCGCCGAGGACCACTCACCCACAGAAAACACCGCTCTGTACACAGCCTGTCCACAATGTTGTCCACTGTTCGGCAACGCAACGCGCCCCTTCACCGGTCCGAGTGAAAGCCGTCACACCGAGGGGCAGGATTGGCTGTGGGGAAACCCGGGTAACTCTGGGGACAGACCTGTGGCTAAGTGGCCCCTCCCTGTGAACGGCCTGTGCACAGCCGGGCCCCGTCCACAGGAATCACGGGTTATCCACTTCTCGTCCCCAACCCGCCTGTGGGTAAAAATCGCGGGCTGACCTGGGCAGACGGGCTTTTCCACCGTTTCCACAGGCCCTACTACTACCTCTACACGTATCTAGCTCGGAATCCGCTTCGAAGCAGGTGCTGTGCACAACTCGGCTCGACCGCCTCCCGGGCCGACTGCGACGAGTTGACCCCGACCCGCCCCCTGTGTCGGTGCCGTGCGTCAGACTGGTCCCCCACACCAACCGAGTCGGCAAGGGCCGAGAGCACCAGGAGGCGGTCTCCGTGAAGATCCGGGTGGAGCGCGACGTACTCGCGGAGGCAGTGGCGTGGGCAGCGCGCAGCCTCCCGGCCCGGCCGCCCGCGCCGGTGCTCGCCGGACTGCTGCTGAAGGCCGACGCCGCGGACGGCGGGACGCTCAGCCTCTCCGGCTTCGACTACGAGGTCTCCGCCCGCGTCTCCGTGGAGGCGGACGTGGAGGAGGACGGCACGGTCCTGGTCTCCGGCCGGCTGCTCGCCGACATCTCCCGCGCGCTTCCCAACCGGCCTGTGGAGATCTCCACGGACGGCGTGCGCGTGACCGTGGTCTGCGGCTCCTCGCGCTTCACACTCCACACCCTGCCTGTGGAGGAGTATCCGGCGCTGCCGGAGATGCCGACCGCGACCGGCACGGTCTCCGGCGAGGTCTTCGCCGCCGCCGTCGCGCAGGTCGCCATCGCCGCCGGCCGGGACGACACCCTGCCGGTGCTCACGGGCGTCCGGATCGAGATCGAGGGCGACACGGTCACGCTGGCGTCGACGGACCGGTACCGCTTCGCGGTCCGCGAGTTCCTGTGGAAGCCGGAGACCGCCGACGCCTCCTCGGTGGCGCTCGTCCCCGCGAAGACGCTCCTGGACACGGCCAAGTCGCTGACCAGCGGCGACATCGTCACGCTGGCGCTTTCGGGCGCCGGTGCGGGCGAGGGCCTGATCGGCTTCGAGGGCGCCGGGCGGCGGACGACGACGCGGCTGATCGAGGGCGACCTGCCGAAGTACCGCACGCTGTTCCCCACGGAGTTCAACTCGGTGGCGGTCATCGAGACCGCGCCGTTCGTCGAGGCCGTCAAGCGCGTGGCGCTGGTGGCCGAGCGGAACACGCCGGTGCGGCTGAGCTTCGAGCAGGGCGTGCTGACCCTGGAGGCCGGGTCCAGCGACGACGCACAGGCTGTGGAAAGAGTCGACGCGCAGCTGGAGGGCGACGACATCTCGATCGCCTTCAACCCCGTGTTCCTGCTCGACGGGCTGAGCGCGATCGACTCGCCCGCGGCGCAGCTGTCGTTCACGACGTCGACGAAGCCGGCGCTGCTCAGCGGCAAGCCGGCGCTCGACGCCGAGGCGGACGAGGCGTACAAGTACCTGATCATGCCCGTGCGGCTGAGCGGCTGAGGTCCGGCGTAGGCTCGGACCGGACATGTCGCACAGCTGGACGAAGGGGCAGTGATGGAGCTCGGTCTTGTGGGTCTCGGCCGGATGGGCGGGAACATGCGCGAGCGCATCCGGCGCGGTGGCCACACCGTCATCGGGTACGACCGCAACCCGGACATCGCCGATGTCCACAGCCTGCGGGCTCTTGTGGACGCCCTGCCCGCCCCGCGCGTGGTGTGGGTGATGGTGCCGGCGGGTGCGGCCACGCAGTCGACCGTCGACGAGCTGGCCGAGCTGCTCGAACCCGGCGACGTGCTTGTGGACGGCGGTAACTCGCGCTGGACGGACGACGAGAAGCACGCCGCGGAGCTGGGCGCGAAGGGCGTCGGCTTCGTCGACTGCGGCGTCTCCGGCGGCGTCTGGGGCCTGGAGAACGGCTACGCGCTGATGTACGGCGGGGACGCCGAGCACGTGGCCCGGGTGCAGCCGGTGTTCGACGCGCTGAAGCCGGAGGGCGAGTACGGCGCCGTGCACGCCGGCAAGGTCGGCGCGGGGCACTTCGCGAAGATGGTCCACAACGGCATCGAGTACGCGATGATGCAGGCCTTCGCCGAGGGCTGGGAGCTGCTGGAGGCCGCGGACTCGGTCACCGACGTGCGCGAGGTGTTCCGCTCCTGGCAGGAGGGCACCGTGATCCGCTCCTGGCTGCTGGATCTGGCGGTCCGGGCGCTCGATGACGACGAGCACCTGGGCAAGCTCCGCGGGTACGCGGCGGACTCCGGCGAGGGCCGGTGGACGGTGGAGGCGGCGATCGACCACGCGGTGCCGCTGCCGGCGATCACGGCGTCGCTGTTCGCCCGGTTCGCGTCGCGCCAGGACGACTCGCCGCAGATGAAGATGATCGCCGCGCTGCGGAACCAGTTCGGCGGCCATGCGGTCAAGGAGGAGAAGTAGCTTGCCGGTGGCCGGCGGCAGCGCCGGCCGGCCGCCGGCCGGGTGTTCGCTGGGTCGTTAGCTAGGTGCCTGGGGAGGTCGGCGTCGGGCCATGCACGTGTCTCATCTCTCGCTGGCCGACTTCCGTTCGTACGAGCGGGCGGAGGTGCCCCTCGACCCGGGGGTGACGGCCTTCGTCGGACCGAACGGCCAGGGGAAGACGAACCTGGTCGAGGCCGTCGGCTACCTCGCCACGCTGGGCAGCCACCGGGTGTCCTCGGATGCGCCGCTGGTGCGCGTGGGGGCGGCGCGGGCGGTCGTACGGGCCGCGGTGACGCAGGACGGCCGGCAGCAGCTGGTGGAGCTGGAGCTGAACCCGGGCAAGGCGAACCGGGCGCGGCTGAACCGTTCGTCGCAGGTGCGCCCGCGGGACGTGCTGGGTGTGCTGCGTTCCGTCCTGTTCGCGCCGGAGGATCTGGCGCTGGTCAAGGGCGACCCGGACCAGCGGCGCCGCTTCCTCGACGAGCTGGTCACGGCGCGGACGCCGCGGCTCGCGGGGGTGCGCAGCGACTACGACCGGGTGCTCAAGCAGCGCAACACCCTGTTGAAGACGGCCGCGATGGCGCGGCGGCACGGCGGCCGGCAGCTGGATCTGTCGACGCTGGACGTGTGGGACCAGCATCTGGCGCGGGCCGGGGCGGAGTTGCTGGCGCAGCGGCTGGAGCTGATCGCGGTGCTGCAGCCGCTGGTGGACAAGGCGTACGAGCAGTTGGCGCCGGGCGGCGGTCCGACGGCCTTCGAGTACCGGTCGCCGGCGGGCGGGCGGTTCGCGGAGGCGCGGACGCGCGAGGAGTTCGCCGGGCTGCTGCTGGAGGCGATGGCGGACGCGCGCAAGCAGGAGATCGAGCGGGGTGTGACGCTGGTGGGTCCGCACCGCGACGACCTGGTGCTGAAGCTGGGCGAGCTGCCGGCGAAGGGCTATGCGTCGCACGGGGAGTCGTGGTCGTACGCGCTGGCGCTGCGCCTCGCGTCGTACGACCTGCTGCGCGGCGAGGGCGGCGGGGAGCCGGTGCTGGTGCTGGACGACGTGTTCGCGGAGCTGGACGTGCGGCGGCGGGAGCGGCTGGCGGAGCTGGTGGCGCCCGGTGAGCAGGTGCTGGTGACGGCGGCGGTGGCCGAGGACGTGCCGGGGGCGCTGGCGGGGGTGCGGTTCACGGTGGCCGACGGGCGGGTGGAGCGGACATGAGCGAGGAGCCTGTACGCCCCGTACGCCCTGGGGGTGCCGAGGATGCCGAGCGCCCCGACCCTCCCGCGGACCCCGCCGCACCCGCGTCTCCCGCGGCTCCCGAGCCTTCCGGCGTCGACCTGGCGCGCGTCGCCCTGCGCGCGGCGCGCGCGGAGGCCCGCGCGCGGGGTGCGGCCGCCCAGCAGCGCCGGCAGGCGCGCCGCGGCGGTGGCCTGCGGTCGGGTGCCCGCGCCGACGGCCGCGATCCGCTGCCGCTGGGCGCCGCGGTGAGCCGGCTGATCACTGAGCGCGGCTGGGAGGCGCCGGCGGCGGTGGGCGGCGTGATGGGCCGCTGGCCGCAGCTCGTCGGGCCGGAGGTGGCGCAGCACTGCGCGCCCGAGCGGTACGACGAGCAGGAGCGGGTGCTCGTGGTGAAGTGCGACTCGACGGCGTGGGCGACGCAGCTGCGGCTGCTGGCACCGCAGTTGGTGGCGCGGCTGAACGAGGAGCTGGGCCAGGGCACCGTGAAGCTGATCAAAGTGGTGGGTCCGGGTGGCGGCGGGCGGCGCTTCGGGCCGCTCCGGGCGCCCGGCAGCCAGGGCCCCGGGGACACGTACGGGTAGGTACGTACGTTCTGATAAACACCCGCGGCAAACGTGTGGCGGAGTGAGGTCGGTCACAGTAGCTCATGGTTGACGCCCCGAAGCGCTGAGTGGCGCTCAGAGGCTCCGCAGGCCCCGGTGTATGCGCCCCCCCTCGGCGGGCAGATGTTCAGGGCGCCACATGCGGGTTCAGGCACCGGCAAACCGCCATTCTGTCGTGGGCTACCGGTAGACTGAGAGCAACCCGCCCACTTGCGGAACACGCCGACCAACAACGACGCGGCCGCTCCCCGCTCAGCCAGGAGAGTGGCCAGCGCTGTGCCAGAAAGGGCGCTTCGTGGCCGATTCCGGCAACCCCAACGACAACATCCCTGCCAGCGAGAACATGCCTCCAGGCGCCGACGGCGCCGCGGAGGCGGCTGCTGCGGCTGCCGAACGGGCCCACGCCCGCGCGGAGGCGGAGGCCGTCGAGGACGCGGCGTACGACGCGAGTGCGATCACGGTCCTGGAGGGCCTCGACGCCGTACGCAAGCGCCCGGGCATGTACATCGGCTCGACCGGTGAGCGCGGTCTGCACCACCTGGTGCAGGAGGTCGTGGACAACTCGGTGGACGAGGCGATGGCCGGCCACGCGGACACGATCGTGGTGACGCTGCTCGCGGACGGCGGGGTCCGCGTCGTCGACAACGGCCGCGGCATCCCAGTGGGGATCGTGCCCTCGGAGAACAAGCCGGCGGTCGAGGTCGTGCTGACGGTGCTGCACGCGGGCGGCAAGTTCGGCGGCGGCGGATACGCGGTCTCGGGCGGTCTGCACGGCGTCGGCGTCTCCGTCGTCAACGCGCTGTCGACGCGGCTGTCGGTGGAGATCAAGACCGAGGGCCACCGCTGGACGCAGGACTACAAGCTGGGCGTCCCGACCGAGCCGCTGGCGAAGGGCGAGGAGACGGACGAGACCGGCACGACGGTCACGTTCTGGGCGGACGCCGACGTCTTCGAGACCACGGACTACTCGTTCGAGACGCTCTCCCGCCGCTTCCAGGAGATGGCGTTCCTCAACAAGGGTCTGTCGATCACGCTGACCGACGAGCGGGCGGCGGCCAAGCAGACCTCCGGCGCGGACACCGCGGGCGCCGCGGACGAGGACAAGGCGCGCAGCGTCACGTACTACTACGAAGGCGGCATCTCCGACTTCGTACGCCACCTGAACTCGCGCAAGGGCGAGCCGGTGCACCCGTCGGTGATCGACTTCGAGGCCGAGGACACCGACCGCAAGCTCTCCGTCGAAATCGCGATGCAGTGGAACACGCAGTACAGCGAGGGCGTGTACTCCTTCGCGAACACGATCCACACGCACGAGGGCGGCACCCACGAGGAGGGCTTCCGGGCGGCCCTCACGGGCCTGGTGAACCGGTACGCGCGCGACAAGAAGCTGCTGCGCGAGAAGGACGACAACCTCACCGGCGAGGACATCCGCGAGGGCCTGACCGCGATCATCTCGGTCAAGCTGGGCGAGCCGCAGTTCGAGGGCCAGACGAAGACCAAGCTGGGCAACACGGAGGCGAAGACCTTCGTACAGAAGGTCACGCACGAGCACCTGACGGACTGGCTGGACCGGAACCCGAACGAGGCCGCGGACATCGTCCGCAAGTCCATCCAGGCGGCGACGGCCCGGGTGGCGGCCCGCAAGGCCCGCGACCTGACGCGGCGCAAGGGGCTGCTGGAGACGGCGTCGCTGCCGGGCAAGCTGAGCGACTGCCAGTCGAATGACCCGTCCAAGTGCGAGATCTTCATCGTCGAGGGCGACTCCGCCGGCGGCTCGGCCAAGTCCGGCCGCAACCCGCGGTACCAGGCGATCCTCCCGATCCGCGGCAAGATCCTGAACGTGGAGAAGGCGCGTATCGACCGGGTGCTGCAGAACCAGGAGGTGCAGGCGCTGATCTCGGCGTTCGGCACCGGCATCCACGAGGACTTCGACCTCGGCAAGCTGCGCTATCACAAGATCGTGCTGATGGCCGACGCGGACGTCGACGGCCAGCACATCCAGACGCTGCTGCTGACGCTGCTGTTCCGCTTCATGCGCCCGCTGATCGAGGGCGGGCACGTGTTCCTGGCCCAGCCCCCGCTGTACAAGATCAAGTGGACCCGGGACGAGTTCGAGTACGCCTACTCCGACCGCGAGCGGGACCAGCTGATGGAGCTGGGCCGCTCGCAGGGCAAGCGCGTCAGGGACGACGCGATCCAGCGCTTCAAGGGCCTGGGCGAGATGAACGCGGAGGAGCTGCGGATCACCACCATGGACCCGGCGCACCGCGTGCTGCGCCAGGTGACGCTCGACGACGCCGCCGCGGCCGACGACCTGTTCTCGGTACTGATGGGCGAGGACGTCGAGGCGCGCCGCTCGTTCATCCAGCGCAACGCCAAGGACGTCCGCTTCCTCGACATCTGAGCCGGCCGCGGCCCGGGCGGTCCCGCCCGGGCTCCCGGGACTCCCCGCCCGGGGCGCGACCGACTCCTCCCAGACCTCTTTCGCAAAGGTAGAAAAGACCCCCAATGGCCGACGAGCTCACTCCCCAGACTCCCGACCCGCAGCCGGACGGCGAGGGCGAAGACGGCGGCATCGTGCTGCGCGTGGACGCCGTATCGCTCGAAACGGAGATGCAGCGCAGCTATCTCGACTACGCGATGAGCGTGATCGTGTCGCGCGCGCTGCCGGACATCCGCGACGGGCTGAAGCCGGTGCACCGCCGCGTGCTGTACTCGATGTACGAGGGCGGCTACCGCCCGGAGCGCGGGTACTTCAAGTGCGCGCGCGTCGTCGGCGACGTGATGGGCAACTACCACCCGCACGGCGACTCCGCGATCTACGACGCCCTGGTCCGGCTGGCGCAGCCGTGGTCGATGCGGATGCCGCTGGTCGACGGCAACGGCAACTTCGGCTCCCCGGGCAACGACCCGGCCGCCGCCATGCGGTACACCGAGTGCCGCATGGCGCCGCTGGCGATGGAGATGCTCCGCGACATCGACGAGGAGACCGTCGACTTCGGGGACAACTACGACGGCCGCTCCCAGGAGCCGTCCGTCCTGCCCGCCCGCTTCCCGAACCTGCTGATCAACGGCTCGGCGGGGATCGCGGTCGGCATGGCGACGAACATCCCGCCGCACAACCTGCGGGAGGTCGCCGACGGGGTGCAGTGGTACCTGGAGCACCCCACGGCGTCGAACGACGAGCTGCTTGATGCGCTCCTGGAGCGCATCAAGGGCCCCGACTTCCCCAGCGGCGCGCTGGTCGTCGGCCGCAAGGGCATCGAGGAGGCGTACCGCACCGGCCGCGGCTCGATCCCGATGCGCGCGGTGGTCGAGGTCGAGGAGATCCAGGACCGGCAGTGCCTGGTGGTCACCGAGCTGCCGTACCAGGTGAACCCGGACAACCTCGCGCAGAAGATCGCCGACGGCGTGAAGGACGGCCGGCTGACGGGGATCGCCGACGTCCGGGACGAGACCTCGTCGCGTACGGGCCAGCGGCTGGTCATCGTGCTGCGCCGGGACGCCGTCGCGAAGGTCGTGCTGAACAACCTCTACAAGCACACCGACCTGCAGACGAACTTCGGCGCCAACATGCTGGCGCTCGTCGACGGCGTGCCGCGCACGCTGTCGCTGGACGCGTTCATCCGCCACTGGGTGGACCACCAGATCGACGTCATCGTCCGCCGCACCACCTTCCGGCTGCGCAAGGCCGAGGAGCGCGCGCACATCCTGCGCGGCCTGCTGAAGGCCCTGGACGCGATCGACGAGGTCATCGCGCTGATCCGGGCCTCGCAGACCGTGGACGTGGCGCGTACGGGCCTGATGGACCTGCTGGAGATCGACGAGATCCAGGCGAACGCGATCCTGGAGATGCAGCTGCGCCGGCTGGCCGCCCTGGAGCGGCAGAAGATCACCGCGGAGCACGACGACCTGCAGACGAAGATCGACGACTACACCGCGATCCTCGCCTCCCCCGAGCGGCAGCGGCTGATCATCAGCGACGAGCTGGCGGCGATCGTCACGAAGTTCGGCGACGACCGGCGCACGCAGCTGGTGCCCTTCGACGGCGACGTGTCCATCGAGGACCTGATCGCCGAGGAGGACATCGTCGTCACGATCACCCGCGGCGGCTATGTGAAGCGCACCAAGAGCACCGACTACCGCGCCCAGAAGCGCGGCGGCAAGGGCGTACGCGGGACGCGGCTGCGCGAGGACGACATCGTCGACCACTTCTTCGTCTCCACCACCCACCACTGGCTGCTGTTCTTCACGAACAAGGGCCGGGTGTACCGCGCCAAGGCGTACGAGCTGCCGGACGCCGGCCGCGACGCCAAGGGCCAGCACGTGGCGAACCTGCTCGCGTTCCAGCCGGACGAGCACATCGCGGAGATCCTGGCGATCCGGGACTACGAGGCCGCGCCGTACCTGGTGCTGGCCACCAAGGCCGGGCTGGTCAAGAAGACGGTGCTCAAGGACTACGACTCGCCGCGCCAGGGCGGTGTGATCGCGATCAACCTGCGGGAGATGCCGGACGGCTCGCCGGACGAGGTGATCGGCGCCGAGCTGGTCTCGGCGGCGGACGACCTGCTGCTCGTCAGCAGGAAGGCCCAATCGATCAGGTTCACCGCAACGGACGAGGCGCTGCGCCCGATGGGCCGCGCCACCTCCGGTGTGAAGGGGATGAGCTTCCGCGCGGGGGACGAACTCCTCTCGATGAATGTCGTGCGGCCCGGTACGTTCGTGTTCACCGCCACCGACGGCGGTTACGCGAAGCGTACGAACGTGGACGACTACCGCATTCAGGGACGAGGTGGGCTCGGCATCAAGGCGGCGAAGCTGGTGGAGGACCGGGGCTCGCTGGTGGGCGCGCTGGTGGTGGAGGGCTCGGACGAGATCCTCGCCATCACGCTCGGCGGCGGCGTGATCCGTACGCGGGTCGACGAGGTCAGGGAGACGGGCCGTGACACCATGGGCGTCCAGCTGATCAACCTGGGGAAGCGGGACGCCGTGGTCGGCATCGCGCGCAACGCCGAAGCCGGCCGGGAGGCGGAGGAGGTCGAGGAGGCCGCCGACGCCGCCGTCGCCGCGGACGCCGTAGATGGGGCAGACGGGGCCGGGAGCACGGACGCCGGGGCCGCGGGCCCCGCCGCGGACGGTGAAGGCGAGGAGTAGGTCGTGAGTGGAGCCACGGGCGCCGGTGCCGGTCCGGCGGGGGCCGAGGGGTACGCGCAGCCGGACCCCCCGCCCGGTCCGGACGGCCCGCCCGGTCCGGACGGCGCCGGCGCCGGGCGCGGCGGTAGGCGCGGGCGCAGACGCTTCCCCCCCGACTCCGCGGGAGCCGGGGGCCCCGAGGCGGACCCGCAGGCGCACGCGTACACGTACGACAGTGCCCCCGAGGGTCCGATGCCCCCGCCGACGGCCGCCCCCGCCGCCCCGCCGGCGCCGCACCACCCGCCGCAGGCGTACACCCCGCCGGCCGGCGTGGCCCCCGGCGGCGCCGCGGCGCGCACGGCGGTCCGCGGCGGCCAGGCGTACGAGCAGGACCACGGCCAGGGGCAGGGGCACAGCCAGGCGCAGGGGCAGCAGACGGCCGCCGGCGTACGCCGGTCGCGCACGGGCGCCCGTACGGTGCCGCGCACCCGCAAGGCGCGGTTGCGGATCGCGAAGGCCGACCCGTGGTCGGTGATGAAGGTCAGCTTCCTGCTCTCCATCGCGCTGGGCATCTGCACGATCGTGGCGGTGACCGTGCTGTGGATGGTGCTGGACGCGATGGGCGTCTTCAGCACGGTCGGCGGCACGATCAGCGAGGCCACCGGCTCGGACGACTCGGCCGGCTTCGACCTGGAGTCGTTCCTCTCGCTGCCCCGGGTGGTCGCCTTCACGGCGGTGGTGGCGCTGATCGACGTGGTCCTCGCCACGGCGCTGGCGACGCTGGGCGCGTTCATCTACAACCTCTCCGCGGGCTTCGTCGGCGGCATCGAGGTCACGCTGGCGGAGGACGAGTAGCGCCGGCAGCGCCGGCCGGGGGGTGCCCGAATCGATTTGGGCCGGGGCTCGGCGGTGGGGTAATCTCTGTGCAGCGCGCGGCTATAGCTCAGTCGGTTAGAGCGCATCCCTGATAAGGATGAGGCCCCAGGTTCAAGTCCTGGTAGCCGCACCGGAAACGTCGAAGGGCGCCTCCTCGTGACGAGGAGGCGCCCTTAGGGTTTTCAGGCGGGCATGCGCCCGGAGACGGCCCGGTTCGGCCGGGGGAGGAAGGGGACCAGGAGCATCGAGGCGGCGGTGATGAGGCCGGCGGCCAGGAAGGCGCGGGCGTAGCCGTCCTCGGGGGTGCCGTGTTCGGCGGCGGAGGCGGCGACCGTGGCGAGGATCGCCAGGCCCAGCACCGCGCCGATCTGGCGGGAGGTGTTGACCAGGCCGGAGACGCCGCCGGCATCCCGCTCCCCGACGCCCGAGGTGGAGACGTCGGTCAGCAGCCCCATCAGGATCGCCATGCCCGCTGCCATCGGCAGCGCCGGGCCGAGGATCGCGGAGCACGGGCCAGAGACGGGACGGTGGGCTGTCGGCGTCGTGGGTCTTGTCGGTGGCGTCGGTCGTCGTCATGAGCGCCATCGTGCGCGCCGGGCGGCCCCGGGCGGATCGGGCGCCGGATGGAACCGGGGCGGACTTGGGGGCGGACTTAGGTCTTAGTGCCGGGGGCGGGTTCGGGGGCGCTCCGGTGTCGTTCGTGCTGTGTATCATCGGGCTTCGTAGTCCGATGTCTCTGGAAGGACGAGGTAGCGCGGTGAAGAAGCTGTTCCTGATCGCATTGGCCGCTCTGGGCGGGCTTCTCGTGTACCGCCAGATCCAGGCGGATCGCGCCGAGCAAGACCTGTGGACGGAGGCGACCGACTCGGTGCCCTCCTCCTCGGGCGTCTGAGACGCGAGAGTCCCGAACAGGGCCGCCCGTCGCCGGGCCGGCCCTGGGTCCCTGGCCCCGGCCCCGCCGCTGACGCGGCGGTGCGGCTGGGGCTTCGGCATGCCGGAGCCTGTTGCACGACCGTGACGAACGCCCCCTGTTATTTGCTACTGCACACGTTTTACGGTGCATGAGCACATGGCAGAGGACGAGGGGGACATGTCATGGGACGACCACGTCGGGGCAACGAGCGAGGGACCGCGTACGCCGGGGTGGCCGCGGCACTCGCCGCGCTGACCGCCGGCCCGCTGCCGGCGGCCGTCGCCGCACCCGCCGCACCCGCGGCGCCCGCCGCGCCGGGGACACCGGCCGTACCCGCCGAGCGCGCGCCGACCGGCGGCGGACTGGTGATGGTGCTGGACTCCTCCGGCTCCATGGCCGAGGACGACGGCTCCGGCGCCACCCGTATCGAATCCGCCCGCGAGGCCGTCGGCACCGTCGTCGACGCCCTGCCCGACGGCTATCCGACGGGCCTGCGCGTCTACGGCGCCGACCGCGCCAGCGGCTGCACCGACACCCGTCTTGCCGTTCCCGTCGAGGAGCTGGACCGGGGCCGCATCAAGGAAGCCGTAGCAGATGTGAAGCCGAAGGGCGACACTCCCATCGGCTATTCGCTGCGCCGGGCCGCCCGGGACCTCCCCGAGCGCCCGCCCGGCGCCCTCGGCCACCGCTCCATCCTCCTCGTCTCCGACGGCGAGGACAGCTGCGGCACCCCCGACCCCTGCGAGGTCGCGGAGCAACTCGGCGAGACCGGCGGCGCCTTCGGCGCCCTGCGCATCGACACCGTCGGCTTCCAGGTCGGCGGCAAGGCCCGCGAGGAGCTGAAGTGCATCGCGGAGAAGGGGCACGGCGCGTACTACGACGCCCCCGACGCCGACGCGCTCGCCCGCCAGCTGCAGCGCGCCGCGCGCCTCTCCGCGGACGGCTACCGCTTCCGCGGCGACCCCGTCGAGGGCGGCCTCAGTAGCAGGGGCGCCGCGGACATCGTGCCCGGCCAGTACCTCGACAGCATCGGCCCCGGCGAGACCAAGTGGTACGCCGCCGAGCTGGACGCCGCCTCCGCCGCCGACTTCGGCGTCACCGCCGTCCCGCAGCCGGGCGTGCCCGTCGCGTACGACGACGGCATCGAGCTGGAGCTGCACGCCACCGACGACTACGACACGCAGTGCGACGCGCAGCGGGACTACTTCGGGCAGGACGAGGGCGCGCAGCCGCTGACCAACGCCGTCAGCCGCATCCCCAGCGAGGACGGCGACGACGCGTGCGACGCGGCCGGGCGCTACCTGCTCAGCGTCCACCGCACCAGCGAGTCCGCCTCCGACCGCGCGCGCTGGCCGCTGGAGCTGGTCTTCGGCCAGGAGGAGCCGCTGCGCGACGGCGTCACGCCCGCCCAGTCCGAGACCGACTACGGCCCCGCCGGCGAGGAGGGCGCCCCGCTGCCCACCGCGGAGCCGGCGGACGTCACCGGCGGCACCGGCTTCAACGACGCGAAGGCCGTCGGCCCCGGCGTCTGGCGCGACGAGCTGCTGCCCGCGCAGATGCGCTTCTACAAGGTCGACGTCGGCTGGGGGCAGCAGCTGCGCTACCGCGTCGAGTTCGCCAACGAGCCCACGCTCGACGGCGCGGCAGGCGTCTCCAGCTTCGCCGACACCGATCTGTACACCCCCGGGCGCATGCTCGTCGGGGACGGCCCGTTCAGCAGCACCAGGAGCTACTACGGTGAGCCCGTCGCCTCCGACCTCGGCACCGTGCCCGTCAGCTGGACCAACCGCTACGAGACCGACACCGACGTCGTGCCCGTGCGGCGCGGCGGGGAATACTACCTGTCTGTCTCGCTCGGGCCCGACGCGGCGCGGTTCGCGGAGAACACGGCGATCGGCGTCGTCCTGCGCGTCGACGTACTAGGTAAAGAGAAGGCCGGTCCGCAGCACGGGGCGCCGGCCGTCGCGGCGGACGACGAGAGCGACGAGGGCGGCGAGGACGGCAAGGGCGGTAAGGGTGATGCGCGGGCCGGGGCGGACGAGGAATCATCGGAGTCCGTCCTGCCGCTGGCCGGCGGGATCGCGGGGGGCGTGCTGCTCGTCGGCGCGGGGGTCGCGTTCGTGATCGTACGGAACCGGAGGCGGACCGCGGCGTCGGAGGAAGCGGCGGCGGCAGCGGCAGCAGGCAACGGCATGAGGGGTGGATGGTGAGGACGCGAACGAGTGCGGGGCCGGCCGCGGCGGTGGCGGTGGCGCTGGGTGCGCTGGCCGCGCTCCTCCCGGCGGCGGCGGTGGCGGCCTCGGCCGCGGCGCCGGACGCGGCGCCGGCGAACTCGCCGGCCGACGCCGGCCAGTACCAGCCGGCGAAGGACGCCGAGCCCGTCGAGGGCGCCGAGAGCAGCGCGGGCGGCGAGGAACTGGCGGCCGGCAAGACGTACACCGACTCCATCGGCCCGGACGACAAGCTCTGGTACAGCGTCACGCTCGACGCGAAGTCCAACGCCTGGATCTCCGCCGTGGCCGCGCCCAAGCCGGGCACCAAGGTCGCGTACGACGACGGCATCGAGCTGTCGCTGGAGAGCAAGGGCGGCGACCAGTGCAGCAGCTCCGACGCCGACTTCGACGCCGACGGCGCCGCACGCCCGATCGCCAACAACGTCTGGCGCGTGGTCCAGCCCGACGGCTACTGCCAGGAGGCCGGGGTCTACAACCTCACGGTCACCCGCGTCGGCGACTCGACCTCCTCTCCGGAGGAGTGGCCGCTGGAGCTGCGCTTCATGCAGGAGCCGCCGCTGGCGAAGGCCGGGCCCACGACCCCGCCCGACCCCGAGTCGATCCCCACGCGGCAGCCGCCCCCGCCGACCGGCACGGCCGAGCCGCGCAAGGGCGGCACCGGGTTCAACGACGCGGTGGGCATCGGCCACGGCGTGTGGACCGACAAGATCCGGCCGGGTGCCACGCATTTCTACCGGGTGCCGCTGGACTGGGGCCAGCAGCTGTTCCTGCAGACCGAGTTCGGTACGACGCGGGTCGCCGACGACACGGCGTACGCCTCGAACGGGGTGCGCGTCGACTTCTACAACCCCGCGCGCGGGTTCATCGCCGGCGTCAGCGAGACGTACTACGGAGACGACCCCGCGGCGATCCCGGCGCTGAGTCCGCCGGTGGCGTACGAGAACCGCTACGCGGTGTACGGCGGCGACTTTGGCGAGTTCGGCAACGTGGGCTTCGCCGGCTGGTACTACATCGCGGTCAGCGTGACGGAGGAGGTCGGCGAGTTCGCGGACGGTCCGGTGCCGGTGGAGCTGCGCACGACGGTCAAGGGCGATCCGAAGGAAGGCCCCGAGTACGCGGGGGACGCGGAGGCGGCCGGGTTCGCGGTGACGGACGAGGACCGCGACATGGCGCATGAGGGTACGCCGGCGGACGAGGACGGGGGCGGTGCCGGCGCCGGGAAGAAGATCCTGGCGGTCGCCGGGATCGGCGCGGGTGTGCTGCTGCTGGCGGGCCTGGGCCTGTGGATGGTGCTGGCGCGGCGCCGGACGGCGCCGGGCGCGGGGGTCGGTCCGCAGGTGGCGGGCGAGGATACGCAGACGGCGCCGGGGGCGTACCCGGGCGGGCCGCAGCAGGGCCTGCCGTACGGCGCTCAGCACGGCGGACAGCCGTACGGGGAAGGGCACCCGCCGCCCCCGCCGCAGCAGAACCGGCGTCAGTAGGAAGGGAGCCGCGGGCGTCAGCCCGAGGCCAGCGCCCAGACGCCGACCGCTATCAGCAGCACCGCGAGCACCACGACCGGGACCGCCACCTTCACCGGCGGTCCCGGTCGCCGTTGCGGCACCCCGCCGCCCGGCCGGGGCTGCTGGGGCAGGTGTTGCTGTCGCGGTTGGGCGGTCGTGTACGGGGCCGTGGGCGTCGGCGGCTGCGCCGCCGCCGGCGGCGCGATGCCGTAGCTGGTCGCCTCGGCCGGTCCTCCCGCACTCGACGCACCCGGCGCGGGCGGCTGCGCGGCGGGTGCGCCGGGACCCGCCGGGCCCGGCTCGGCGGTGGCGGGCGCGGCGGCGGCCGATGGTACGTATCCGGTGGCGCCGGGGGCGTACGCCGGACCGGGTGCGCCCGCGCCCGCGGGCCCCGCCGGGCCCGCCGCGGCGGCATCCGTACCTCCGGCCGGACCCGCACCCGGACCCGGACCCGAACCCGCACCCGGACCCACACCCGGGCCTGCCCCCGGACCCGCCCCCGGACCTGCGCCCGGCTGATCCCCGCCGCCGTGCCGCTCCGGCCGCTCCGGCCGCTCCGGACCCTCCGGCCCGAAGCCCACCGGCAGCGGCCCGAGCTGGTCGAACACCTCCACCGGCTCCTCCGCCGGATCCAGCTCCGGCAGCAGCTCCGCCGCCTCCGCCAGCGCCTTCCGCGTGCCCGTCGCCGTACGGAACCGCGCGTCCGGGTCCGGCTGCAGCAGGCTCGCCAGCACCTGCCACAGCGGCCCCGGCACCTCCGCCGGGGCCGGCGGCACGCCGTGGTTCAGGTACGTCTCCACCAGTGCCTGCCCGTCCGGACGCTCCCCGGTCAGCAGGTACAGCGCGAGCAGCCCCACCGCGAACAGGTCCGCGGGGAAGTCCGGTTCCGCGCCCAGCATCTGCTCCGGCGCGAAGTAACCGGGCGTGCCGACGACGAAGTTGGTGTCCGTCAGCCGCGGCTCGCCCTTGCGCATGGAGATGCCGAAGTCGGAGAGCCGCAGGTGCGGCCGGGCGGTGCCGGTCGCCTCCAGCAGCACGTTCGCCGGCTTGATGTCGCGGTGTACGACGCCCTCGCCGTGCACCGCGGCCAGCCCCGCCAGCAGCTGGTCGAGCAGCAGGCAGACGAACCGCGGCGGCAGCGGTCCGTAGTCGCCGATCAGATGGGCCAGTGAGCCGCCGCGCACCAGGTCCATCGTGAACAGCACCTTGTCGTCGTCCGCTGCCCAGCTGGCGGGTGCCAGCACGTGCGGGTGGTCGATGCGTACCGCCTGCTCGCGGACGAAGCGCAGCAGCGTGTGCGCGTCGCTCTGCTGCAGCACTTTGGCCGCCACATAGCGCCGCCGTCGGTGATCCCAGGCGCGCCATACCGCGCCCACCCCGCCCCGGCCGATCGGATCGATCAGCTCGTACCGCCCAGCGAAGACCTCGCCCATGCTGCTGCGCCCGCCCCTTGTACGGTTTCTTCTAGTAATTAATTCGGTTATGACTGGTGTGCTTCGTAATGTGCCACCGCGTCGGCGGTGCGGCCGGCGCCGTACACCCGGAGGAACTCTGCCAGCTCCGGATGCGTCGGCGCGAGCCGGTCCGCCGCGTCGATGATGTCACCGGCCGCGGCCACCGAACGCAGCAGCGACTGGAGTTCCCGTACGACCCGTCGCACCGTCGTCGAACCGGTCGACGACTGCGTCTGCGTGGTGCCCAGCACCGCCCCTCCCGCGCTCTTGCGGATACCGTCCATCCGTTCCGTCGCCTCCGCCGCCGATACGCTGCCGCTCGATACCTCCGCCGCCAGCTCTTGCAGCGCCTGTACGCGCTGCACCACCGACGGGTTGCCGATCTTCGCCCGCTGTCCGCTCATGAGCTGCGACAGCATCGGCGCCGAAATGCCGAGCACGGCGGCGAGCCGTGCCTGGTTGAGACCGAGATCGTCGATCAGTCGCCGGAACAGCACGCCCAGCGGTTCGCCGTACCAGCTTCGCTGTAGCTCTCGTGCGCGTTCGCTGGTGTCCTGCCGTGGAGCTCCCATGCCGTGCGGCCTCCCCAGATGTCCCCGAGTCCAGATTCGCGCTTGCGAACTGCATCCTACGGAGCGGGGCCGCGCCCAGACAGACCTCGGGGCGGTGAGATAAGCGGGACGCGTTCTTCCACGTCCGCGTGGGTCTACGCGTGCCAATCCCGGCGGCGGTACGGGGGGCGTACGGGGGCGGGGCGAGGGCGCTCAGGACAGCTCGGGCGGCGGGGTGCGCTGCTCGTCGACGCGGTCCACGCGCTCCAGCTCGCCCCAGACGACGTAGCGGTGCCGGGAGGTGTACATCGGGGTGCACGTGGTGAGCGTGATGTACCGGCCGGGCTCGGTCTTCCCGGACTCCTCCGGGATCTTGTCCAGCACGTCGGTGTTGTACTTCGAGGTCTCGGAGAGGATCGCGTACGTCTTGTAGACGTACCAGCGGTCCTTCGTCTCGAAGACGATCGGGTCGCCCTCGTCGATGTCGTGGATGTCGTGGAACTTGGCGCCGTGGCCGTCGCGGTGCGCGGCGAGCGTGAAGTTGCCGCGGCGGTCCCAGGGCATGGCCGACTTCACGGGCTCGGTGTAGTAGCCGGCGACGCCCCTGTTCAGGTCCTCGGTCGCCGTGCCCTTCCTGACGAGGATGTTCTCCTCCATCGCGGGCACGTGCAGGAAGCCGATGCCGCCCTTCAGGTCGCCGATGTTCACGGGGCGGGGCTTGCCGTCGTCCGGGGTGTCCTCCCAGGAGTCGCGCAGGTCGTCGGTCATGCGGCCGGCCTGGCGGTTGGCCTGGACGTTCGTCCAGTACAGGGAGTAGACGACGAAGAGCGCCATGAGGACGCCGACGGTGATCAGCACCTCGCCGAAGAGGCTGAAGGCGGCGGCCAGGCCACGCCGCCCGCGGCCCCCGCCCCCGCTTCCGCCCCGGGCTCCGGCCGGCGGCGTGGCCCGGGCGCCGCCGGTCTCCTCCGCGGGTCCGCCGTCACCGTCCCGCTCTTCGTCCGTCGCTGCCACCGCTTCCCCGTTCGTTCCGTCCCGCAGGCCGTCCGGCCCGCCCGTGCCGCTCAGTCGACGAGCGCGTCGGGCTTACCCTTGCTGCGTGGACGCTCCTCGACCATCTTGCCCCAGACAATAAGCCGGTATTTGGACGTGTACTCAGGCGTGCAGGTCGTTAGTGTGACGTAGCGGCCCGGCTCGGTGAATCCCGAGCCCGGGGGCACGGGATCGATGACGTCGGTGTTCGACGGCGACGTCGACGGGAGCGTGTTGGCCACCTCGTATATGTAGTAGGTGTCCTTGGTCTCGACGACGATCTCCTCGCCCGGCTCCAGCTTGTTGATGTAGCGGAAGGGCTCGCCGTGGGTGTTGCGGTGCCCGGCGACCGCGAAGTTCCCCTTCTCGTCCCACGGCATCGCGGTCTTGAGGTCGCCCTCCGAGTAGTGCCCGAGGAGGCCGCGGTCCAGGACCTTCTGGCTGTCGATGCCCTGCGCCACCGGGCGGTTCACGTTCAGGGACGGGATGTGCATGATGGCGAAGCCCTCGCCCGCCTCGAACGCCCCCGGATCGCGGGCGTCCTCCTTGCCCGGCCCCTCGCCGCGCTCCCACTGCTCCTCCAGCTGCTTGGCCTCCTGCCGGGACTCGCGGTCGGCGAGGACGTTGGTCCACCAGAGCTGGTAGACGACGAAGAGCAGCATCAGCACGCCGAGGGTGATGAACGCCTCGCCGGTGATCCGGCTGATCAGCACGGTGCGCTGCTGCTTCGCGGCGCGGGCGGCCTTGCGGGCGGCCATGCGGGTGCCGAGGGCGCGGGCGACGTTCAGGGACATCGTCTGAACGGTGCGGTCCTCGCGGTCGCCGCGGCCTTCGGCACGGCCTTCGCCGCGGCCTTCGGTGCGGCCTTCGGTGCCGGGTATGCCGCGGCGGCGGGCGGCGGGGGCGGTGCCCCAGGTGAGGCGCTGGTCGTTCGCGGGGGCGGCGGGCGGGCCGGTCGCCGGGCCGGTCGCCGGGCCGGGGGTACGGGCGGGGGCGCGGCCGGTGGTGCGGCCGGTCGCGCTTCCGGGTTGCGGGGGTGCGGGGTCGGCTGTCGCGGGGTCGGCCGTCCCGGGGGCGCCGGCGTGGGCGGCGGCGGAGAGGTCGCCCCAGGGGGACGGGTCGCGGTGGCCGGCGGCGGGGGTGGGGTTGGCCGGCGGGGTGGTGGTCGGCGTGGGGTTGGCCGGCGTGGGGTGCGCGGGTGCGGGGTGGTCGGGTGCGGGGTGCGCGGCGTTGGTGCCGCCGGCGTGGCGGCCGTAGGCCGGCGCGGGGTACGGCTGCTGCTCCTCGACGGCGGGCCGGCCGGCGTGCCGGCGCGGGGTGGGGCCGGGCGTGGCGCCGGGCAGCGGGTCGGTGAGGGGGTCCCCGGCGGGGGCCGTACGGCCGGTCGGGGCGGCGGTGCCGAGCGGGTCGGTGAGCGGGTCGGTGAGCGGGTCGCCGGTTGCCGCGGGGCGGGGGGTGCCCAGGGGGTCGGCGGGGGCCTGGTCGTAGCCGAGGAGCTGCGGGGCGTACGAGGCCGGGTGCTGGTCGTACGCGGGGGTGGTCTGCCCGTACGCGGCCGCCGGCGGCGCCTCCGCGTACGCCGACGGCTGCGGACCGGCCTCGTACGACGACGTGGGGTACTGCGCCGAGGTCCCCTCCTGCGGCACGATCGCCGCCGGGCCGGACCCGGGGCCGGACCCGGGTCCGGGACCCGGCGCGGGCGGGTCGGGGTGGCGCGGTGCCGGTGCCGATGCCGGTGCCGGATCGTTTCGCGGGGTGCTCTGCGCGGAGTACGCCGAGGGCGCGTAGCCGTCGGCGGCGCGGCGGTCGTCCGGGGAGTGGGGGTGCGGGTCCGCCGCCGGGCCGGTGCCCGGCGCGGGCGCGTAGCCGCCGGTGTGGTGGTCGTTCGGGTGCGCCGGTGGATCGGTGCGCGGGGTGCCCTGAGTGTGGCCCGCCGGGGGCGCGTAGCCGTCGGCCGCGGTGCCCGCGCCGGGGGCGTCCGGCGAGGTGTGCGGCCGGAACCAGCGGGAGGTCGCGGAGGTCGGTGAGTCGGGGCGGGGCTCCAGCGGTCGGGGACGCAGCTCGTCCATGTCCGCGGGTCCCTGCCGCGGGACGTGGGCCTGCGGCAGCGGGGTGTGCGATTGCGGGCTCTGCGGGTATCCGGCGTGCGGCGGCGGGGCATGGCTCTGCGGGTCGTACTGCTGCTCCGCATGCGACTGCGACTGTGCCTGCGGCTGCGCGTCGGCGGTGCGCGGCGGCGGCAGCGGGTCGCCGCGGAGCGGGTTGCGGTGGGCGTACTCCGGCAGGTGGCCCTGCTCCAGCGGATCCTGTCCGCCGGCCCCCGCGCCGTAGCCCTCGGCCCCCGGGCGGTGGCCGCCGGGCTGCGTGCTCCGGTCTCCGGGCGGCCCGGCCGGTTCTGGTTCGTACGTCCCGGGCCCGCCCCCGGGCCCCGCGCCGTAGCCCCCGGCCTCCGCGCCGTGGCCGCCGGGCCCTGCGCCGTGGCCGCCGGGCCCCGCGCCCCGGTCTCCGGCCGGCCCGGCCGGCTCTGGTCTGTACGTCCCGGACCCGCCCCCGGCCCCGCCGCCGTATCCCCCGGAGCCGCCCGGCCCCGGCCCCGTACCGGACGCGCCCCCCGCGCCCGGGCCGTGGCCACCCGTTCCCGAGGTGTCCCGGCGCGGCAGCGGCGGTCGGCCGCCGCCGGACCGCGGGTCCGCGGCGTCGTCCGCCGGCTGTTCGTAGGCGCTCGGGTCGTGGAAGCCGCGGTAGCGCGCGTCGCGCCCCGGCTCGCGCTCCTCCGCGCGCCCCGGTACGTCGCCGTCCGGCCGGGTGTCGGTCACCCCGTGGTCCCGGCCGACCCGCCGCCCGCCGGCGCCAGGCCGCCCGCCGGCGTCAACCCGCCCGTCACCGGCGCCAGTCCGGCGGACCGCGCGACGGCCCCGGCGTCGCCGCACTCGACGAGCCAGTTCGCCAGCATCCGGTGACCCCACTCCGTCAGCACCGACTCCGGGTGGAACTGCACACCCTCCACCGGCAGGTCACGGTGGCGCAGGCCCATCACCAGCCCGCTGTCCGTCTCCGCCGTGACCGCCAGCTCGTCCGGCAGCGACTCCCGCTCGACGGCCAGCGAGTGGTACCGCGTCGCCGTGAACGGCGACGGCAGCCCGGCGAACACGCCCGCGCCGCCGTGCTTCACCGGCGAGGTCTTGCCGTGCAGCAGCTCCGGCGCCCGGCCGACGACGCCGCCGTACGCGACCGCCATCGACTGCAGCCCGAGGCAGACCCCGAACACCGGCAGCCCCCGCTCCGCGCAGTGCCGCACCATCTCGACGCACACTCCGGCCTCCTCCGGCGTCCCGGGGCCGGGCGACAGGAGCACGCCGTCGAACCCGGCGTCCGCGTGCCGCGGCGTCACCTCGTCGTTGCGCAGCACCTCGCACTCGGCGTCGAGCTGGCACAGGTACTGGACCAGGTTGAAGACGAAGCTGTCGTAGTTGTCCACGACCAGAATGCGCGCGCTCATCGCGGGGCGGCTCCCTCGTCGACGGTGACGTCGTTGAACGGCAGCAGCGGCTCGGCCCAGGGGAACACGTACTGGAAGAGCAGGAAGACGATGCCGAGGACGAGGATGAGCGAGATCAGCGCCCGCACCAGCGCGTTGCCCGGCAGATGCCGCCAGATCCAGCCGTACATGCGTCCCTCTTCGCCGATCTTCGCCGTTGTCTGTGTGTGGCCCGTCCGCGGCCCGTTGCCGCTGCCGAATTCGTCCGTACGAGTCACCAGACTAACGACCCGTGCCCCCCGAGGCGGCGGGCTTCTCACGTGCCACCGGTCACGGTGACGCGGCCGGCGCCTCCGCGGCTCACCCCACAGCCCACTCCACGGCTCACTCCACGGGGCGGGCGTGGTGCAGGTCGACGGTGCCGGAGTAGCCGGGCAGCGTCACCGAGTCGTGCGGGTCGACCTCGTAGCCGAGGCCGTACGCCTCCACGTAGCGCAGGTAGTTCTGCACCGCGGGCTCGGCGTCCAGGGCGGCCTGGAGGTCCTGGCGGTCGCCGACGGCGGTGATCTTGTACGGGGGTGAGTACACCCGGCCCTGGAGGATCAGGGTGTTGCCGACGCAGCGCACCGCGCTGGTGGAGATCAGCCGCTGGTCCATGACCCGGATGCCCTTCGCGCCGCCCGCCCACAGGGCGTTGACGACGGCCTGAAGGTCCTGCTGGTGCACGACGAGGGTGTCGGGCGTGGGCTCCGGCACGCCGGGGATGAGCGCGGTGGCGTCCGGCGGGGCGTCGGTGAGGGTCACGGTGAGCCCGGCGCCGCCGACCTTGGTGGCCCCGGCCGCCCGCTCCATCTCGCGCAGCCGCTCGCCGGGGGCGGCGCCGGCGCCGTGGTCGCGCTCGGCGAGGGAGTCGACGTCGTCGCGGAGGGAGGCGTTGTCGCCGTCGAGGCGCTGGTTGGCGCGGTCGCGCTCGTGGATGAGGTCGGTGAGGCGGAGCATGGAGTCGTCGGTGCGCAGGTTGGTGCCCTGCGCGGTGTTGAAGCTCGTCCAGAAGATCAGCCCGGCGAGCCCGAAGGCGGCGAAGGTGAACAGCCGCGCGGGCCTGATACGGAGCCGCTGTGCGGAATTGGTCACCGTACCCTTGTCTCCTTACCCCCGGTGGAAGCACTACGCTAACGGACACGCCCGGGGAAGGAGCCGCCCCCGGCGGCTCGGGGCCTCCCCGACGGGCCCGAAACCGCAGCGTCGACAGGAGAGTCCCTCGTGCCGAAGTCACGGATCCGCAAGAAGGCCGATTACACCCCGCCGCCGGAGAAGTCGGGCGAGTTCAAGCTGTCAGGCTCCGGCCGGAGCTGGGTGGCGCCGCTGATGCTGGCGTTGTTCGTCATCGGACTCGCCTGGATCGTCGTGTTCTACGTCACCACCGGGGACCTGCCGCTTGAGTCGATCGGCAACTGGAACATCGTCGTCGGCTTCGGCTTCATCCTCGCCGGGTTCGTCGTCTCCACGCAGTGGAAGTAGCGCCGCCACCACACTCGGCGGCCCCCCTGTGGGCATAGTTATCCACAGGTCATCCACAGCTGTGCAGAAAGCAGAAGATCTGTGGATAACCTCAGCGGGGTTGACGCCGGTCGGACCGCGGTACACCGTCCGGACCAGCGGTGATCCTGCAGCCTGCCAAGGAAAACGCAGGGGTGTTCGATATCGAACGACTGTCCCCACGGTACGCACAGGATCGCTGACTACCTGTGGACAACTTCGGGCGTGGCTGCTTGCCCCGCACCTCTCCGCGTGGCCGCGGCCTGGAGGTCAGGTCAGCTGCAGGGTGCGGATCACGACCACCGCGACGATCGCCAGCAGCGCCCCCGCGGCCACCGCCCGCTGCACCAGGATCCGCTTCTCGCGGGGCGCGTGCACGAACCCGTACGCGACGGCCGTGCCGATCACCAGCCCGCCGATGTGGCCCTGCCAGGCGATGCCCGACCAGGCGAAGGTGAAGGCCAGGTTGATCGCCAGCAGCACCAGCACGGGCCGCATGTCGTAGTTCATCCGGCGCATCAGTACGGCGGTGGCGCCGAAGAGGCCGAAGATGGCGCCGGAGGCGCCGAGGGCGGCGTCGTTGGGCGCGGCGACCAGATAGAACAGCGCGCTGCCGCCGAGGCCGGACAGCACGTAGAGCGTGACGAACCGCAGCCGGCCGAGCGCGGCCTCCAGCGGCGGGCCGAGGAACCACAGCGCCAGCATGTTCAGCGCGATGTGAGCGGGCTCCTCGTGCAGGAAGACGGTGCTGAGCAGCCGGTACCACTGGCCCTCGGCGACGCCCTCCAGCGGGCCGCCGAAGGAGAAGACGGCCCGGCCGACGAGCAGCATCGGGTCGACGACCCGGTCCCCGCCGGAGAGCGCGGCGAGGAAGACCGCGAGGTTGAGGCCGAGGATGATTTTGGTGATCAGCCGCGGGTCGGCCGCGGTGACGCCGCCGGCGAGCGTACGGGGCGCGGCGGCGCCCGGCGCATGGCCCGTACCGGAACCGCCGCGCACGCACTCGGGGCACTGGAAGCCGACCGAGGCGCTGATCATGCACTCGGGGCAGATGGGCCGGTCGCAGCGCACGCAGCGCACGCCGGTCTCGCGGTCCGGGTGCCGGTAGCAGCCGCGCAGCCCGCTCTCCCCGGCCGGCTTTCCCGCGCCGTCGTCCGGTGCCTGGTCCATCAGCTCCCCGCGTCCCCTCTGTCCCCTCTGTCTGCCCGCCCGCGCCCCGCCCGCCGCGGCACCTGCCGGTGATGCCGGTGATACGACGGGCGGGGCGCCGAGGTTCCCCGGGTCAGCGCCGCGTGATCGTCACGGACTCGATGACCACGTCCTTCTCGGGACGGTCGGCCCGCTTCGTCTTCACGGCGGTGATGTCGTCGACGACCTTCTGGCCGGCCACGTCGGTGACCTCGCCGAAGATGGTGTGCTTGCCCGTCAGCCAGGTGGTGGGCGCCACGGTGATGAAGAACTGCGAGCCGTTGGTGCCGGGGCCCGCGTTCGCCATCGCCAGCAGGTACGGCTTGTTGAACGACAGGTCCGGGTGGATCTCGTCGCCGAACTCGTACCCGGGGCCGCCCGTGCCGTTGCCCAGCGGGTCACCGCCCTGGATCATGAAGCCGCTGATGACGCGGTGGAACACGGTGCCGTCGTACAGCTTGTCCTTCGACACCTTGCCGGTCGCCGGGTGCGTCCACTCGCGCTCGCCGGTGGCGAGCTCGACGAAGTTCTTCACCGTCTTCGGCGCGTGGTCCGGCAGGAGCCGCACCTCGATGTCCCCGTGGTTCGTCTTCAGGGTGGCGTAAAGCTGCTCAGCCACGATGTGCCTTCCTTACGGATTCATTTGCGTCCCCCGATCCTCGCACGCCCGCGCGCGCGGTCGGCAGCCTCCTGCCAAGTCGCAGATGGAGCAGAACGTGCCGAGTCGGGTGAACCCGGGCATGATCTGTACTCAGGTGGACAGGCGAACAGTGCCACCGTCCCGCGAGGAGGAGAGTTCCGTGACCCGCAAGAACGGCACGCGCCCCGCCACTGGCACGGCGAAGCAGAGCGTGCAGCACGCGGCCGAGGTGGTGGCCCCGTACGCCGCCTCCGCCAGGGACCAGTACACGCACATGGCCCACGAGGCGCGCGAGCGCCTCGGCCCGAAGGTCTCCGACCTGGCCGAGAGCGCCCACGTGGCGTACGGCGCCCACGTCGCGCCCCGGATGAAGAAGGTGCGCCGGGCGATGCCCGGTGAACTGGACAGAACCGCCGCCGGCGCGGCCCGCCGGGCGTGCGAGGCGGCGGCGTACGCGACCCCGCGCATCGTGGCCGCCGCCGCGGCCACGAAGGCCGCCGCGGCGGCCACGAAGGCCGTCGCCGGGCCCGCGACCCGGGAGGCCGCCGCCCGCGGCACCGCCGCGCTGTCGGCGCTGAAGGGCGAGGTGAGCCCGGAGGAGATCAGTGAGCTGGCGCGCAAGCGCCACCGCCGCGAGGTCGTCAGCCGTACGGCCAAGGGCACGATGGTCGTCGGCGCGCTCGGCGCCGGGGCCGTCGTCGCCTGGCGCTGGTGGGACCGCCAGGTCAACCCGGACTGGATGGTCGAACCCCCGGACGCGACCGAACCCGCCGACGCCGACGCCGCCACCACCCGCATGGTCGACGACACCGAGTACATGGACCGCGACGCCCGCATCGACCGCGCCGACGCCGGCCGGGCCCCCGACGCCGATGCCGACGCACAGGCGCGCCAGGCGGCGGCGGACATGGACGCCGAGGGCGGCGGCACGCCCCGCTCCGAGGCGGGCGACCCGACGGACACCGGCCGGGCGTACTACGAGCGCGAGGACGACCTCTGAGCGGCGGCCCGCGACGCGTACGCACCCCGGTAGTCAGAGACCCGCGGCCACCACTCCTTGCGCCCCGTCTTCTCACCCGTGCGGCGGGGGGCGTGACGGCCCCCACTCAGGATCTGCCGTCTCACACACCGGCTCAGCCCGACCGAGGACGAGGATGACGACGGCTGCTGCCTACGCCTTCCGCACCTGAGCCGAGCCCAGGCAGCAGCTCGGCTCAGGAGGTGCAGCTGCGTCCGACGACCATCACCGGCATCGAGGCCGTCCCGACGAGACAGGTCCAGGTGCCGGTCGGGAACGTGATAACGATCTGGACGAGGACTTCGCCCTGCTGCGGGGCGCCGTTCAACGCCTGGCAGCGAACGCCGGCGGTGAACGCCGACCCGCCGGCTCCGTCCTCGCAGTTGTAGGTCGGCAAAGGGATGGGCTGCGCCGCCACCTCCGTGCCAGCGCCCAGGGCCACCACCAGTGCGGCGACGACGCCGACCACCAGACCTCGCGCCTCCGAACGGCGCGCTGTTTGTGCTGTCTTCATCGCCATTCACTCCTGATCACGCATGCCGATCACCGGTACCTACCGAAGGCGACATGCGAGTTCCTGATCGAGAGCCAGCACGTGAAGCCGCCTTCCCTACGAGCAGACTGGCCTCACCCGGGCGCCCGTGACAGGGCGCGAAAGCGGAGTGAAGGAGCTTTCGCTCGCGCACAAGTGTCGAACGTCATCAAACGCCAAGGAGAGCGGCGCCAAGTCAGCCGGACGGTGAGGAAGACGCACACGGGTGGGCCGGCCCGAGCTGGAGGAGTTGTCGAAGTGGCCAAGGTAGCTGCTGATGCCGGTGACGGTCTGGCCGGTCTCCTCGGCGGCCAGCTTGAGCGTGCTGGCGTGTACGCGCGCGGCGCCGTGGCAGTCCCGAGGACGGGGTCCCGGGCGACAGGGTGGTGGGGGACCAGCTCCCCCGGGGCGTGGAAGTGGCGCCCCTTGGAAGGGTCCTTCCGAGGGGCGTCGTGCGCCGCTCACCTGCTACGCAGGTCCGTGGAGCCTAGGAGAGTCGAACTCCTGACATCTGCCATGCAAAGACAGCGCTCTACCAACTGAGCTAAGGCCCCGAAGCGGCCCCCAGCCTACCCGCTCGGCGGGGGCGCTCGCATCGCGGTGATCTACGGGCCGCCGCCCGGCCGCGTGGCCAGGGTCACGGTGTCGCCCGCCGTCACCGGCTGTCCCGCACCCGGGTTGTGCCCGAGGACGATCGCGGTGTCGTCCGTGGGCGAGCCGGGGATGAACTCGACGACCAGGCCCATGCCCTCCAGCTGCGCCCGTGCGTCCGCGACGGTCTTGTTGACCAGGTCCGACGGCATCGTCAGCGGCTCCTCCTCCGGCTCGATGGCGACCGTCAGCGTGACCGTGTCGCCCTCCGCGGCGGCCGTGCCGGCCTCCGGGGTCTGCGCGATGACCGTCTCCGGGGCGGCGTCGGCCGTCTCCTGGTCCGTGCGCGTGACGGCGAAGCCCTGGCCCTCCAGGGTCGCCTTCGCATCCTCATACGACAGGCCGTCGACCTTCGGGACGTTGATCGCCGCCGGCTCGGTCTCCTCCGGCGCGGTGGCGACGGTGAGGGTGACGAGGGAGCCCCGCGCGGCCTTGGTGTCGCCCGCCGGGTCCTGGTCCAGGACCTCGCCCTCCGGCTCGCTGGACTCCTGCTCCTCCTGCTCGACGTCGAAGCCCTCTTCCCGCAGGGTGTCCTCGGCCTGGTCGGCGCTCAGGCCCTCCACGTCCGGGACGGTGACCTGCTGGGCGCCCGAGCCCTTGGAGACGACCGCCGTGACGGTCTCGCCGCGCTCGACTTCCTCACCGGCCGCCGGGTCGGTGCTGCAGACGGTGCCCTTGGGCTGGTCGCAGCGCTCCTCGCCGTCCTTCTTGAGGGTGAGCTTGAGGTTGCTCATGTCGCGCTCGGCTTCCGGGAACTTCTCGCCGACGACGTTCGGCACCGTGACCGGGTCCTCCGCCTGGCCGCCGAAGATCGACTTGCCGATGAAGATGGCGCCGACGAGGACCAGGATGCCGGCCAGGACCAGCAGCACCGTCGACGTCGCGCCACTGCGCTTCTGCTGCCGGCGGCGGCCCGGGCCGCGCTCGTCGTAGCCCATGCCGCCGTCGTCGTCCCGTGCGGGCGGCAGCATCGTGGTGCCGTAGCCGTTCTGCGGGGCCATGGCGGTGGTGGGGGTGTCGGTGGCGTAGCCGGCGGCGCCCATCGCGGCGGTCGCGGCGACGGGCAGGCCCTCCAGCGCGGCGTCGATGTCGGCGCGCATCTCGTCGGCGCTCTGGTAGCGGTAGTCCGGGTCCTTGACGAGCGCCTTCATCACGATGGCGTCCATCTCGGGGGTGACCTCGGGGTCGAACGCGCTCGGCGGCTGGGCCTCCTCGCGTACGTGCTGGTACGCCACCGCCACCGGGGAGTCGCCGACGAACGGCGGCCGGCTGGTCAGCAGCTCGTACAGCAGGCAGCCCGTGGAGTACAGGTCGGAGCGGGCGTCGACCTGCTCGCCCTTGGCCTGCTCCGGGGAGAGGTACTGCGCGGTGCCGATGACCGCGGCGGTCTGCGTCATCGTCATGCCGGAGTCGCCCATCGCGCGGGCGATGCCGAAGTCCATGACCTTGACCTGGCCGGTGCGCGTCAGCATGACGTTCGCCGGCTTGATGTCGCGGTGGACGATGCCGCTGCGGTGCGAGTACTCCAGGGCCTGGAGGATGCCGGTGCACATCTCCAGCGTGCGCTCGGGCAGCAGCTTGCGCCCGGAGTGCAGCAGCTCGCGCAGCGTGGAGCCGTCGACGTACTCCATGACGATGTACGGGATGGAGACGCCGTCGATGTAGTCCTCGCCGGTGTCGTAGACGGCGACGATGGCGGGGTGGTTCAGGGAGGCGGCGGACTGGGCCTCGCGGCGGAAGCGGGCCTGGAACGAGGGGTCGCGGGCCATGTCGGTGCGCAGCGTCTTGACCGCGACCGTACGGCCGAGGCGGGTGTCGTGGGCGAGGTACACCTCGGCCATGCCGCCGCGGCCGAGCACCTGGCCCAGCTCGTACCGCCCGCCGAGGCGACGCGGCTCTTCCATAGCTTCTCCCAGCCCTCTTCCGTTCCTGCTCCCGCGCCGAAGTGGAGCGCCGGCACGGGGTGTCCGGCTCGTGCTGCTCGGCATACCGTACCGGGCGCGGATGACACCCTTCCGGCGAGACCGTCAGCCGATACGCGACCGGTATCCGACCGCTATCCGGGGACGCCGGGGACCCGCCCCGCGGTTCCCCTCATGGGGTCACTTTCCCGGCACTCCCCCCGGGTGCACCCCCGCTTCTCCACTCCTCACCCCTTCGTTACCCGCCCGCCGGCGCGGCTCACCGCCCCAGCCCCGCCTCCATGACGCTCTTGGCGATCGGCGCCGCGACGCCGCCGCCGGAGATGTCGTCGCGGTTGGCGCTGGCGTCCTCGACGACGACCGCGACGGCGATCTGCTTGCCGCTGTCGGGGTCCTTCGCGTACGAGATGAACCAGGCGTACGGCAGGTCCCGGTTGTCGATGCCGTGCTGCGCGGTACCGGTCTTGCCGCCGACGGTGACGCCGTCGATCCTGGCTTCGGAGCCGGTGCCCTCGTTGACGACGGTCTCCATCATCTGCTGCAGCTTCTGCGCGTTCTCGCCGGACAGCGGCTCGCTGAGCGTCTCCGGCTGCGTCACCTCGATGTCGTTGAGGTTCGGCGCGACCAGCTTCTCGACCATGTACGGCTTCTTCAGCTCGCCGTCGTTGGCGACGGCCGAGGCGACCATCGCCATCTGCAGCGGGGTCGCGCGGTTGGACGCCTGGCCGATGCCGCCCATGGCGTTCTGCGGGCGGTCCATCTTCGGGTAGACGCTCTCGGCGGCGCGGACCGGGGTGTCCAGCTCGGGGTCGCCGAAGCCGAACTCCTCCGACATCTCGATCATCTTCTCGTTGCCGAGCTTGTCGCTGAGCATCGCGTACACCGAGTTGCAGGACCACTGCAGCGCCACGCGCAGGGTGGCGTCCTCGCACACGCCCTGGACCTCGTTGCTCAGCGTGTCGTCGATGGTCAGCGGCAGCTTGTAGACCTCGGGCGCGCCGGTCGGCTCGTCCATGTCGTACTCGCCGCTCTCCAGCGCCGCCGCGGCGGTGACGACCTTGAAGGTGGAGCCGGGCGGATACGTCTCGCGCAGCGCCCGGTTGAGCATCGGCTTGTCCTTGTCCTCGTTCAGCGCCTGCCAGTTCTTCGCGTCCTCGTTGGAGTTGCCCGCGAAGGTGGAGGGGTCGTACGACGGGGTGCTGGCCAGGCCGAGGATCGCGCCGGTCTCCGGGTCGATGGCGGCGACGGCGCCCTTGCGGTCGCCCAGGCCCTCGAACGCGGCCTTCTGCACGGCCGCGTCGAGGGTGGTGACGACGTTGCCGCCCTTCTTGTCCTTGCCGGTGATCATGTCGATCGTGCGGTTGAAGAACAGCCGGTCGTCGTTGCCGGTGAGGATGCCGTCGTTCAGCGCCTCCAGCTGGTTGGCGCCGAACGCCTGGGAGGCGTAGCCGGTGACGGGGGCCCACAGCGGGCCGTCCTTGTAGGTGCGCTTGTACTGGAAGTCGCTGCCCGAGGTCTCGGTCGAGCCGGTCACGGCCTTGTCGCCGACGATGATGTTGCCGCGGGGGTGGGCGTAGCGCTCGATGGCCACGCGCCGGTTGTCCGGGTTGGTGCGCAGCTCGTCGGCCTCGACGAACTGGATCCAGTTGACCCGCACCAGCAGGGCCATCACGAGCAGGCCGCAGAAGATCGCGACCCGGCGGAGGGGCTTGTTCATGTGCGGACCACCTGGGTCATCTCGGCGTCGGGTGAGGGCGCGGGCGCCGGCGCGGGCCTGCGCGCGGTGTCGCTGATGCGCAACAGGATCGCGATCAGCGCCCAGTTGGCGATGACCGAGGAGCCTCCCTGGGCGAGGAACGGCATCGTCATGCCGGTCAGCGGGATCAGCGCGGTGACGCCGCCGGCGACGACGAAGCACTGCAGGGCGAACGCGCCGGACAGGCCGACCGCGAGCAGCTTGCCGAACGGGTCGCGGGCGGCGAGCGCGGTGCGCATGCCGCGCTCGATGAGGAGCCCGTAGAGGACGATGATCGCCATGAGGCCGGTCAGGCCCAGCTCCTCGCCGACGGTGGCGAGGATGTAGTCGCTCTTGGTGGCGATGCCGCCGATGAGCCGGGAGTAGCCCTGGCCGAGGCCGGAGCCGAAGAGGCCGCCGGAGCCGAAGGAGTACATCGCCTGGGCGGTCTCGGTCACGCCGTCGTTCACGGGGCTGCGCTGCAGCGGGTCGAGCCAGTTGTCGACGCGGTCCTCGATGTGGCTGTTGACGGAGGCCACGCTGACCGCGCCGAGCGCGGACAGCAGCAGGCCGAAGACGATCCAGCTGGTGCGCTCGGTGGCCACGTACAGCATGACCACGAAGAGGCCGAAGAAGAGCAGCGAGGTGCCCAGGTCGGTCTCGAAGACCAGGATCATCAGGCTGAGACCCCAGATCACCAGGATGGGGCCGAGGTCGCGGCCACGCGGCAGGTACAGCCCCATGAAGCGGCGGCTGGCCAGCGCCAGGGCGTCCCGCTTGACCATGAGGTAGCCGGCGAAGAAGATCGCGATGACGATCTTCGCGAACTCACCGGGCTGCAGCGAGCCGAGGCCCGGGATGCTGACCCAGATGCGGGCGCCGTTCACCTCGGCGCCGAGGCCCGGCACCATCGGCATGATCAGCAGGCACAGCGCCACGGCCATGGAGATGTACGTGTAGCGCTGCAGTACCCGGTGGTCCTTGAGGAAGAGCAGCACGGCGACGAAGAGGCCGACGCCGACCGCGGACCACATCAGCTGACCGGGCGCCATCGGGCCGCCGAGCGTGTCCGTGGTCAGCGAGGGCTCCTGGTCGAGGCGCCAGATCAGCACCAGGCCGAGGCCGTTGAGGAGGGTCGCGATGGGGAGCAGCAGCGGGTCGGAGTACGGGGCGAACTTCCGTACCACCAGATGCGCCACGGCGGCCAGGCAGCCGAGTCCGGCGGCGTAGCCGAGGACGCCGGCGGGGACCGAATCCTCCTTGGCCAGGCCCACGTTGACGTAGGCGAAGACCGGGATCAGCACGGCGAAGACGAGCATCGCCAGCTCGGTGTTGCGCCGGCTGGGCGCGGCCACCGAGCTGATGGTGCTGGTGTGGCTGCTCACGAGCGGTCGGCCCCCCCACGGGTTATTGCTTCGGGCACTGCTTCGCCAGATTCTGCTCTTCCTCGCTCAACGAGGCACCCGGCTCCGGCGTCGTGGACTTGTCGTCCCCGGCCTTGTCCCCACCGCTGTCCCCGCCGCTCCCGGCGTCGCCCTGCTCTTCGGGGTTCTGCTCGCCGGGGTTCTGCTTCTCCTGCTCCTGCTGCCGCCGCTCCTCCTCCTGCTCGCGGGCCGCCGCGGCCTCGTCCTCGGCGACGGTGCGGCAGACGTCGGCCTGCTGCTGCAGGTCCGCCACCTTGGCCTCGGCGTCGCCGAGGTTCTCCTCGGCGATGTTGTCCTCGACCTGCTTCTGCTGGTACGCGGGGAGGTACTTCAGTTCGATGTCCGGGTGGTCCTGGTGGACGGAGGACAGGCTCATCCAGGCGAGCTTCTGGTCGATGCCCTGGTACACGGCGACGTGGTCGTCCTTCGTGCCCACGTAGTACTGAGACTGCGTCCAGTCGTACGCCTTGTAGCCGCCGAACCCCAGGCCGCCGAGGATCACGGCGAGCAGCAGCCCGCGCTTGAGCCACTTGAAGCGGGGCGGCGCCTTGATGAAGTCCTCGTCGTTGTACGAGAGGCCGTACGGGTCGCCGCCCTCGTCGGCCGGGCCGAAGCCGCCGGCCTGCGGCGGCGTGGGGCGGCCGAGGCCGGCGGCGCGGGCGGCGGGGGTCTGCATGCCGGCGGTGTCGATCTGGTGCTGGTTCTCGGCGACGGCGCCGACGACCAGGGGCGCGTCGTTGAGCCGGCCGGCCATGGTGTCGTCGTCGGAGGCGTCGAGGACGTCGGCGATGATCACGGTGATGTTGTCCGGGCCGCCGCCGCGCAGCGCCAGCTCGATCAGCTCCTGCACGGTGTCCTGCGGCCCGGCGTAGCCGGCGAGGGTGTTCTCCATCGTCTCGTGGCTGACGACGGACGACAGGCCGTCGGAGCAGACCAGGTAGCGGTCGCCGGCGCGCACCTCGCGGATGGACAGGTCGGGCTCGACCTGGTCGCCGCTGCCCAGCGCGCGCATCAGCAGGGAGCGCTGCGGGTGGGTGGTGGCCTCCTCCTCGGTGATGCGGTTCTCGTCGACGAGCCGCTGTACCCAGGTGTGGTCCTTGGTGATCTGCGTCAGCGCGCCGTCGCGCAGCAGGTACGCGCGGGAGTCGCCGACGTGCACCAGGCCGAGGCGCTGGCCCGTCCACAGCAGGGCCGTGAGCGTGGTGCCCATGCCCTCCAGCCGCGGGTCGTCCTCGACCATGCGGCGCAGCCGGTCGTTGGCGTGCTCCACGGTGGTGCCGAGCGCGGTGAGCAGGTCGGAGCCGGGGACGTCCTCGTCCAGGGCGACCATCACGGAGATGACCTCGGAGCTGGCGACCTCGCCGGCGGCCTGGCCGCCCATGCCGTCGGCGATGGCGAGCAGCCGGGGGCCGGCGTAGCCGGAGTCCTCGTTGTGGTCACGGATCATGCCCTCGTGCGACCCGGCGGCGAAGCGCAGAGAGAGGCTCATGCGCACCTCGCCGGTCGGCTCCGGGTACATCCGCATGGTGCCCGCCCTCCGGTCATGGTCTTCTACTTCCGCAGCTCGATGACGGTCTTGCCGATCCGGATCGGTGCGCCGGGCGGGATCGGCACCGGCACGGTGAGCCGGGTCCGGTCGAGGTACGTGCCGTTGGTGGAACCGAGGTCCTCTACGATCCAACGCCCGTCACGGTCCGGATAGATCCTGGCATGACGCGAGGACGCGTAGTCGTCGTCCAGCACGATTGTCGAATCGTGGGCCCGTCCCAGGGTGATGGTCTGCCCCTGGAGGGTGACGGTGGTGCCGGTGAGCGACCCCTCGGTGACCACGAGCTTGGTCGGGGCACCACGTTGCCCCCGGCGCCCGCCCCGGCCGCCCCTGGCGTCCTGCGGCGGCGCCTGCGGCCGGGGCGGCGGGCGTTCCTGGGCGGCTGCGGCCCGCCGGGTGACCCGGGTGCCGAACAGGTCGCTGCGGATGACCTGTACGGCGACGATGACGAACAGCCACAGTACGGCGAGGAAACCCAGCCGCATGACCGTCAGGGTCAGCTCTGACATCGGCCCCGCTTCACCCTTCGGCTTGCCGGTAGAGGACGGTGGTGCTGCCCACGCGGATGCGTGAGCCGTCGCGGAGCGTAGCGCGCTGGGTGTGCTGTTCGTCCACCACGATGCCGTTGGTGGAGCCGAGATCCTGCACCATCGCGCCGCCGTCGAAGGCACGGATCTCGCAGTGCCGGCGGGAGACGCCGGGGTCGTCGATCCGTACGTCGGCTTCCGTGCTGCGCCCGAGGACCAGCGACTGCCTGGTCATCTGGTGCCGCACCCCGTTGATCTCCAGCCAGTGGCGCAGCCGGCGCGGGCCCCCGGGCGGGGCGCCGACGGGCGCTGCCGGCGGCGGTGCCGCGGGCATCGGCGGCGGCTGGTGCTGCGGCGGGCGGCCGTATGCGGCGTAGTCGGTCGGCTGCGACCCGTAGCCGCCGGGGCCGCCGGGGCCCGTGGGTCCGGGGGGACCGGGAGGCGCCCCCGGCGCGGCGGGTGCGCCGCCGGCGTGCCGGCGGCTCGCGGGCGCCTGGGAGTGGCTGCCCGCCAGGGTGCGGCTGCGGATCCGGTAGAGGCCGGTGTCGAGGTCCTCCGCCTTCTCCAGGTGCACCTTTATCGGGCCCATGAAGGTGTAGCGCTGCTGTTGCGCGTAGTCGCGCACCATGGCGGCCAGCTCCTCGCCGAGCTGGCCGGAGTACGGAGCGAGCCGGTCGTAGTCGGGGGCGCTCAGCTCCACGATGAAGTCGTTGGGCACGACCGTACGCTCGCGGTTCCAGATGGTGGCGTTGTTGTCGCACTCGCGCTGCAGGGCGCCGGCGATCTCCACCGGCTGCACCTCGGACTTGAACACCTTGGCGAAGGTGCCGTTGACGAGACCCTCCAGACGCTGCTCGAAGCGCTTGAGTACTCCCACGGGGCACCTCCTCTCCTCGGGCCTTCCCGCCGGGCCCTCGAACATGCTGCTCGTACTGCACGCTGATCGTATCCACGCGCGGGGGAATGGACTGGTTCCCGTCCCCGCCGCCGGTACGCGGTGTCCTCTCTCACACCTGTCCTGCACCTGTCCGGCCGACTGTCCGGCCGGGCTTCTCCACCGTCCGCCAGGCGTCCACTGGGGATGGTACGGGCGGCTCCTCCCAGTGTCCCGTACCACCGGCCCCGAGCGGCCGAGGTACGGGCAAATCGGATGTGATTCGGGTCCGAACAGCGTGCTAGGCTTCCTGATGTCAGCACGACGCCGGGCGGCCCGCGGGCCGCGTACGGCACACCCTTTGCGCGGGTGGCGGAATAGGCAGACGCGCTGGATTCAGGTTCCAGTGTCCGAAAGGACGTGGGGGTTCAACTCCCCCCTCGCGCACTCGGCGGGCAAGGGCAAGTAAGTGTCATTGCCCGGACCGGAACGACAGAACCCCTGCTTCGGAGAGATCCGGTGCGGGGGTTTGTTGCTGTGCGGGAAAGCGGCGGGCCCGGGGCGGCCGGCGGCCGGTGCGGCCGGGTGCCGCACGGGGGACGACCGCCCTGGTGGGGGCGGTGTCGGCGGGGTGCGAACGCCACCCGGACGTGGTCCGGTCGCCGGCGTGCGTTCCCCTCCCGACGCGCTCTTCACCGCCCCGATTCGAGGTGGAAAATGTCCGTTTCCGGTGCGGTCGGTGACAAGACGTAGTTGATTGACAGCGCCAGAAGTGATCGCGCAGACTCGTGCTCGATTTCACTGAGCAAGATCTCAAACGGGGTGGCGGCCAAGGGGGTTGGCCGCTGGGAGGAGTGAAATGACGGGGCGACAGGCGCAGGGGTCTGCGGAGCTTCCGGCGGTGCTGGACGGCTTCGACCTCACCGATCAGACGCGGTTCACCGACGGCTTCCCGCACGAGGTCTTCGTCCGGCTCCGCGACGAGGCCCCCGTGCTGTGGCACCCGCCGGGGACGACCGTCGACGGCGAGGGGTTCTGGGTCCTGTCCCGGCACGCCGACCTGAAGGCGGCGGCGGAGGACCCGGTGTTCTCCTCGAAGGGCGGCGGCGGACGCGAGGGCGGCGGGACGCACATCGACGACCTGAAGCCCGGCGTGCACGCCGGCAGCCTGATCAACATGCAGGACGACCCGCGGCACCAGATGTTCAAGGACCTGGTCAGCCCGCCCGTCGCCCGGCAGGCCGTCGAGGCGCGGTTACCGGAGTGGCGTGAGGTCGCGGCCCGGCTCGTCGGGCGGGCGGTCGCGCAGGGCCGGGTGAACTTCCAGCCGGCCGTCACGGCCCCGTACACCATCGAGTGCGTGGGGAAGGTGCTCGGCGCGCCCGAGTCCGACATGCCGCAGCTCATCGAGTGGGGCGAGACGCTCGCCGGCTTCGAGGAGCGGCTCTCGGGCAAGGTCAACCAGACCGCCACCGAGACCCAGTACGCCATGTACGAGTACAGCAAGAAGCTGATCGCGCAGAAGCGCGCGGCGGGCGGCCCTCCGGCGAACGACCTGATGTCCGTGCTGGCGCACGGGGACATCCCCGCGGACCGGGGTGAGGAGCCGCTGTCGGAGTACGAGCGCGAGGCGTTCTTCTGCCTGGTGCTGATCGCCGGCAGCGAACCGCCGCGGAACGCGCTGGCGACCGGCATCCTCGCCCTCGCCCAGCACCCCGAGCAGTGGCAGGCGCTGCGCGCCGACCGCTCCCTGCTGCCCGGCGCCATCGACGAGATGCTGCGCTGGTCCACCCCCACGCCGTACAACCGGCGCACCGCGACCCGCGACACCGTCTTCCGCGGCACGGAGATCAAGGCGGGCGAGAAGGTCACCTTCTGGTGGGCCTCGGGCAACCGGGACGGCTCCGTCTTCGCGGACCCGACGGCCTTCGACATCCGCCGTTCCCCCAACCCGCACCTGGCGTTCGCCCACGGCACCCACTCCTGCCTCGGCGAGCAGCTGGCGCGGATCGAGATGCGGGTGCTGCTGGAGGAACTCCTCGACCAGGTCGCGGAGATCAGGATCGACGGCGACGTGACCTGGGCTCCGAGCAACAAGCACACCGTCATCCTGCGCATGCCCGTCGAGCTGGTTCCGGCCCGTACGGCCTGACGACAACCACCGCGTAACGGGATATCACCACCACACGGGGAGCAAGCAAGCATGCCAGAAATGTCAGAAGCATCGGCTGTGGAGGGTGCGGAGGGCGCCGAGGGCGCCGAGGGCGGCGAGGACGCGGGTATCGACCCGGCGATCTTCTCGCAGCTGCTGCCCTTCGACCCCTTCGACCCGGCCTTCCACGCCGACCCCTACGCCGTCTACCGCAAGATCCGCGAGCAGGGCCCCGTGACCCGTACGCCGCTGGGACTCGTCGTGGTCCCGGGGCACGCCGGGATCTCCGCGGTGCTGCGCGACAGCCGGTTCGGCTGGGGCGACGGCGCCACGGTGGCCGAGCACTTCAGCGAGGCGCCCGACGGCACCACCGTGCGCCCGTTCATCTTCATGGACCCGCCCGACCACACCCGCATCCGCGGGCTGGTCGGCCAGGCGTTCTCGGCCCGCCGCGTCGACGCGCTGCGCGACCGGGCCCGCCAGGTGGTCAACGAGCTGATCGAGAAGGCCGTCTCGGCGGCCGGCGGCGGTCCCGTCGACCTGATCTCCGCGGTCGCCCACCCGCTGCCCGCGATCCTCCTGGGCGAGCTGCTCGGCGTGCCGCCGGAGAAGCACGAGCGGTTCCAGGCGCTGTCCGCCGACATCGCCCACGGCCTCGACCCGAGCCTCTTCCTCACGCCCGAGGAGGTCGCCCGCCGCGACAGCGCCCGGGCCGAGCTGTACGAGTACTTCGGCAAGCTCGCCGACGAGCGCCGGGCCGCCCCCGCCGGGGACCTGATCAGCGAACTGGTCGCGGCCGAGGACACCGACGGCGGGCTCACCGGCCACGAACTCGTCGTCACGCTCACCCTCCTGCTGTCCGCCGGGTTCGCGCTCACGGTGAACCTGATCGGCAACGGCATGTTCGCCCTGCTCCAGCACCCCGAGCAGCGGGCGTGGCTGCGCGCCCACCCGGAGGAGGTGCCCGCCGCCGTCGAGGAGATGCTGCGCTACGACCCGCCCGGGCAGATGATCTCGCGGGTCGCGCTGGCGGACGCCGAGGTCGCGGGGGTGCCGATCGCCGCCGGCGAGCAGGTGATGCTGCTGATCGGGGCCGCCAGCCGCGACCCCGAGGTGTACGAGGACCCCGACGCCCTGGTGCTGTCGCGGCCCGCGGGCCGGAACCTGGGCTTCGGCCTCGGCGTGCACTTCTGCGTCGGCGCGCCCATCGCCCGGCTCGCCGCGCAGGTCGCGGTGGACACGCTGGCCGCGCTGGACCTGGAGCTGGAGACGACGTCGCCGCCCCGGGCCTCGTACATCATCACGCGCGGGCTGCAGGAGCTTCCGGTGCGCCTCGCCCCGGCGGGCTGACGGACTTTTCGGCGCAGGGCACCACGGAGGGGGCGTCGCGTCGGCGAAGCGGTGGGTCACGGTCGAGTACGGAGCAACGGCGTCCCGCGCTCGCGTCTCACCCGCGCACGCCCGCCGGATCGTACGGGGGAGTCATGAGCGAGAGAAGCGGTACGAGCCAGAGCAGTAGCCAGAGCAGGACGAGCGAGAGCGGCGGTACGGGGGGCGGGCCGGCCGATCGCCGGATCGCGGTGGTGGGGATGGCCTGCCGCGTTCCCGGAGCGGCGGACCCCGGGGCCTTCTGGCGGCTGCTCCGCGACGGCGTCGACGCCATCACCCCGGCGCCCGCGGAGCGCGGCCTCGCCGGGGACGTCCACGGCGGCTTCCTCGACGGGGTCGACCGGTTCGACGCCGCGTTCTTCGGCATGTCGCCGCGCGAGGCCGCCGCCGTGGACCCGCAGCAGCGCCTCGCGCTCGAACTGTCCTGGGAGGCGCTGGAGAACGCGGGGTTACGGCCCGGCCGGCTGCGCGGCAGCCGTACCGGCGTGTTCGTCGGCTCGATGACCGACGACTACGCCAGGCTCCAGCACGCCGCCGGCGCGCTCTCCGCGCACAGCACCACGGGGCTGAGCCGCGCGGCCACCGCCAACCGCCTGTCGCACCTGCTCGGCCTCGCCGGCCCCAGCCTCGCCGTGGACACCGCCCAGTCCTCCGGGCTGGCTGCCGTGCACCTGGCCGTACGGAGCCTCCTCGACGGCGAGTCGACCCTCGCGCTCGCGGGCGGCGTCCACCTGAACCTCCTCCCCGAGGGGTTCACCGCGGCCGAACTCTTCGGCGCCCTCTCACCGGACGCCGCCGACGCCCGCTGCCGCGTGTTCGACGCCCGGGCCAACGGCTACGTACGGGGCGAAGGCGGCGGCATCGTCGTCCTCAAGCCGCTGGCCGCCGCGGTCGCCGACGGCGACCCGGTCCACGGCGTCATCCTGGGCAGCGCCCTCGGCAACGGCACGGGCCGCACGCTGACGGCCCCCGACCCCGCGGCACAGGAGAGCGTCATCCGGGCCGCGTACCGGGACGCCGGGGCCGACCCGGGCGAGTCGCAGTACGTCGAACTCCACGGCACCGGCACGCCGGTGGGCGACCCCGTCGAGGCGGCGGCCCTCGGCGCCGCGCTGGGGACGGCGCGGCGCGGGGCGGGCGAGGAGCTGGTCGTCGGCTCGGTGAAGACCAACATCGGGCATCTGGAGGGCGCGGCCGGGGCGGTCGGCCTGATCAAGGCGCTGCTGAGCCTGAAGCACCGGGAGCTGCCGGCCAGCCTGCACTTCGAGCGGCCGCACCCGGGGATTCCGCTGGACGAGCTGAAGCTACGCGTACGGGGGGCGCGGGGGCCGTGGCCCCGGCCGGCGGCGGAACGCCTCGTCGCGGGCGTCAGCTCGTTCGGCATGGGCGGCACCAACTGCCATGTGGTGCTGGCGGACTGGCGGCCGGCGGTGCCCGACGACAGCGGGCGAGAGGGCTCGTACGGCACGCCGACTGGCACGCTCCGCGCGCTGCCGTGGCTGGTCTCGGGCCGCGGCGCGGCGGCGCTGCGCGCCCAGGCCGAGGCGCTGACGGCGTACGCGACCGGCGCCGGGCGGGCGGCCGGGCTGCCGGACCTGGCGGGGTCGCTGGCCACCACCCGCTCGGCGTTCGAGCACCGCGCGGTGGTCCTCGGCGAGGGGCGCGAGGCGCTGCTGTCGGGCCTGGCCGCCGTCGCGGAGGGCCGGGACGCGCCGCACGTGCTGCGCGGTGTGGCCGCCGCGCGGCCGGGGGAGCGGGTGGCGTTCCTCTTCTCTGGGCAGGGCAGCCAGCGCGTCGGTATGGGGCGTGGGCTGTACGACGTCTTCCCCGCGTACGCCGAGGCGTTCGACACCGTCTGCGCCGCACTCGACCCGCATCTCCCGCGCCCCCTCCGCGACGTTGTCTTCTCCGAGGTGGACACCGCCGCCCCGGACACCGCCGAGGCGGAGCTGCTGAGCCGGACCGCGTACACCCAGCCCGCGCTGTTCGCCGTCGAGGTGTCCCTCTACCGGCTGCTGGAGCGCTGGGGCGTCACCCCCGACGTGCTCCTGGGCCACTCCGTCGGCGAGTTGGCGGCGGCGCACGTCGCCGGGGTGCTGGACCTGGCCGACGCCGCCGCGCTCGTCACCGCCCGCGGCGCGCTCATGCAGGCCCTGCCCGCGGCGGGCGCCATGGCCGCGATCGAGGCGAGCGAGGCCGAACTGCGCGGCACCCTCGCCGACGCCGAGCGGGAGACGGGCGGCAGGCTCGCGATCGCCGCGCTCAACGGCCCCGCGGAGACGGTCGTCTCCGGTGACTCCGACGCCGTACGGGCCCTGACCGCCGCCTGGTCCGCGCGTGGCCGCAAGACCACCGCCCTGCGCGTCAGCCACGCCTTCCACTCCCCGCACATGGACGGCATGCTCGACGCCTTCCGCCGGGCCGCCGCCCGCCTCACCTACCACCCGCCGCGCATCCCGGTCGTCTCCAACCTCACCGGCGCCCCGGCCACGGCCGGCGAGCTGTGCACCCCCGACTACTGGGTACGGCACGTCCGGGAGGCCGTCCGCTTCCTCGACGGCGCGCGCGCCGCGCACGCGGGCGGGGCCACGGTCTTCGTCGAGATAGGCCCGGGCGCCACGCTCAGCGGCCTGACCCGGGACTGCCTGGGGGACGACGACGCCGCCGCGGCGGCGCTGGTGCTGCCGACGCTCCGGCGCGAGGTGCCGGAGGACCGCTCGATCCTCACCACCCTCGGCGAACTCCACGTGCACGGCGCCGAGATCGGCTGGGACACCTTCTTCGCCGACGCGGGCACGGGCACGGGCGTGCGGCGGGTCGAGCTGCCCACGTACCGCTTCCAGCGCAGCCGCCACTGGACGGGCGGCTCGCCGGAGGCGCGGCCCGTAGCACAGCCGGAGACGCCGGACGCACCGCTGGCTGAACGGGCCGAACCAGCCGGTTCGGCCGGCGAACCCGTCCGCCATGACCTCGCCGGCCTCACCGATCTCGTACGCACCCACACGGCCGCCGCACTCGGCTACGACTCGGCCGCCGCCGTCAGCACCGACACCGCCTTCCGCGACCTCGGCCTCGACTCCTACGGCGCCGTCGACCTGCGCCAGCGCCTCACCGCCGCAACCGGCGTACGCCTCCCCAGCGGCGCCCTCTTCAACCACCCGACGCCCGCGGCCATGGCCGCCTGGCTGCACACCGCCCGCGACGGCGCCGGGATCCGGCCGGAGCAGGACGGCGAACGGGCTCCGGTCCCGGCCCCCGACGACGACGATCCGGTGGTCGTCGTCGGCATGGCCTGCCGCTACCCCGGCGGCGTCGCCTCGCCGGACGAGCTGTGGCGACTCCTCCGTGAGGAACGCGACGCGATCGGGGACTTCCCCACCGACCGCGGCTGGGACCTGGCCGGCCTGCACGACCCTGATCCGGACCGCGCGGGCACCTCGTACACCGCGCACGGCGGCTTCCTGCACGATGTGGCGGGATTCGACGCCGAGTTCTTCGGGATCTCGCCGCGTGAGGCGCTGGCGATGGACCCGCAGCAGCGGCTGCTGCTGGAGACGAGCTGGGAGGCGTTCGAACGCGCGGGCATCGCGGGCGCGACGCTGCGCGGCAGCCGCACCGGCGTGTTCGTGGGCGCCACCGCGCAGGACTACGGGCCGCGCATGCACGAGGCCGCGGACGGGCTCGAAGGCTACGTGCTGACGGGCACCACCCCGAGCGTCGCCTCGGGCCGGGTCGCGTACGTCTTCGGTCTCGAAGGCCCGGCGGTGACGGTGGACACGGCGTGTTCGTCGTCGCTGGTGGCGTTGCACCTGGCGGCGCAGTCGCTGCGTACGGGCGAGTGCGAGCGGGCGCTCGCGGGCGGGGTGACGGTTCTGTCGACGCCCGGGATGTTCGTGGAGTTCAGCCGGCAGCGCGGGCTGTCGGCCGACGGCCGGTGCAAGCCGTTCGCGGCGGGCGCGGACGGTACGGGGTGGGCCGAGGGTGTCGGGGTGCTGGTCCTGGAGCGCTTGTCGGTGGCGCGGCGCGATGGGCGCCGGGTGCTGGCGGTCGTACGCGGTACGGCGGTCAACCAGGACGGCGCCAGCAACGGCCTGACGGCACCCAACGGCCTGTCGCAGGAACGCGTGATCCGCGCGGCGCTGGCCAGCGCCGGTCTGGTGCCGGGTGACGTGGACGCGGTGGAGGCGCACGGTACGGGGACGGAGTTGGGTGACCCGATCGAGGCGGAGGCGCTGCTGGCGACGTATGGGCGGGGGCGGCCGGCGGGTCGGCCGTTGTGGCTGGGGTCGGTGAAGTCGAACATCGGTCATGCGCAGGCGGCGGCGGGTGTCGCGGGGATCATCAAGATGGTCGAGGCGATGCGGCACGGGGAGTTGCCCAGGACGCTGCATGTGGATGAGCCGACGCCGCATGTGGACTGGGACGGCGGGGGTGTTGCGCTTCTTACGGAGGCGCGTTCGTGGCCGGAGGTGGATCGGCCGCGGCGGGCGGCGGTGTCG
>NZ_JCANTA010000016.1:0-174736 GCF_059570575.1 Streptomyces sp. CNX435 | reverse complement strand
GGAGTCTCAATGACGAAGTCAAGCCGCTTGCTGCGTGACGGGCGGGGCGGGGGTGAAGAGTCGTCCGTCGCGCAGGAGGGCCCACAGGACACCAGCTCGTCGGCGGGCCAGGGCGATGACGGCCTGGACGTGCTTGCAGCCCTCGGCGCGCTTCTTGAGGTAGAAGTCCCTGTTCGGCCCGTCGCGGATGATGCTGGTCTGCGCGGACATGTAGAACACTCTGCGCAGGCGGCGGCTGTAGCGCTTGGGCCGGTGAAGGTTGCCGGTGCGGCGGCCGGAGTCGCGCGGTACGGGCACCAGTCCGGCTGCCGAGGCCAGATGGCCGGCGTCCTGGTAAGCGGCCAGGTCGCCGGCGGCGACGACGAACTCGGCGCCGAGGATGGGGCCCATGCCGGGCAGCGACTCGATGATCTCCGCCTGGGGATGGCTGCGGAATGTCTCGCGGATCTGCCGGTCGATCCGCTTGAGCCGGTCGTCCAGGGCCAGGATCTGCGTCGCCAGGTCGGCGACGATCTGCGCGGCGACGTCCTCTCCGGGCAGTGCGGTCTGCTGGGCCTGGGCGGCCTCCAGTGCGGTGACCGCGACGGTGTCAGCGCTGCGGACGCTCCGGTTGGCCAGCCAGGCGGTCAGCCTGGCCCGGCCGCGGCGGCGGATCGCCGCCGGGGTCTGGTAGCCGGTCAGCAGCACCAGCGCGCCCTTGTGTGCCGAGTAGTCGAAGGCCCGCTCCAGGGCGGGGAAAATGCCGGTCAGCACGTCCCGGAGCCGGTTGATCATCCGCACCCGGTCGGCCACCAGGTCCGAGCGGTGCGCGGTCAGCAGCGCGAGGTCGGCGGCGAGCTGGGCGGGCACGTCGATGACAGCGAAGTCCCGGCGGTGGCGGGCGGTCTCGGCGATGACGTAGGCGTCCCGGGCGTCGGTCTTGGCCTCGCCCCGGTAGGCCCCGGACATGCGGTTGACCGTGCGGCCGGGCACGTAGACGACTTGCTGGCCATGGGCCGCGAGCAGGGCCAGCAGCAGCGCGGAGGACGTGCCGGAGATGTCCACCGCCCAGCGGACCTCGTCCGCCAGCTCCAGGATCTCGCCGAGCGCGGTCAGGATCGCCGACTCGTCGTTGTCGATCTTCTTCGACCACAGGGTCGCGCCGGTCTCGTCGACCACCGTCGCCCAGTGATGCCCCTTGCCCGCATCAATCCCGGCCCAGACCCGGGCCCGCCGCTGAGGCACTCGCCCCTCCTCGTTTCGCACAGCATGCCGTCGGCCCGAGGAACACCCCGCCGTCATCTCCGTAAACAGCGACCGCACAAGGCGCGCACATCTCAATCAGCAGCCAGGGCGCCCCGGAGAGCCGGACGGCCACTCCCAGGAAGCCACTGAAGGCAAGGACACATAAGCCACATCCGGCCCTCCCGGGCCACCCAATAACTTACGGAAGGAACACATGAGCTGGTCAGGGCACTGGCATGGCTACGGACCGTGGATCGGTCCGCTCTCGACGTACGCGAAGGAAGGCGGCCGGCGGCCTCCCCATCCCAGCGGACCGCCCTCCGTGCTCGACCCCGACGACAAGCGCCAGCAGGCCGTCCTGGACCGGTACCGGGAGGCCGCCGCCGAGTTCGCGACCGGCACTCTCCCTCCGACCATGACCGGCTACTGGCTCATGAAGAAGGACCAGGTCTCGGCCGACCGCACATGGACCGACCTGGGCATGGCGCTGGCGTGGCTGGAGAAGACCTACCAGGCCAATCCCCCCTTCGAGCGGGCGGACGGGAAGACGGCGTACATCAGCCTCGACGACAAGCTGGCCTACGCCACCGACGCGCTCCCGCGCGGCGTGGACGTGAGCTGGGTGTACTACCTGCCGTCGAAGAATCTGGCCGCGTTCACGGTCGTCTGCTGTCCCAACCACCACCGCCCGGACTTCCGCTGCCCCCTCCCTCCCACCTGACCGGAGACGCACATGTCCTTGCGGATGCTCCTGCCCGACGCCGACGCCCTCCTGCGCTCCTGGCCGACAGACCCGTACGTCGTCGACCGCAGCCCTACCGAGCTGGACGACGCGATCACCCCGGCCGCCCTCGACGAGTACATGTCCTCCGGTTGCATCCCCGCCGCCGAGATCGCCGCAGTCAAGGCACCGAACCCGTCCCTGAACCGCGACGCCTTCATGACCAACGGGCGTACCGATTCCGCCCGGTTGGCCAACCTGCGGGAGAACGGCTTCACTCTGCGCCTGGGGAATCTCCAACGGGTGATTCCGTTCATGGCCAGGCTGTCGCACGGCATCCAGGAGGAGACCGGCTACTCCAACTACGTGCACGCCTTCGTCACGCCCGGCGGTGAGCAGGGGCTGCGTCACCACTGGGACCAGCAGCTCGCCGTCATCGTGCAGCTCAGCGGCGTCAAGACCTGGCAGCTCTGGCGCCCGCCCGTCGAGGCGCCCATGCGCCACTACAACGAATCCTGGAGGGTCTGGCGCCCTGAGTACGTGCACGAGTGGGAGGCTGCCGGCCCGGACCTGGAGGTCGCTCTCAAGCCCGGTCAGGCGCTTGTCCTGCCTCGCGGTTGGGTGCACAACCCTCACTGCCGCGACGCCTCCGAGGAGAGCGTGCACCTGACCTTCGCGATCCGCGAGCGCACTCCCTACTGGCTTTGCGAGCAGTTCCTCGACGCCGCCCTCGCCGACCCGGCCTTCCGGCAGGTCCTCCAGCCGGACGATGTGACGGGCGAGGGACTCGGGACCCGACTGCGGGAGGCCCGAGGAGCGCTCGTGAGCTTCCTGTCGACGATGGACCCTGCGGGCCTGGCGCCCTCGGTGCGCGAGGCCGCGCTGACCGAGTGCGAGTACACGACGTAGACAAGGGGTGGTGGAGGGGACGCAGGACCGGTCCTGCCGCGGCGTCGCGCCTCGCGGCGCTTACGCTGGCGGCGGAGAAGGCGGCGCGTGCGGCGTACCGGAGGCGGACGTGCCCTGTCGGCTGAGAGGTGACCTGTGCCCAGCGTGGTGAAGATCAACGTCCTGACCGTTCCCGCCGAGCAGCGGGAAGTGCTGGAGAAGCGCTTCGCCGCGCGCGCCGGCCTGGTGGAGAGCGCGGACGGCTTCGAGTGGTTCGAGCTGCTGCGCCCGCTGGAGGGGTCGGACCGGTACCTCGTCTACACCCGCTGGCGCAGCGAGGAGGACTTCCGGGCCTGGATGGAGGGCTCGATGCAGGCGGCGCACCGCGGGGACGGGGGCGGCGAGGGCGGTGGGGAGGGTGAGCGGCGGCGGGCGGCGGCGACGGACTCGGAGGTGTGGACGTTCGAGGTGATCCAGCAGGCGGGGCCGGAAGGCACTGCGAACGGTTCGTAGAGGACCGCCTCGGTCATGCGCCGGTACGAGCCGGCCCGTGCGCGGTGACGGGCCGGCTCGCGGCGGTGCGGTGTCAGCAGCCGGAGAGAGTGGACTCCAGCGCCGACTTCTCCGCGTCGTCGGCGGTCAGGTCGTAGGTGTGCTTCACCCACACCCACATGCTCGCGTAGGTGCAGTGGTAGCTGCTCAGCGGCGGCATCCACTCCGCCGGGTCCTGGTCGCTCTTGGACTGGTTGACGTTGTCGGTCACGGCGAGCAGCTGGGCGACGTCGAGTTCGTTGGCGAACTGCTCGCGCTGGTCGGTGGTCCACCCGCTGGCGCCGGAGCGCCAGGCTTCGGCGAGCGGCACCATGTGGTCGATGTCGACGTCGGAGGAGGCGGTCCAGGTCTCGCCGTCGTACGGGGAGTACCACGAACCGCTGACCGCGGCGCAGCTGCTGTCCTGCTCGACGTTCTCGCCGTCGCGCTGGAGGACGACCTCGCGGGTGTTGCAGGCCCCGGACTGGGTGCTCCAGTGCGGGAAGAGGTCGCGGTCGTAGCCGTCGGAGGAGCCCTCGGGCGCGGTGGTGATCTCCGCGAGGTAGCCGAGGGCGGTGTCGGCGCTGGGCGGGGTGGGCGGTTCGGCCTGGGCGTGCGGGGCCGCGGTCAGCAGCAGCGCCGCAGCCGCGAGCGGCACCGCGAGGTGACGCGCGTAGACCTTGAGCCGTGCGAGGGGCGGCAGGGAAAAGCCGGACATGCGAACTCCCGGATCTATGGGGGGTGTTGTGCGTGTGCACGTGGATGCTGACGCCGCGAAGTGTCGTTTCTGCAGGCGCCAGGTAACACCTTGAGGACATGGCCATGTCATGCGCAAGACCGCGTGACGGGTTCACCCTCCCCGCGCCCTCGGCGCCGGCGCCCCCCGACCGGGCTACGCTCGGCTGATGCTGCCCGTCAACGGCACCCTCGCGGCCGTACTCAGCGCCCTGCTGGCCGCCGCGGTCGCGGTCGCGGCGGTGGCCCGGCTCGGCGAGGGACACGAACACCGGCAGCAGGAAAAGTACGGCGGCAGCGGAGGGGGCGGGAAGAACCGTTTCAGCCGCTGGGGCTCACCACACGCGCGCGCAGTGGCCACCGCCGGCCTGCGCGCCGCCGCCCAGCTCGCCGCCGTCTCCGTCGTCATCGGCTACGTCGTACGCGCCGTGCCCCTGCTCCTCGCCTTCGTGGCCCTGATGTTCGCCGTCGCCACCTGGACCGCCGGCCACCGCATCACGCACAACCGCACCTGGCGCTGGGCCGCCGCCCCCATCGCCGCCGGCGTGACCCCCGTCGTCGCCGTCCTGCTGCTCACCGGCCTGGTCGCGGTCGACGACATCGCCCTCATCCCGGTCAGCGGCATCCTCATCGGCGGCGCGCTCACCGGCACCGTGCTCGCCGGCCGCCGCGCGCTCGACGAGCTGGCGGCCCGGCACGGCGAGGTGGAAGCGGCCATGGCGCTGGGCTTCCCGGACCACGAGGCCCGGCTGGAGATCGCCAGGCCGGCCGCCTCCGACGCGCTCATCCCCGGCCTCGACCAGACCCGCACCGTGGGACTCGTCACGCTCCCCGGCGCGTACGTCGGCATGCTGCTGGGCGGCGCCTCGCCGGTCGAGGCCGGGGCGGTGCAACTGTTCGTGCTGGTCGCGCTGATGGCGGTGCAGGCGGCGGCGGTCGCGGTGGTGCTGGAGCTGGTCGCCCGCGGCCGGGTGCACCGCCTAGACTCGGTGGCGTCTGAAGGGGAGTAGCCCTCAGCCGGTGCCGTCGACATACTGCCCAGCCCGCTGGGCCGGCGCCCGGAGCGCGGAACCGTACGGCCGGCCGGCCGTAGGGACCTCTGCGCCGGCGAGACCTTCGGCCGCAGTGTCGTTTCCGTTGACGCTGCCGTGCCGAGGCCGCCCCCGCGCTTACGCTCTCGGTACGGCGCCCGACCGAGAGTAGGAACCTTGCTCAGCCCCAGCACCGTCGCGATCGTCTTCGGCGTCGTCTTCCTCGCCGAACTCCCCGACAAGACCGCGCTCGCCGGCCTCGTACTCGGCACCCGCTTCCGCGCCTCCTACGTCTTCGCCGGCGTCGCCGCCGCCTTCGCCGTCCACGTCGGCCTCGCCATCGCCGCCGGCAGCCTGCTCGCGCGGCTGCCGCAGCGGCCGGTGCAGGCGATCGTCGGCCTGCTGTTCCTCGCGGGCGCGCTCGTCCTGCTGCTGAAGAAGGACGAGGAGGAGGACGAGGCGGCCAGGGCCCCCGCCGACCAGAGCTTCCTGAAGGTGGCGGGGGCGGGCTTCATGCTGATCCTGGTCGCCGAGTTCGGCGACCTCACGCAGATCATGACCGCGAACCTGGCGGCGCGCTACGACGACTGGCTGTCGGTCGGGGTCGGCGCGGTACTGGCGCTGTGGGCGGTGGCGGCGATCGGGATCGTGGGCGGGCGGACGCTGATGCGGTACGTACCGCTGAAGCTGATCACGAAGGTGGCGGCGGGGGTGATGCTGGTGCTGGCGGGGTTCAGCGGCTACGAGGCGATCAGGGGGTGACCCGGGCGTCGGCAGCGGCCGGGCGCGTTCCACGGCGGGCCGGAACGGGTCGGCTCGTAGAAGCCGCCCCGCGGCGCGCCCGCGCGCGCCGGCCCGCGCCCCGCACCGGCCCGCCTCCCCGCCTACGCGAGCGCCAGCCGCAGCGCGCCGCCGCCCAGCGCCCGGACCCGTACCCCCGCCAGCGTCTCCACGTGCACGTCCGTCCCCTCCCCCGCCGCCCGCGGCCCGACGCCCACGACCCGCATCCCGGCCGCGCGGGCCGCGGCGATGCCCGCCGCCGCGTCCTCGAAGACGACGCAGTCGGCGGGCGCGAAGCCGAGGTCGGCGGCACCCTTGAGGAACCCCTCCGGGTCGGGCTTGCTGGCGCTCACGCACTCGGCGGTGATGGAGATCGCCGGCACCGGCAGCCCGGCGGCGGCCATGCGGGCCTGCGACAGCGCGCGGTCGGCGGACGTGACGAGCGCGTGCGGCAGCCCGGCGAGGCCGGCCAGGAACTCCGGCGCGCCGGGCACGGGCACGATGCCGTCCGTGTCGGCGGTCTCCCAGGCGAGCAAGCGGGCGTTGTCCGCGAGGTTCTGCTCGACGGGGCGCTCGGGGAAGAGGTGCGCGATGGTGGCGTACGCCTGCCGCCCGTGGGCGTGGCGCAGGATCTCGTCGGCGTCCTTGCCGTTCTCGGTGGCCCAGCGGCGCCAGACGCGCTCGACGACGGCGTCGGAGTTGAGGAGGGTGCCGTCCATGTCGAGGAGCAGTGCCTTGAAGGCACCTATGTCCGTGGGCCTGCCCATACGTAACCCCCAGGGGTCGAGAAGCGCGCGATTGCCGTTTGTTTCCACACGATACAAAACCGCGCGCGCCACGCCAAGCGCTATTTCCGGAGCCAGAGCCCGGCCAGGTGCGCGTGCAGGACGTCGTGCGCCTCGGCCGGGGCGAGGTGGCCGACGAGGACGTGGGCGGTGAGGCCGTCGGCGAGGGCGAGGAGGGTACGCGCCGCGCGCCGCGGGTCGAGAGGCTCGGGCCGCGGGGCGCCCCCGTCGGGTTCGGCGGATTCGGCGCCCGCGACGGGTGCGGCGCCCGCGGCGCCCCCGCCGGTCTCGGCCACTTCGGCGACGAGGCGGGCGAACACCTCCTCCAGCGCCGCGTAGTTCGCCCGCAGCGTCCCGGCGAGCGCCTCACTGACCGCCGCCTGCGCGACGAAGGCCAGCCAGACCCGCGCCTCCGCGCGGTGCTCCTCCCCGAGCAGCGCCACCTCGGCGGCCGCGTACCCCAGGGCGGTGCCCGCCGACTGGGCCGGGCTGCGGACGAGCCGGGCCCGTACGCGCTCGCCGATCCGCTCGCCCACGTATCCGAGCGCGAACACGAGCATCTCTTCCTTCGTACGGAAGCACCGCTGCACCGCCCCCATGGACACCTCCGCGCGAGCGGCGACGTCACGCAAGGTCACGCCCTCCAGCCCGCGTTCGTCGGCGAGTCGGCAGACGGCCTCGGCGATAGTGCGGCGCCGGCTCACGTGATCCACCTGCCTGGGCATGCCTCCGGTCGACCTCCTTATTCGATGCGCGCGTATCGGTTCCAGGGTACGGTGACCGTTCCGATGCAGGCGCATCGGAACATGCCCGGGGAAGGGAAAGCCATGCGGGACGACGACGCCCTGTGGAAAATGCCGGCCACCGCCCAGGCGGCGGCCGTACGTGCCGGGCACGTCTCGGCCGTCGAACTGGTCGACAGCCACCTCGACCGCATCTCTGAGGTCAACCCGCAGGTGAACGCGGTCACCCAACTCCTGGCGGAACGCGCCCGCGAGGCCGCGGCGCAAACGGACCGCCGGCGCGCCGCCGGTGCGGCGCTGGGCCCGCTCGCGGGCGTGCCGTTCACGGTGAAGGAGAGCACCCCCGTCGAAGGGGTACCGACCACGTTCGGCGTCGAGCGCTTCCGCGAGCTGGTGGCGGCGGCCGACGCGCCGCCGGTGGCGCGGCTGCGCGCGGCCGGTGCGATCCCGCTCGGGCACAGCAACATCCCCACCCTGATCCTGGCCGGGATGCACACCCGCAGCGAACTCTTCGGCGACACCGTCAACCCGTGGGACAGCTCACGCACCCCCGGCGGCTCCAGCGGCGGCGACGCGGTCGCCGTGGCCACGGGCATGGCGGCGCTGGGACTCGGCAACGACTCCGGGGGATCGGTGCGTATCCCCGCCCAGTTCTGCGGGGTGGCCGGGCTGAAGCCGTCCACCGGCCGCTTCCCGGCCGACCACCGCGTCCTCGGCCCCGACGACCCCGGTCCGGCGTCCCAGATGCTCGTCACCGACGGCCCGCTCGCCCGGACCGTGGGCGACCTGCGGCTGGCGTACGAGGCGCTGGCCGGCACCGACCCGCGCGACCCGCGGGCGGTACCGGTGCCCGCGTACGGCGACGCGCTCCCCGGGCCGGTGCCGGTCGCCGTCGTGGCGGACCCGGGCGGGCACGGCGTCCACCCCGCCGTCCGCGCGGCCGTCGCGACCGCGGCCGACGCGCTGCGCGACGCGGGGTACGACGTGCGGGACGTACCGGACGTGCCGCGGCTGGACGAGACACTGGCGGCGTACGGGCGGCTGACCGTGACCGAGTTCGCCCCGACCTGGCCGGCGGTGCGCACGCTGCTCGGCGAGGGAGGGGACCGCTACCTGGCGATGGCGATGGAGAAGACCCCGCCGGCGAGCGCGGACGAGTTGGTGAAGCTGATGGGCACGTGGATGTCGCTGCGCCGCGCGTGGGCCGAATTCCTCGACGCGTACCCGCTGTTGCTCGGCCCGTCGTTCAGCGAACCCCCGGTCGAACCGGGGTTGGAGTCGCGCGACCGCGCGGGCCGGGACCGGGTCGCGTCGGCGATGCGGCTGTGCAGCGCGACCAGCTTCGTGGGGGTGCCCGCCGTGGCCGTACCGACGGGGGTCACGGACGGGCTGCCCGCGGGGGTGCAGGTCGTCGGGCGGGCGTTCCGGGAGGACCTGTGCCTGGACGCGGCGCAGGCGATCGAGGACCGGCTCGGGGTGCTCACGCCCGTCGCCCCGGGGGCGGCCGGCGGAAAACCGCTTCCGGCTCCGCCCCCGGATCGCGTTACGTATACGGATGCCTGAACCACCAAAGGAACGGACACCATGAACACGGCCTCCCCCGAGCACACCGCGGACCCCGCAGACCAACCGCCCTCCTGCCGCGACCTCGTCGGCCTCCTCGCCCAGCCCGACCGGCGCGCCGCCTACGCGGCCCTCGCCCTCGGCGCGATGTCGGTGGCGGAGGTCGCCGAACGGGCGGGCCTCCGGCCCCCGGCCGCCGCCGCGGCGCTGCAGAAGCTGACGGCCGGCCGGATCGCCGCCTTCGACGGCACGACGCGCACGTACACCCTGCGCGACGACACGTTCCGCCGCGCGGTCCAGGCCGAGGTCAGACTCTCCGGCCGGGGCGACGCCGGCGACGGGGCCGGTTCGTACTTCCGCCGCGGCCGGCTGACGTCGATCCCGGGCGACGCGGCGGTACGGGGCCGGGTGCTGGCGGTGGTGACGGATTCGTTCGAGCGGGGTGTGACGTACCCGGAGGCCAAGGTCAACGCGATCTGCGGGGAATGGCTCGACGACTGGGTGAGCCTGCGCCGCGCCCTGGTGGACGAGGGCCTGCTGCGCAGGAACGGGTCCGGCACCGCGTACCAGCGCGCGTGACGGCGACGTGGCCCGGCACGAGGGGCCCCGGTGCCGCGCCCGCCCTACCCCCGAGGTAATCGCCCCGGCCCGGCCGCATGGGCGAGGATGCTGATCCCGCCGCGTCGGCGTGACGCGGACCAGAACGGAAGGGGCGGCGGTCGTGAGCACGCGCGCTGTGGTGGAGGAACTGCTGCACAGGATCGGGGCCGGAGACCCCGAGCACATCGCCGAACTCTATGCCGAACAGGGCGATTGGAAGCTGGACTGGCCGGAGGCCGAACACGGCCGCCCCGCCACTCCGTGGATCCGGCACCGGTCCACCCGGGCCGACGCCGCCGCCCACTACCGCGAGATCGCCGAGCACCATGTGCCGGAAGAGGTGGCGACCGAGGTGGAGCGCATCCTCGTCGACGGGAACGACGCGGTCGTGCTCGGGGAGATCCGCCAGACCGCCCGGTCCACCGGACGCGCGTACCGCGCCCGGTTCGCTCTCCACCTCACCGTCGAAGACGGCCTCGTCACCCGGCACCATGTCTACGAGGACAGTCTCGCCGTGGCCCAGGCTTTCGAGCCGGCGCACCGGTGACGTCCCGGCGGGGTCAGTCCTCGTCGGAGCGGTCCAGCGGGGTGAGCAGGACGAGCGGGATCTGGCGGTCGGTCTTCCGCGCGTACTCCTCGTAGAGCGGGAAGATGCCCACCATCTGGTCCCAGAGGGGCGCGCGTTCGGCCGCGGACGCGACCCGCGCGCGTGCGGTGAACCGCCGGGTGCCGGCCTGCACCCCGACGGCGGGCTCCGCGACGAGGTTCGTGAACCACGACGGGTCCACGTCGGCGCCGCCCTTGGAGGCGACGACGACGTACGCGTCGCCCGAGGTCCCGTAGATCAGGCAGGTGCGGCGAGGCGTACCGGTCCGGCGCCCGGTGGTGGCGAGGACGAGGGTCCGTACGCCGTCGCGCTCGTGCCCTTCGGTGCCGCCCGAGGCGAGGTACGTACGGGCGTGCTCGGCGACCCAGTCCCACTGCGAGTCGGTGGCGCGGTCGAGGTCTGCGGCGGTGGCCATGGCGGCGGTCCTTCCGGTACGTGAGGCGGCCCCGTTGACCGCATCCGCCCCGGGGACGGAGCCGCCGCGCCGTCCTCGACATCCGGGCCCGGACTTTTTCCCACGAGCCGCCGGCCCGGGCCCCGCCCCGGGCGGCCCTCAGCCTGCGGGCGGGATCAGCACCACCGCCGCCGCGCCGAGGTCGAGCGTCTGCTCGCCGTTGACAATCCGCAGCCAGTGTCCCAGCAGCGGGTCCGCGACCAGCCACACCGGGACCGGCGCCTGGGCCGCGAGGCCGGTGACCGCCAAGCGCCGTCTGTGCTCACGTGGCGCCGTCCGCGAGCGCGCCGTGCAGGAGGATCTCCACAAGCTCCCGGGTGGTCAGCTCCGGCTCGTCCTTCAGGAACGAGCCGGAGCTGACCAGGAACCCGAAGAAGAGGCTCGCGATCTGCTCCGGCGGCCGGCGCAGGGCGGCCCTGTCGGGCTCCAGCAGGTCCACGACGGCCGCGAGGGTGCGGTCCGTCGACCCGTCGCGGCCTGCGCCGCTCACCGTGCCGGGTTGGTACCCGGCGGCGAGCAGGGGGCCGGCGATCGCGACCATCCGGGCCTGGTTCGACTGGAGCACCTCGACCGCCTCCGCGAGCCGGTCGGCCAGCGGCAGGGAGGTGTCGATCGCACCGAATCCGCGATTCACGTGCTCGGGCGAGAGCGTCTCGGCCAGGCAGCCTTGCAGCAGTTCGTCCTTGTCGGCGAAGACCTGGAAGATCGTGTCCTCGCCGATGCCCGCGGCGCGGGCGATCTTCGCGGTGGTCACCGCGGCGCCGTCCTCGGCGATCAGCGGGATCGCGGCCTGGATGATCACCGCGCGCCGCTCCTCCGGCGACATGCCGGGGGCGCGGTGGGGGTCGGTCTGGTTCTCCCTGGGTGCCGTCATGACCCCGAGCGTACGGAGTGAGGACTCACTCCGTACCCCGGTTCCCGTACGCGGCTATGCCCCGGCCCCCTCCCGTACGCGCGCGGCACGCGCACGGTCGGCGAGGATGAACGGGACCGCGCACGCCGCCAGCACGGCTCCGATCAGGCAGACCGCGGTGAAGCTCGCTTCCCGGGTCAGCGCGCGAACGCATCCACCTGCGCACCATCGGCCGGCGGTAAGCCGGACCGCTCCCCGTCACGGGCCGACGAAGGTCACCGTCTCCGCCAGGTCCGCCCGGCCCGTATGCAGCGGTGGCACGCCCGCCCTCTCGTATCCGACCGACACACCGCAGAACAGAACGCGCCCGTCACCGGCCCCGACCGCCTCGGCGACGGTCTTGCGGTACGTCGTCCACATCACCTGCGGGCAGCTGTGCAGCCCTTCCGCGCGTAGCAGCAGCATGACCGTCTGCAGGTACATCCCCGCGTCCCCCCACTGTCCCGGTCCCATCACGCGGTCGAGGTAGCAGAAGAGGACGACCGGTGCCCCGAACGCCTCCGCGTTCAGCGTGGATATCTTCCTGGGCCGCTCGGGGTCGTCGCGCTCGATTCCCAGCGCCGCGTAGCGCTGGGCCGCCGCGGCGGTGAAGCGGTCGAGATACGGCGGGGCCATGTCGGCCGGGTACATCGGGTACTCCCGCTCGTCGCCCGGGTCTCCGGCGCGTGCCCTGGCCGTCGCGCGCTTCTTCAGCTCGGCCAGGGGGGCGCCGGTAACGACGTACAGATGCCACGGCTGGAGGTTCCCGCTCGACGGGGCGCGCGTGGCCGCGGACAGCACTCGTTCGAGAGTCCGCACGGGTACGGGCTTGTCACTGAATGCCCGTACGGCCCGGCGGCTCTCCACGGCCTCGTACACGTCCATGTCTTCCTCGACCTCTCGCCCGCCGGCCGGCCTCAGGGTTCCTTCGTCATCGACTCCAGCTTGCGGCGCGTCGCCGGCCCGTAGACCGCCCGTTCGTCGCTCGTGATGTCGTTGTCCCACTGGAAGCGGGCGACCTCTTCGCCGAGGAAGAAGTCGTACTCCCCATCGGTGTCTTTCAGGCCGTTGTAGTCGGCCTGGATGAGCCGCTTCTGCAGCTCGACGACCTCGCGGCCGGTGTCGCCGTCGCGCAGGGTGGGCGGCCGGGCGGGCTCGTCCCGCCCGCCGGGGGTGGTGCCGGAGGTGGGGTCGTCCTCTTCGGTGGGGTCGGCGGCGGGTGGGGCGGCGGTGACCTGACCGGCTTCGCTGCGCCGGGTGGACTCCGCCCCCGGGTCGCCGGCCCCGGTGCGGGGGCGGTCGGAAGAGTTCGCGCTCGGCTCCGCGTCGTCCTCGCCGGAGGCGGAGGCGGACGGGGCGTCGCTGCGTGTGTCCTCGGGGCCCGGCTCCTTGTCACCGCCGGTGGGTACGGCGGAGATGATGTCCGGCTTCGGTACGGCGCGGTCGCCGCCCCCGTCGTCCGAGAACAGCCCGGAGCCGAGGAGCCCGACGCTCAGCGCGGCCACGACGCCGCCGACCGTGAGCACGAGGGTCACCCGGCGGCGCCGGCGCGCGGCGCGGCGCCCGCGGGGGTGGTGCGGGCGGTTCGGGCGGTTCGGGTCACGGAGGTCTTCCGCGTCGTACGGGCCGCCCGGGGCGGCGCGGTCGTCGGCGAAGAGGCCCAGGTCGGCGTCCGCGGGCCCCTCGGGTGCCGCGCCGACGGGCAGCGTGCCCATGGGCCGCGTGTCCGTGGCCAGCGTGTCCGTGCCGCCGGGGGGCACCGGCGGGCCCTGGCCCTCGGTCCGCGGCGGCGGTGCGCTCCCGTACGGCACCGGCAGCCCGTACCCCGCCTCGTCACGCGGCTCCCCCGGCCCCGCCCCCGCCCCCGGCGCCTTCATGACGTACGGCCGCACCAGCCGCCTCTCCCGCCCCGGCGCCCCACCCCCACCCGCACCCGCCGCCGCACCGCCTTCCGCGTCGCAGGCACAGCCCTGCCCGCCCTGCTCCTGGAGCGGCTCACCGCACGTGCGGCATGCGCGAGGTATCACCGTGCTCCCCCTCCTGTGGGATGCAGGCGATTATGCAGACCCCGCGGAACCCTGCACACCGCACCCCGGCCACATTCCGGCCCGAGCGGACCGCCCCGGCGGGCTGTATCGGCGTATCCGGGCGACTATGAGGCAAACGAGCACCGCCAGCATCACCAGAATCATCAGCACCACGAGCATCACCGGCGGCCCACAGCCATCCGAGGGGAGCCGCGCATGTCCCAGGGCGCCAGCGCCCCGCCCGCGGCCGAGGTGCCCGGCGAGGGCCTCCCCCGCCGCACCGTGCTGCTGTCCATGGCGGCGCTGCTCTCCGGCATGCTCCTCGCCGCCCTCGACCAGACCATCGTCGCCACCGCCCTGCCCACCATCGTCAGCGACCTCGGCGGCATGGAGCACCTGTCCTGGGTGGTCACGGCGTACCTCCTCGCCGCCACCGCCGGCACCCCGCTGTGGGGCAAGCTGGGCGACCAGTACGGCCGGAAGAAGCTCTTCCAGACCGCGATCGTCATCTTCCTCGCCGGCTCCGCGCTCTGCGGCCTCGCGCAGGACATGGGCCAGCTCATCGGCTTCCGCGCCCTGCAGGGCGTGGGCGGCGGCGGGCTCATGTCGCTGGCCATGGCGATCGTCGGCGACATCGTCCCGCCGCGTGAACGCGGCCGCTACCAGGGCCTGTTCGGCGCGGTCTTCGGCGCCACCAGCGTCCTCGGCCCGCTCCTCGGCGGCATCTTCACCGAGCACCTCAGCTGGCGCTGGGTGTTCTACATCAACCTCCCCATCGGCCTCGCCGCGCTCGTCGTCATCGCCGTCGTGCTGCACCTCCCGCGCCGCGCCACCAGACACCGCATCGACTACCTCGGCACCGCCCTCATCGCCTCCGTCGCCATCTGCCTCGTCGGCGTCACCTCCCTCGGCGGCACGACCTGGGCGTGGGACTCCTGGCAGGTCACCGCCACCGGGCTGCTCGCGGTCGCGCTGCTCGCCGCGTTCGTGCGGGTGGAGCGGCGCGCGACGGAGCCCGTCATCCCGCTGAAGCTCTTCGGCATCCGCACGTTCACGCTCTGCTCGGTGATCGGGTTCGTCGTCGGCTTCGCGATGTTCGGCGCGATGACGTACCTGCCGACCTTCCTCCAGGTCGTACGCGGCGTGTCCCCGACCACCTCCGGCCTGCACATGCTGCCGATGGTCGCCGGCATGCTCATCGCCTCCACCGGCTCCGGCCAGCTCATCAGCCGCACCGGCCGCTGGAAGGTCTTCCCGGTACTGGGCACCGCCGTCACCACCGTCGGCCTGCTCCTCCTGCACCAGCTGCACGCGGACACGGGCAACTGGGAGCTGAGCGCCTACTTCTTCGTCTTCGGCTTCGGCCTCGGCCTGGTCATGCAGGTGCTCGTGCTCGCCGTGCAGAACGCCGTCTCGTACCGCGACCTGGGCGTCGCCACCTCCGGCGCCACCTTCTTCCGCTCCATCGGCGCCTCGTTCGGCGTCGCCCTCTTCGGCACGGTCTTCACCGGCCGGCTGCGCCACAAGCTGGAGTCCGCGCTGAGCGGCGTGTCGCTGCCGCCGGGCCTGAGCCTCGACACGCTGGAGTCCGACCCGCGCTCGATCGCCCGCCTGCCGGCCTCGCTGCGGCCGGAGGTGGTGGACGCGTACGCGACGTCGATCACGGACGTCTTCCGCTACGCCGCGCCCGTCGCGCTGCTCGCGTTCGTCGTCGCGCTGTTCCTGCGCGAGGACCCGCTGCGCGGGACCGTCACCGTGCCGGACGGCAGCGAGACGGTGGCCACCCACCCGGTGGAGCGCTCGCCCCGCGACGAGGTGTGCCGCGCGCTGAGCGCGCTCAGCACCCGGGAGGGGCGGCGGGAGTTGTACGCGGACATCACCCGGCGGGCCGGCCTCGACCTGCGGCCGGCGTCGAGCTGGCTGCTGCTGCGCATCGACCGCTACGGGTCGGTGGAGCCGGTGGAGCCGGTGGATCTGGCGGAGCGCACGGGGCTGCCGCTGCGGGTGGTCTCGGCGGCGGCGCGGGAGCTGGAGGAGCGGCGGCTCGCGCGGCGGGAGGGGATACCGCTGGTCTGTACGGAGGAGGGGGCGCGGCTCGCGGCGCGGCTGGGGGCGGCGCGGCGGGCGGCGCTGGCGGAGCTGCTGGGCGACTGGTGGACGGCGGACCGGCCGACGGACCTGACGGAGCTGGTGGAGCAGCTGTCGGCGGAGCTGTGCGGGTCGGACGCCGAGGCGCCGGACGGCGGGGCGGTGGAGAAGGGCCCGCCCGGCTACGGACCCGGGCCGGCGTCCGGTCCCGGGCCGCCGTCCGGTCCCGGGCCGGGGCGCGCGTAACCGTTCCCGTGTGACGGCAGGTGAGCGGTTGCTCAGGAGTGATGCAGGTTACATCTGGTCCCCTGTGCGATTTCCCCGATGCGCCGGGCGTACGCTGTGATCCGCCCGGCGCTCTCGTCCGTGGCAGAAGACCACCGGACGACCACCGGACGCCGGATGACCACCGGATGCCTGCCGGGAGACGACGGGGAACAGGGGAACAGTGGAGTTTGTGGGGTCGCTGAGCGGTACCCCGTGGATGTACGCGATCGTTGCCACCTCGGTCCTCCTCGACGTCTTCCTGCCGCTGCTGCCCAGCGGCGCGCTGGTGATAATGGCCGCCACCGCCGCGGCCGGCACCACCACCGCGGCAGACGCCGTACGCAACGGCGCCGCGCTGCCCGCCGCCGACCACCTCGCCGAGCTGCTGGCCCTGATGCTCTGCGCCGCGACCGCCTCCGTACTCGGCGACATGCTCGCGTTCCGGCTGGCCAGCAGAGGCCGCGACAAGTTCGCCAACTCCCGCTACCTGGCCCGCGCGCAGGAGCGCCTCGGCCACCACCTCAGCGGCCGGCGCGGCGGCGGGATCGTCGTCCTGGCCCGGTTCGCGCCCGCGGGGCGCAGCCTGGTGAGCCTGGGCGCGGGCGCGATGCACCGGCGGGTACGGGAGTTCCTGCCGTGGTCCGCGCTCGCCGGGCTGCTGTGGGCCGCGTACGGCGTGACGCTGGGGTACTTCGGCAGCCGCTGGCTGGGCGCGGGGTGGCTGGCGACGGGCGTCTCGGTGCTGGCGCTCTTCGCCGCCGGGCTCGGCGCCGCGTTCCTGGTCCGCAGGCCGCGCCCGCAACCGACGTCCTCCGACTGACCGCCTCCCGGCCCGCATCCGTGTCGTGGGCCCGGGGTCAGGGGTAAGGCGTCAGGAGGTCACGAGGTCAGCCGCGCAGGTACTCCTCCACCTCGTCCGCGACCGCCCGGCTGTAGCGCTCCAGCCCCGGCGACTTGGCCGGGCACGGCCGCCCACCCTCCGGGGTGGGCGCGAGGCAGAAGTGCAACGGGTCGTCGTCGAGGTGCAGTCGGGCGGTGTCCCCGGGGCCGGTGCAGAGTCCGGCGGTGCGCCGCTCGTGGTCGTTGCACGGCAGGTACTGCGTCCACCGCCCGTCGCCGTCGCGCAACTCGCGCCCGCCGTCGGCCAGCAGGTCCCCGGAGGCCGCGGCCTGCCGCTCGTACAGCTCGTTGACCCGGTCGATCCGCTCCGGGTGCAGCGCGTCGGGCGGCTGCTGCACCCACACGATCCGGGGCCGCGGCACGTCCGCCTCCCGCGCGGCGTCGGCGATCTGCCGGGTGAGGGCACGGAGGTCCGCGGCGTAGCGCTCGTAGTACGCGGACGTCCCCCACTCGACGCCCTCCATGCAGGGCGTGTAGCCCCAGGTGTTGCCCCAGAACTGCAGCACGACCACGCCCGGTTCGCGCTCCCTGACCAGGGCCGCGGCCTTGTTCTCGGCCTTCACGAGCGAGCGCCCGGGGCGGCCCTGGAGGTAGTCGCAGACGGTCACGCCGGCGACCGGCTCGCTCGTGTACGCGTCGACGCGGGCGGAGCGCTCCAGCCGGCCGCCGAGGACGTCCTGCGCCTCCATGGCGAGGGAGTCGCCGAGGTAGAGCACCTCCTGCGGCTCCGGCGGGGCGGAGTCGGACGAGGCGGGCCCGGAGCGGCCCGGGGCCTGGTTCCGTACGGCGTCGTCCACGGAGCCGCCGCCGCCGTCGTCGGACCGCGACACCGCGCCCCAGCCGACGGCCACGGCCACCAGCAGCACGGCGAGCACGGGCGCCGCCCAGCGCTTCGTGTCCATCGGGTCCTCCGGTCCTCCGGTGGTAACTGGCCAGTAGGGTAGGGAGTCGACCGCCCCCGGGTCGAGTCCCCGCGGCACCTTCCTCCAGCCCGTTGCCCGGGCTACACCGAACCGTTTCCGGGGCTCCAGATGTCGCCGTAGCGCCCGGCCACCTCGTCGTACGCCGCCTCCTTCCCCGCCGCTCCGGCCCTCGGCCGGGCCGGGCAGTCCAGTGGGGTGCGAGTGGCCCCGGACCCAGGTGGCGGCGGGGTCGTAGCGTACGCGTCCCGTCGTACGTTACGGAGGCCCCCGTGCACCCTGTCCTCGCCGCCGACCTCGACCGCTTCGACCAGCTCCTCGACGCCGCCCGCGCCCGCGCCGCCGCCGCCCTCCGCGGGCTCGCCGAGCGCCCGGTCGCCGCCCCCGTGCCGCGCGCCCGCGGCCCGTACGAACCGCTGCCCGAGCGCGGTGCCGGCGGTGCCGCCGCGCTCGCGCGCTTCGGCGAGCGCTGGGAGCCGGGCCTCTCGGGCAGCGCGGGACCGCGCTACCTCGGGTTCGTGACCGGCGGCGCGACGCCCGCGGCGGTGGCGGGCGACTGGCTGGTCGGCGCGTACGACCAGAACGTGGTCTCCGCCGCCGACTCCGCGGCCACCGGCCTGGAGCGGGAGACGGTCGGCTGGCTGCGCGAGCTGTTCGGGCTGGGGCCGGAGCACGCGGGCGCGTTCGTGTCCGGGGCCACCATGTCGAACGTCGTGGGCCTCGCCGTGGCCCGGGAGTGGCTGGGCGAACAGCTCGGCGTCTCCGTCGCGGACGCCGGGGCCGGGGTGCTGGGCGAGGTCACGGTGCTGTCGGGCGCGGCGCACTCCAGCGTCGCCAAGGCGCTGTCGCTCCTCGGGCTCGGCCGCGGCGCGCTGCGCGAAGTGCCGCTGCTCCCCGGGCGGGAGGCCGTGGACGTCGACGGGCTGGCCGCCGCGCTGGCGGCGCTGGGCGGCCGGCCGGCGATCGTCGTGGCGAACAGCGGGACGGTCAACTCCGTCGACTTCGACGACCTGCGCGCCATCGCCGCGCTGCGCGAGCGGTTCCCGTTCTGGCTGCACGTGGACGCCGCGTTCGGCGCCTTCGCGGCGCTGTCGCCCTCGTACGCGCACCTGGTGGCCGGGCTGGACGCGGCCGACTCGGTCTGCGTGGACCTGCACAAGTGGCTCAACGTCCCGTACGACGCGGCGGTGCAGTTCACCCGGCGGCGCGACCTTCAGGTACGGGTCTTCCGCAACGCCGCCGCCTACCTGACGCCGCCGGGCGGCGCCGACCCCGACTTCGTCCACCTGACGCCGGAGAACTCGCGCCGGCTGCGCGCCCTGCCCGCGTGGCTGACGCTGGCGGCGTACGGGCGGGAGGGGCACCGGGAGGTGGTGGAGCGCAACGCCGCGCTGGCGCGGCGGTTCGGGGAGCGGGTGGAGAGCGCGGCGGCGGAGGGGCTGCGGCTGCTGGCGCCGGTGCGGCTGAACGTCGTGTGCTTCACGCTGGCGGAGCCGCCGACGGAGTCGCTGACGGAGTCGCCGACGGAGGAGCGGGTGGCGGCGGTGGCGGAGGCAGCCGCCGCGGGCGGGGAGGTGGTCGTCACGCCGACGGTGTACGGGGGGACGCACGGGCTGCGGGCGGCGTTCAGCAACTGGCGGACGGGGCCGGGGGATGTGGACCGGGCGGTGGACGCGCTGGTGGCGGCGGCGCGGGGGGCGGGGGCGTAGGGGCCGGCGGCGGGGCCCGGTGGTGGGGGCGTCCGCCCGGCAGGCCGTCTCGCCGGCGCCGTCCGCCCGGCTCGTCCCCCGGCCGGGGGCCCGGCCCGCGAGTCCGCCCGGCAGGTCCGCCCGGCAGGTCCGTCCGGCAGGTCCGTCCGGCAGGTCCGTCCGGCAGGTCCGTCCCGCGGGCCCGGCAGGTCCGTCCCGCGGGCCCGGCGGGTCCGTCCCGCGGGTCCACCCGGCGGGCCCGACCCGCGAGTCCGTCCCGATCGCCTCAGCCCGCCGCCAGGTCCACCGTCGTCCCCGGCCGCGCCACCCCCACCGCCCCGCCGTACCCGCGGCGGGCGGCGGCGAGCGCCGCGGCCGGGTCGGCGTCGGGCCACACGTGGGTGAGCAGCAGCCGCCCCGCCCCCGCGCGGGCCGCGTGCTCGCCGGCCTGGCGGGCGCTGGACAGGTACGGCGCGTCCTCGGCGGGCACCTCCTCCGGGTACGTGGCCTCGGCCAGGAACAGGTCGGCGGCCCCGGCGAGTTCGGCGAGGGCGGAGCTGGGGCCGGTGTCGCCGGTGTACGCGAGGACGCGGCCGGCCGCGGTCAGCCGCAGGCCGGCGTTGGGGACGTGGTGCGGCAGCTCCCGGGTGCCGATGCGGAACGGGCCGGAGGCGAACTCCGGCTCCGTCGCCGGGTCGAACGCGCGCAGCTCGTACGCGCCCTTGAGCATCCCCGGGCGGTCCAGCGCCAGCACCGCGTCCAGCGCACCCGCCGGGGCGTACAGCGGGAGCGGCGGCGCCGGTGCGTCGGCGAGCGCGCGGGCGCGCAGCAGCGGGTTGAGGTCGGCGCAGTGGTCGGGGTGCCCGTGGGTGACGACGACGGCGTCGACGTCACCGGGGCGCAGGTGCCGGAGCAGCTGCGGCAGCACCGCGTACCCGGGGTCGAGCAGCAGCCGGTGGCCGGCGTGCTCGACGAGGTAGCCGCTGCAGGCGGCGTCCGCGGTGGGCCAGGCGCCGCGCCCGCCGAGCACGGTGAGCTTCATGTGGTTTCCTCCCATACGCCACCGTACCGCCCGGGCGGCGGCTGCCTCACCAGGCGATGTGCACGAGGAACCAGCCGGCGAAGCCGACCCACGCCGCGACGAAGACCGCCTTGCCCAGGGGCGTACGCACCCGGAACCAGTCCCGGGTGCGCTCCGAGAGGGTGTCGCCCTTCCGCGGGGTCCGCAGGGCGACGATCTCCACCACGGCACCGAGGGCGAGCAGCCCGCCCCAGATCCAGTCGGCCCCGCTCACGCCGGCCGCCCCTCGGCGGCGTCGGGCCCCGCAGCCGCGGCCGACGCGGACTCCGACGCGGGCGCGGACTCCGACGCCGACTCCGACTCCGACGCGGTCGCGGTCGCCGCGTCGGACCGTGCCGGGTACTCCGGCGGCCGGGCCCAGCCCAGCAGCACGCCCGCGACGAGCCGCAGCGGCTTCCACTCCTGCTTCGTCGCCCACTCCTCCAGCGCCCGGAACACCGCGTAGTAGACGGCGGTGACGAGCGCGGCGACCCCGGCGGTCACGGTCGTGGAGTCGGCGTCCACGCCGAAGGCGCCGGCCGCGGTCACGACCCAGCCGACGAACAGCGGAACCAGGGTACGTAACACAGAGATGTAGAGATTCATGGTCAGATCCCCCGATCTGCGGCCACCCGGGTAAAGCGGCCTTCTCGCCCGTGAGATGCCCGCCCAGCGGCCCCCTGAACCACATCCCGAACCCCCTGGTCCGGGATCGAACTCCCCCGGCGTGTACGGGCCTTGGGGGCGCACTCCGGGACTGCAGGATTCCACCGCGGTGCTTGCGCGGCGCCTGTAACGGGGATGAGGGGAGAGACACAAGGGAGAGCACGAGGGATTCGGCCACCATCCCGTCCCGAGACCCCCACTCGAAAGGGACGAATGATGACCATCAAGGGCATCGACGTCAGTTCACACCAGTCCAGCAACTACTCCACGCGAGGCATGAACTTCGTCTTCGTCAAGGCGTCGGAAGGCCGCAGCTACGTCAACCCCAAGCAGGGCGCCCAGGCCACGCACGGCCGCGAAGCGGGCCTGGTGCTGGGGTTCTACCACTTCCTGTGGCCGGGCAACATCAAGGCGCAGGCCGCGTACTTCGTCGAGAAGGCGAAGGAGAAGCCGGGCGACATGCTCGCCTGCGACTGGGAGCACACGAGCGAGGGCACCGCCGCGAGCAACAAGGAGAAGGACGCCTTCATCCGCGAGGTGAAGCGGCTCAGGCCGCGCCACAAGGTGCTGCTCTACTGCAACCGCGACTTCTGGCTCAACCGCGACACCACCAGCTACGCCGGCGACGGCCTGTGGATCGCCCAGTACAACGGCAACCCGGGCCACCCGGACATCCAGGCGTCGTGGCGCTTCCACCAGTACACGTCGTCGCCGATCGACACGAACATCGGCAAGTTCAGCTCACGGTCGGCGCTGCGGTCGTGGGCACGGGAGCGCTTCGACGCGAAGCTCACGACGGAGGAGGCGGAGGAGGCGGAGCAGACGGAGGCCGAACAGCCAGCCGGGCCCGAGGGCGGGGCGGAAGACCCGATATCCACCTGACCGCGGTACGCGGGGCAGGGGCGGCGGCGCCAGAGCGCGGGTGTACGTGCCGGGCTCAACCCCGGCCCCGGCCCCGGCCCGCTCAGGTACCTGGCCTGGAACGTCACCCACCGCGCGCACGGAACGGCCCCGGGAGCGGATGCACACGCCCCCGGGGCCGTCCTCCGTCTGCGGTCAGGGCCGCTCGCGCAGCTCCCCCAGCCGACGGCGGTACAGCGGGCCCGCCACGTGCGCTGCCCGCGCTTCGCTGGGGGCGGACGTCTCGATGACGTGGTGCGCCCGCGCCTTCAACTCGGCGGCCCACGCGAGCACGTGCTGCTGCGCGCTCCGGCCGCACTCGTCGGGCTCCCCGGGCAGGCACAACGGCAGGTCGGGGCCCAGCTTGTTCACCGAGTGGCGGACGTAGCCGGCGATGAGGGCCCACTCCCCGTCCGTCCGGACCGGCGCGTCGGCGTCCGGTTCCGTCGGCCCGTCGAAGTCATCCCCGTGGTCAGTCATCGCGTGCTCCTGCCACTGCGTCGTCATCCCGGCGAGCCGATGCTATCCGTGACCTTCGGGTCGCAGTGCCCGACGGACGGAACACACGGACCGCACGGGCCGCACATGGGAAGGAACTGCGGCGGCGTACACGACGCTGCGCCGGCCCCGTGGACGCCCCTGATCTCGCGGCGGATCGCAGCCGTCCGCGGGCCGTTCCAGATGTCGCCCAGCGAGGTGCGCCTCACGTTGCCCGCGACGAGGAAGCGGCCCAGGACGCACGGCCACACGTCGCCGTCGGGGCCTATCGCGGCCTTCTCGTGTGCGCAGTGTCCGCACAGGTCGGAGACCGTCGGCGCCGCGCCGTTGCTGCCCCTGCCGAACGCGCGTGTACGGTCGCCGCCGACCGTGCCGACACCGAGGCCCGTAAGGTCGGCTGCCGCCTGATGTACGCGCTGTTCCTGGCGCACGGCGACGATGCCACCGCGGACGGGGATGTTCAGGCGCAGCGCCTTCTCGATGTTCGCCCGGGTGCGCCGGTGCGACCCGGGCAGCTTGGTCACCCGGTCGTGTTCGGCCGCCTGGTCGGAGTAGTACGAGGTCGCGAGCTTGACGCCGCAGTCGCCGATCGTGCCCCACAACTCGTCGCGGACGGCGACGAGGTTCGAGAACACCTCGACGGCCAATCCCTGCGCATGCGCGTAGGTGATGAGCCGGCCGAGGTACGGGTAGAGCGTGGGTTCGCCGCCGATGAACTGGACGTCGCGCGCGCCCAGCTCCGCGAGCTGCAGGATGGTGCGCTCCCAGTCCGGCACGGTCATGGAGCCGTGTGTGCCCTGCGGGCTGCTGTCCGCGTAGCAGTGGCCGCACATCTCGTTGCAGCGGCCGGTGACCTCTAACCAGGCGAACCTGAGGGGGGTGCTCATGGCGGTCTCCTTAGATGTGGCCGGTCTCGGCGGGGTTGATCGTCACAGGGGTCTGGAGGTGCATGGTCGGTCCTCCTCTCACGCACACCCCGGGCTGCCCGGGGCGGTGGTGCGCCGCCCTGCCTGCCGGGGATGAACCGCGCAGCAGGCAGGGCGCCCCGTGCCCGGCCCTGCGGCCATGTCCCCGGCCCGGGCACAGGCCCGCCCCGGACCGGGCCATCCGTTGCTGCGGCCCGGGGCGGAAGTTAGGGTTTGAGGCGGCCGGCGACCATCTCGGGCTCGACGACCGTGCAGCCGCGCAGCACGCGCGTCATCTGGGCCGCCAACACCCACGCCACCGCCGGGTCGTCGTACGCCACCGTGGCCTGGCCGTCCGGCACGGCGAGCGCGACGTTGGGTCGGTAGCGCAGGCCGTACACCCCGTCGATGTCCGCATGCCGCACCCGGACCGCCGCTGCACCGGTCTCTCGCAGGTGGGGACACCATCGCGGGGACTTCGCGGCACAGTTGGTGCACACAGGGGGATGGACGGTCACCTCGTTCTCGGGCCAGCCGGCCACGTCCGCGCGGTTCTCCAGCAGCCACAGCGTCCCGCGTTCGTCCTCGTCGGCCGGGTCACCGCAGACCTGGCACAACAGCCGCTGCATCGCGCGGCGCTGCCGTTGGGGGTGGATGTAGCCGAAGCGGGGTCGGCCGGCGCCGCGGTGCAGCGGCCGGCGCGCCCACAGCACGCCCATGGTGTCGCGATCCAGGACATGCTCGTGCCGGTACGCGATACCTCCTGGACCAGGGATCACCACCGGATCGACGAAACGGTCCTCACCGGTCCACGCGGTCACATACGGCACCGGCGGCCGGAGCGTCAGCGGCAGAGCTTCTGGCGACGGCGGCAGCGAGGCGTCGCCCCTCGCCGTCACCCGTTCCCCCTGATCGCTGCGGCGACCTTCACCGCCACGTCGGCGCGCACAGTGCCAAGCTGGACGAGCCGGAGGGAGGGGGCGGCCGTGTCCACGCCGAGGGACGGCAGGACGATGTCCGCCTGCGTGAGCGCCTCGCGGAGCTGCTCCACGGCCGCGGACGGGTCCGCGGCCGGGACCTTGGTCTTCGCCATGTCCCGCACCGTAGGAAGCAGGGGCTCCAGCAGGCCATCGAAGTTGCGCGAAGTTGCTTGACCCATCCCGCTGGTTGCGAGAAGTTGTGACGAAAGTCCTCGCGGACCGACATCAGGTGCCGCTGACTCCGGGAAGGCTGCTGCCAACCTCCGCAGAAGGGAAAGGGATATGGCGCGTCGACTGCGATTCAACGGCACGGGCAGCGGTGTCAACGGGTGCCCGTCGTTGCATGAGGATCTGGACAGCGGCGAGGTGATCGTCCACGGGCCGCCCCTCGCCGATCCTGAGGACGTCGCCCAGCTCCGGCACTTCAACGAAGGGGAGATCCCCATCGTCGTGCCGCGCGAACTCCTCGTGGACTTCGGACCCAAGGAGGTCAACCGCGTGCCGCACCTCATCGGACTCGACGAGTTCGACCGGCTGTTCACCCAGTTCGAGCACACGGCATGGCGTCTGGAGACGAGGCGGCGATACGCCTCGGACGAAGCCACCGAGACCTACGCCCAGTTCGTTCGAGGTGAAGCGTTGAACTGGGAGGGGGTGGACGCCGAGTGGTGCGCGGAGCGCCGCCAGCAGACTGCACTGGGCAAGAGGTTCGAGCGTGTCCGCATCGTCGACACACCGGCCACTCAGGGACAGCTGTACCTGCTGGACAACGCGCGCCGTAACACCGCGGTCGGGGAGGCGATCTGCAACCTGACCCGCGCCGAGGCGGACCGGCTGCGCCTGCCCGCAGAGGACTTCTGGCTGTTCGACTCCCGCCTGGTCGCTCTCCTCAACTTCGACGAGTACGACAACCTCCTCAACGTCGAACTCATCACCGAGCCGGCTGCAGTTCTGCGATACGCCCAGGCGCGCGATGCGGCGATGCACTTCGCCGTCCCGCACGAGGAGTTCGCCGCGCAGCTATCGGCGGAGTAGGGCCAGGAGCAACAAGCCGGTGAGCACGGACTACCAGAAGGCCCGCGAAGCGCTCGGGGCGAGGCTTCGGGAGCTGAGGCTGTCGACCCCTGGGGGCCGGCTCACCGGCACGCAGCTTGCTGACCGGCACGGATGGAACAAGTCCAAGGTGAGCAGGCTGGAGAACGGCCGGCAGACGCCCACCGCCGACGATCTGCGCCGATGGGCGGAGGCAACCGGTCAGCCCGAGGCGTACGACGAACTCCTGGCCCGGTTGCGGGGCTTCGAGTCCCACATCCGATCGTGGAGGCGTCTTCTTGCCGCGGGGCACAAGGCCGTACAGGGCACACACCTCAACGCCCACACAGCCGCCACGGTGTTCCGAGGCTGGGAATCCTCCATGATCTTCGGGATCCTCCAGACGCCGGACTACGCCCGGTCCATCTTCACCAGGTACGCGGAACTCCAGCGCTCCCCGCGCGACGCCGAAGAAGCCGTTCGCTCCCGCATGAAGCGGCAAGAGGCCCTCTACGACTCCTCGAAGACCTTTCACCTCCTGCTGTGGGAGCCCGCCCTCCACGCTCTGGTGTGCCCGCCCGCGGTCCTGGCCGCCCAGCTCGACCGCCTGGCCGGCACGGTGGGCCTCGATACCGTCGAGCTGGGCATCATCCCGCTTTCCGCGTCCCTGAAGATCCCTACCGCGACGGCCTTCTGGCTGTACGACGACCGGGAGGTGATCGTGGAGAACTGGCACGCGGAGCTGTGGATCGACGATTCCGCCAGCGTCGATACATACCTGCGGACATGGAAGACGCTCCGCGAGTCCGCGGTGTACGGCGCGGAGGCGCACCGGGCCATCGCCCGCGCCCGCCACGCCCTCAACGCCCCGTGACCGGGACCGCGTACCGCAGCACCCGGCGCCTCATCCGAGGGACACACAGGGATTCGTCAGACCCCACCCTCATGCGCGGTCTACGGTACGGGCACACAGCGCTACCACAGCGTCACCCGAGGAGGAGTCCTGTGTCATCGCCCTGCGACCCCAAGCACGCTCCCGCCGGAGATGTGGGCGCCGCACTCATGATGATCGACTCTCGGCTGAAGAGCATCTACGACGGCACCACTGCGACGGACGCCGAGCAACAGGCGCTGACCGACCAGTTCATCGCCTCCCTGGACGCCAAGGGCGCCGATGACGTGCTGGACGGCACCTGCACGCTGATCTACATGTTCATGAGGTGGCTGCGGTTGGCCCACGAGGACCACGACAAGGACGTCATCGAGTACGTGGTGCCCACCTTCGTGGCCACGATGCGCCAGATGCCCCGGAGCGTCCGCCCCGAGACCATCCCCACCATGGCCGGCCTGGTCATCGCCGCGGGCACCGGCCTGAGCCCCAGCCTGTGGCGCAAACAGTACGGACCCTGGACCGGGGACGAGATGAACCCCCTGGAGGCCACCGCCTTCCTGCTCGCGGAGCACATCAACCGCATCACCGACGACCGTGACTTCGCCACCCGCATGATCAGCGAAGCTCTCGCCGACGCGCACATGGACGAGGCCGAACCCGGCGAAGACTGACATCTGGAAGCCGACGAACAGTGTCAGCCGGACGGTGAACTCCTCATCGCGCAGGCCGCGGGCTGACGGGCGGGCGTGGCTTGCAGATCGACGCCGAACGGTTCACCAGATGTCCGGGGTCGGTATCGCCTGAGTGAAGTCGCCGACGCGCAGTGCGTGGGTGGGAATCGACCAGTGCATCCAGCCGTCGTCGCCGTCGATGTGCCACTCGTGCTTGTCGGAGAGCTGGAGCAGGTGATGGTGGCCCTCCAAGTCCTCACCGTCGGGCAGCACGGGTCCGCCTCCCGTGGGGTAAAACGGCCGGCCGAAGGCCATGTCCTCACTGAGCAGGCTGCCCGGGACCCAAAACTCGGTCAACATCTCGTACTTGAACGTCTCCACGTCGTCGTAGTCGGGCCCGAATTCGGGGTCGATGGCATCCCATGCGCTGTCGAATTGGTCGGGAAAAGCGAAGCCGGGCTCGGCCGCCCAGGCAACGGGCGCGAAGACGCTGGCTGAGGTGGGTGGCTCGGTCTCAACGGCGAAGCCGGAACGGGCCGCGACGACCTGCCCCAACTCCGGGGCGCAATGGCCGGCGCGACGCGTCACGTCCCAGGCGGCAGGGTCGGCCTGATCCGATTCGATGTCGAGGTGGAAGAAGTTGAGCAGGCCGGTACCGGGCGGGAGGAGGTCGTCAAGCCAAGGGGGCAGCGCGTCGGTGTCGAGGATGGCGAGCAGACTCAGCGGGAGGCCCTCACACCTCGGCCAGGGCACACCGGGCTCCAGCATGGCGTTGCCGCCGAAGCGGCTGTGACCGGCGGCCTCGCCCGGCGCGGCGGGCACGAGTGTGAAACCCGGCCGGACCAGGCCCGCAACTCGCTCGGCGAGGTCCGCGCGCAGGCGCTCCGCGCAAAAGTCGCGCAGCTCAGCCAGGGATGTCTGGGGATCCATACCTGGCAGTCAAGCATCCGCCTCCGACAGGGACCGCTCCGGCAGGTCAAGCACGGGCGCCCGGGCGGCACAGAACAGCACCCACCGTCTTGGGTGATCGCCCCACTGCCCGCCGGGCCTGCCAGCTCCCGTTTCGCTCCCGCTTGATGTGGAAAGAGCCCCGCACCTGTGTCGGTTGCGGGGCTCCATGGCTGGTCAGCCGGGTGGGCGCGGACGGGGTCGAACCGCCGACATCTGCCTTGTAAGGGCAGCGCTCTACCGCTGAGCTACGCGCCCGGACGCGGGGACAGCGTACCGTGCCCCGCGGATGGCGATCGACATGCGGGGGCCGCGGGGATCGTCGTGGGCCGTGTGTTCGTTCAGCCCTGATGGGAGAATGAACCTCCAGGGGAGCGCAGGGCACGGAAAGGGGTCTCGTGGCATTCGGCGGAGGCGCAGGCGGCACCCGGCGGTGGGGCTGGGGAGACCGGGGTGACGGGGCGCGGGCCGAGGCGCAGGCGGCCAAGGACGCCGCCGCGAGCGCGTTCTACGAGCTGGACACCGCGCAGCGCGACCTGCGCATCTCCGTGGAGACGATCGCCGCCGTCGACGACTCGCCCGCCGCCCGCAAGGCGACGTCCGACTTCGCCGCCCTGGGGCAGCGGATCGACGAGGTCAGCCACAAGTACATCACCGCCGTCGACTCCTACGACCTCGACCGCGACGACCTCGACCACGGCACCGCCGCCCGGGCCCGCCACGAGCTGCAGCAGGCCACCAACGGCCTCGAAAAGGTCCGCTCCGACCTCAACCACTTCGCCCACGGCCTCGGCCCCCTCCTCGACCAGGCCGAGAACCAGCTCGCCCGCCTCGCGCCCGCCGTGGAGCGGGCCCGGCAGGCGCTGCTGGCGGCGACGACAGCGCTGGACGAGGTGCGGGGCAAGGGCTTCCAGGCCGACGACCTCGCCGCCCGGCTCGCCCGGCTCGGACCGGAGCTGACCAAGCTCAACGAGGGCGCCGGGCGGCACGGCGTGCAGGAGACCATCCGCCGCGCCGTCGACGTCCAGCGCGGCGCCGAGGCGCTGCGCAGCGAGGCGGAGCAGCTGCCGCGGCGGGCCGAGGAGATCGACCGGCGCCTCGTCAGCCTGCGCACCCGCGCGCAGGCCCTCGCCACCCGCGCCGAGGGTGTCAAGCCCGTGCTCAGCGAGCTGCGCCGGCGCTTCGCGCTGGCCTGCTGGCGCGATCTGCAGGAGGTGCCGAACCGCGCCGCGCAGGCCGTCGTCGAGGCGGAGGAGAAGATCGCCGACGCCGGCCTGGCCCGCCGCGAGCAGCGCTGGCCCGACGCGACGGCGCTGCTGACGAGCGTACGGGCGCTGCTGAACCAGACCGACGAGGCCGTGGACGCCGCCCGCGACCGGCTCCGCCGCCTCGACGAGGTGGAGAAGGACCGCACCTCGGAGGTGGACCGCACCCGCTTCGCCATCCGCGACGCGCAGCGGCTCGCGATGGCCGGCCGCGACCGCCCCGACCCCCGGCACGCGGGGCCGCTGGACGCCGCCGTCGAGCGCGTGGACCAGGCGGTCGCGGGGCTCACGGGGCGGCACCCGGACTACTGGAGCTTCCTGGAGGAGCTGGAGGCGGTCCGCGAGAAGGTCGCCGAGGTGGTTCAGGCGATACGGGCCGACCGCGGGAGCGGCACCGGGCGGTGAGCGGAGCGGCACGGGCGGTGCCGCTCCCGCACGCCCGGCCCGACATCACACCCGGCCCGACATCACACCCGAGCCGCCGTCACGCCCAGCCCGCCGTCACGCCCGAGCCGCCGTCACGCCCAGCCGCCGTCCCCGGCGGCGGCGATATGCTGTGCGCCATGCCGCGATACGAGTACCGCTGCCGGTCCTGCGGGACGACCTTCGAGGTCAGCCGGCCCATGGCCGAGTCCTCCGCCCCTGCGGACTGCCCGCGGGGCCACGACGACACCGTCAAGCTGCTCTCCACCGTGGCCGTCGGCGGCTCCGCCGCCGGTGCGCCCGCGCCGCAGGCCGGCGGGGGCGGGGGCGGCGGTGGGGGCGGGTGCTGCGGCGGCGGGTGCTGTGCGTAGCCGCGGGGCGCTGTAGCGTACGGGACCCGGCCGGACGACTTGCCCCGGTATGCCGGCTGGGGGGACCCTGGATTACGGCACCGCCGTAAGGAGGTCGCGCCATGACAGAACCGCACGTCATGGAGTCCCTACCGCATCCCCTGGCCGAACCGCCCAAGGGCGAGGTGGTCGGCAGCCGCGAAGCCCTCAGGGAGCGCGTGCATGTCGGGCGGCCCGCCCACCAGCACACCAGGATCGACGAGCATCTGCCCGTCGACCACCACCTCAGCAACGTCTACCGCGCGGGCGCCGGCCTCGTCGGTCTCTTCCTGCTGGTGTTCGGCGCCCTCGGCCTCTTCAACCGCGTCTGGTTCTTCGACACCGGAGGCGACAAGACCCTCGGCCTGAACACCAACGGCGCGCTGAGCACCCTGTCCATCGCCGTCGGGCTGCTGCTGTTCTACGGCATGGTCCGCGGAGGCAACTTCGCCTCCACGCTCAACATGGTTCTCGGCGGCCTCTTCGTCCTCAGCGGCTTCGTCAACCTGGCCCTGCTGGAGACGAGTGGGAACTTCCTCGCCTTCAAGATGGAGAACGTGCTGTTCAGCTTCATCGTGGGCCTGGTCCTGGCCACGTTCGGCATGTACGGGCGCATCAGCAGCCGGCTGCCGCACGACAACCCGTACTGGCGCACCCGCAACGTGCCGGCGGCGGACGACCGGGAGGCTACCGGCGCCGCGCCACGGTGAGCCCGTCCGCGACCGTCAGCAGCACCGAGTCCATCCGGGCGTCCCCGACCACGTGGTCGTTGAACGCCCGGATCGCCGCGGCCCCGCCCACCGCGCCCGGGTCGACGACCCGGCCGCCGTACAGGACGTTGTCGACGACGATCAGCCCGCCCGGCCGCATGCGCGGCACCAGTTCCTCCCAGTACGCGATGTAGCCCTCCTTGTCTGCGTCCAGGTACGCCAGGTCGATGTGCGGCTCCGCGGGCATGGCCCGCAGCGACTCCCGGGCCGGGCCGAGGCGCAGCTCCACCCGGTCCGCGACGCCGCCCTTCTCCCACGCCTCGCGTGCGTACGCCGTCCACTCCTCGGAGACGTCCAGCGCCACCAGCGTTCCGTCCGGCGGCAGCGCCCGGGCCATCGACAGCGACGAGAAGCCGGTGAAGGTGCCCACCTCCACGACGTGCCGGGCGCCGACCAGCCGCACCAGGAAGGCCAGCAGCGGGCCCTGCTCCTGCGCGGACTGCATGTTCGCCGAGTCGGGGAAGCGTGCGTGCGTCAGCTCGACCAGGTCGCGCTGCACGGCGTCCAGCGGCGGGTTGTGGTCCAGCACGTACTGGTACAGCTCCGGTGTCTGCTCGGGGCGCTTGTCCCGGCCCGCGGGAGAGGAGGTGGTCATGAAAGGCATCCTGCCATCTGGCGAAGTATCTGCTCACCGGCGGCCACGCCCTCCTCGGCGAGCGCGGTGACGTGCGGCGCCGTCCAGCCCCGCGCGGCCAGTTCGCCGTGGCCGGGCCGCCAGCCGCGGTCGGCGGCGAGGAGGAGGTCGGTGTCGAGGAGGGAGTCACCGGCGGCGAGGACGGGGTTCGTCCCGCCGACCCGCCGTACGACCTCCGCCACCGCCGCGCTCTTCGTCAGCGGGCGCGGCACGGCGTAGACCTTGCGCCCCTGCGCCGACACGGACCACCCCCGCCCTGCCGCCCACTCCCCCAGCTCCTTCAGCCACTCCTCCGGCACCGCCGCCCGGTCCACCACCAGGTACGCGAACAGGTCCTCGGCCGTACGGAGCTTCCGCAGCCACGCCGGGTCCGCCGCGCGCTCCAGGTGCGCGCGGACCTCCGCCAGCGGCGCGCTGCCGGTCGCCAGCTCCCGCCCCACCCGGGCCCGCCAGCCGGCGTCGGCCTCGCCGTCGACCAGCAGGTGGCCGCCGTTGGCGCAGATCGCGTACCGCGGCGGCGGGCCGGGCAGGCGGACGCGGGCGTACTGCTCGCGGGTGCGGGTCGTCACCGGTACGAAGCGCGCCCGGCCGGCCAGGCCGGCGAGCAGCCCGGCGGCGGTCTCGGTCATGAAGGACAGCGGCTTGCCCTCGTACACCTCCACGCACAGCAGCCGGGGCGCCGCGGCGTCCGGCATGCCGAGGGCGAGGGCGGCCGGGGAGTAGATGAGGGTGCGGTCGAGGTCGCTGGCGATGATCGTCATCGGGCGGGCTTTCCGGGGGTGTCGGGAGCGTCGGCGGTGTCGGGGGTGGTCATATCGGCGGTGGCGGTGGAGAGGTCCGGTGCCGTCGTCGCCGACGTGCCGTCCGCGCCCGTCGCGCCGCGCGTGTACCGCGGGTGGATCAACCCCACGCACGTGTACGGCAGGTCGTCCGTCTCCTCCACCGGCACCCCCCGCTGGCCGGCGAGCAGCCGTACGTGGTCCAGGTCCGCGCCCGCGCCGCGGCGGGCCAGCACGCGCCACGGCACCCGGCGCAGCAGCACGCGCGTCGTCTCGCCGACGCCGGGCTTGACGAGGTTCACGTCCCCGATCCCGTACGCCGCGCTGATCCGCTCCACCGCGGCCCACCCCGCCCACGTCGGCTCGCGCTCCGCCGCGGCCGGCATCGGGCGGACGCCGGCGGGGTCGGGGAAGCGGGCGGTGACGGCGTCGAGGAAGTGGCCGGAGAGGTCGTCGCCGGCCAGCTCGCGGTAGAACTTCGCGCCGTGGTAGTCGGCGGGGCCGACGAGGTCGGCGCGGAGCACGGTACGGGATATGAGGCCCGAGACCGTGGAGTTGAGGCAGGCGGAGGGGACGAGGAAGTCCTCGCGGGTGCCGTACGTGTCCACGCAGCGGCCCGGGTCGGCGAGGACGGCGAGCCGGGGGTCGAAGCCGGGGAAGTCGCGCAGCGCGGCGGCCAGTTCGCGGGCGATGGCGCCCTTGCCGGTCCAGCCGTCGACGAAGACGACGCCGGCGGGGTCGTGGTGCGCGGCGAGCCAGCGCAGTGCGGTGGTGTCGATGCCGCGGCCGCGGACGATGGAGACGGCGTAGTGGCGGACGTCGAGGCCGTGGGCGCGCCGGGCCCAGCGGCGCATCAGGATGCCGACGGGGGTGCCGGCGCGGGCGAGCGAGACGAGGACGGGGGTGGGCGACCGCTCGGCGAGCACGGTCTCGGTGACCGTGGCGACGGCGTGGGCGATGCGCTCGGCGGTGGCGTCGAGTGCGCTGTGGAAGAGGCGTACGTAGTCGGGGCTCGGCTGGTATTCGACGGGCAGCGACTCGGCGTAGTGGGCGCCGCCGCGCTGGATGGCCTCCTCGCGCTCCTCGGTGGGGGCTTCGAGGGCGACCGTCGAGAGGTCCTGGAGGAGCCAGCCGACGTCGTCGGGGGCGTAGGAGGAGAAGTCCGGCCCGCGGAGCGGCTCGGCGAGGGTCGCCGGGGCGGGTACGTACGAGGGGATCACGGCGAGGAGCACCTGGGGGGTGTGCGGGGCGAGTGCGTCGAGCAGCCCGCCGGGGGCGTGCAGGGCGGGGGTGTCGGCGACGGAGTCGGTGACGGCGACGACGGCGTCGTAGGCGGCGGCGGTCACGTTGTACGCGTAGCGGGTGCCGTCGGAGGTGTCGTGTGCCGGGAAGGTGAGGCGGCTGCGGATGGCGTAGCCGGGGTGGTCGACGGGGAGCACGGGCGAGCGGGTGGTGGAGGAGAAGCGGATGTCGGCGCCGGGGAGGAGGTCTTCGAGGGCGGTGGCGAGGCGGAGGGGTGCGTACATCAGCTCTTCGGTACCGAGAACGAGTACGCGGGGCCGCTGCGCGGTGCCGACGGAGAGGTCGAGGGAGTCGGCGACACGGGCGGCCATGCCGGGCAGGGCGGCGTCGAGCCGCTCCCGGTGCCCGGCGGTGAACCCGTGCCGCCCCCCGTCGGGCAGCCCGGCAGGCCACCGAAGCGCAACGCGGCGCAGGGTGGAGGGTGTTGTTCCCCGACCCCGCCCCTTCCCGGAACTCAGGGGCTCCGCCCCCGAGACCTCTGAGGCACCGGCGCGGCCGGCACCACCGGAGGCGGAGGCCGAACCAGCCGCCCGCGCCGAGGCGCCGGCCTCCGGCGTACCCCGCGAGGCATCCCCGGCAGATCCCGCCCCACCGGCCCCGTCCTGCTCGCCCGGCGAAGCCACCCCCGCCGCGCCCGCCGCAGGCGGTTCGTACTCCGCCACCAGCTCCGCGCCCCGCCTCAGCACGTCCGCCGGCAGCCGCACCCGCCCCGACGTCAGCGACACCACATCCACCCGCGTGCCCAGCTCCGCCGCCGCCTTCTCCAGCGCCCTGCGGTCGTCCCCCGACCGCATGTCCGTCAGCGCCGCGACCACGTACCGCGCCCGCGGACGGGCCCCGTGCAGCGCCGCGATCGTGTTGCGCAGCGTGCGGCCCGTCGACAGCTCGTCGTCCACCAGCACCAGCGGACCGTCCCCCGTCAGCAGCTCCGGGTCCGAGGGCAGCAGCAGGTGCTCCGTCGCGTGGCTGTGCTCCTCCTCGAAGCCCGCCGCCCGCCGCACCCCCGCCACCGGCCGGCGCGTGGAGTGCAGGTACGCCGCCGCCCCGAGGCCGTCCGCGACGCAGTGGCCCAGGCCCGTCGCCGTCTCGGCGTAGCCGAGGACCACCGCCCGCGCCGCGGCCCGGTGGCCCAGCAGATCGCGGGCCAGCCCGCCCAGCCGCAGCCCCGCGCCGTGGATGCGGGACGGGCGCTGCGGGATGTGCTTGCCCAGCACCGTGGAGACCAGCAGGTGCGCGCGGCGCGGGTTGCGGCGCAGCGCCAGGCCCACCAGCTCCCGCAGCTCCGCCGGCCCCGACAGCTCCACCCCGAGCCGGCTCTCCACCCACTCCCCGGACCAGGGCGTCTCGCCGGCGCCCATCAGCCTTCTCCCCGGCCCGCTGCCGCCGCCAGCAACTCCACGAACGTCATGTCCTCCCGCGCCACCCCGAACACCCGCGCCCGCTGCAGCGTCCGCTCCGCCCACGCCCGGTGCGGCTTCGCCTCGTTCATCTTGTTCGTGTACGCCGACCGCATCACGCCGCCCCCCGCACCGTCCTTGCGCAGGATGTCCGTCGCGTCCACGTACTCCTCGTGGCTCACCACCGACAGCGCGTGCACCGGCGCCACATGGCTCGGGTGGATGCACGTCTTGCCCTGCAGCCCGTTGGCGCGGTCGAGCGAGATCTCCCGCAGCAGGCCGTCCATGTCGTGCTCGATGAGCGCCGCCCGCAGCTCCTCCGCCCGCCCCGCGGCGAACGGGCTGCTGCGCAGCTGAGGCTTGAACAATCGTTCCTGCTGACGGAAGTACTCCCACACCGGCCCCGTGACCGTGAAGCCGCTGCCGTCCGCCCGCCCGAAGACGTTGACCACGTCCCCGATCGCCGCCGCCACCAGCTGCACGTCGTACGCCGTCATGTCCGGCGAGCGCCGCAGCCCGTACGCCGCGCAGAGGTCGGTGACCCCGAGACGTACCGCCAGCACCCGCTCGCGGTACTGGTCCAGCACCCGCGCGATCCCCCGCAGCGCCGTCTGCCGTGACTCCAGGTGCAGCACCTCCGGCGACTCCACCACCGGCATCGCGTACAGCCGCCGGCCGGCCGGCCCGGCCAGCTGCTCCGCCTTGATGACCGCCTCCAGGAAGGCCGTCCCGTGCATCGCCGTGAACTTCGGCAGCACGAACCCGGACAGCAGCCGGGCCGCCGGGCCGAGGCGGGCGACGAGGTCGGGTATCTGCCCGGCCTCGCGGGTGCGCACGAACAGCATCGGCAGGACACCGCCGGTGTCCTGCCGATGCAGCTCGCGGAGCTGCCGGACGATGTTGACCTCCGCCTCCGGCACCTCGTCGTCCGCTATGGAGTCCTCCAGGCACAGCACCATCGAGACCACCCCGCGCGCCGCCTGCGCGCGGATGTCGCGGGCCAGGTGCGGGCGGGTGGCGGGGCTGTAGAGGGTCGCGCCGAGGGCCGTGGCCAGTTCGGCGGGCGGGGCGCCGGCGGTGAACTCGGACGGCTCGCGGTGGAACAGCGCGGCACGCACGTCCGGCGAGACGTGCCCGAAGTGGCGCATACGGTGCTCCGTGGGGTTGTCACGGCCGGGGCGGGGCCGGCGTGGGCAGGTGTGTGGCAGGTGTGTGGCAGGTGTGGGTAAAGGAGGGTCGGGAATCGTCGATGATTCGGTAAAAGGGACGTCCGGGGGCCCTTCACCGTTCCCCGATCGCCCCGCATTGTGGCCGCCGCGGGCGAGAGGGCAGGATAGCTTGCATGACGCACGCCATGGCGCAGGGATCCGACATGTCCGTATCTGTCGCTGCGGTACGGGCGGTGCTGCGCTGGACTCCGGGGGCCGGGGTGCCGGACGTCGACGCCTGCGTCATCCTCCTCGACGACAAGGGACGGGTGCGCTCCGACGCCGACTTCGTCTTCTACAACCAGCCCCGGCACCCCTCCGGGCTCGCCCGCAAGCTGCCGAAGAAGCGGCAGGGCGAGGGGCTGACGGACTCCGTCGAGGCGCAGCTGACCCGTCAGGACCCGTCGGTGGACCGGATGGTGCTGGTGGCCGCGGCGGACGGCGGGACGTTCGCGCGGGTACGGAACCTGCGGGTGGAGCTGCACGACGCGGCGCCGGCCGGCGGGGGCGACGCGGCGGTCGGGGAGCCGTTCGCGTACGTGGACATGCAGCCGGACGGCGGCGCGTCGGCGGCGCTGATCTGCGGCGAGCTGCGCCGGGCCGGCGGCGGCTGGCAGTTCCGGGCGGTCTCGAAGGGGTACGCCACGGGGCTGGTCGGCGTGGCCGGCGAGTTCGGCATCTCGGTGGACGAGACGGACACCGGGCACCACCCGACGCCCGAGCCCTCGACCGACCCGGCCTCCGGCGGGCAACCGGCACCCGGCGGACAGCAGGTCCAGAGCAGCCAGAGCGCCCCGAGCGGACGCGGCGCCCCCGGCGGGCAGAACGTCCAGAGCGCCCCGAGCAGCGGGCAGCCCGCGCCCCCCATCGCGTACGGCTACCCCCCGGCGTTCTCCCTCCCGCCGCAAGGCCCCCAGTTCATCGGCCGCTGACCGGCGCCCGGGCCCCGGGCGGCCTCAAGTCTTCGTCTTGAACCCCCGGCCCCACACCAGCCCCCAGCCGTACAGCCGGTCCAGCTCCGACTGGAACCCGTACACGTACCGCACCTCGCGGCGCACCGTCAGCTCGCCCTTCTTGTTCTCGATCAGCATTACCGCGCAGGACCGCGCCTCCGGCGCCCGCTCGTCCAGCGCGATCTCCACCCGCGGCCCGCTGGAGGGGTAGAGCGTGACGACGGCCTCGGTGCGGTCGAACGCGGGCGTGCCGTCGTAGATGTAGACGAAGACCAGCAGCCGCCGGAAGGCGTCCTTGTGGTCGAGGTTGATGTAGACCGTCTCGCCGGAGCCCGAGCCGAAGCGGTCGTCGCCGCTGAGCTTGATGTACGGCGCGTCGTTGATGTCGCCGAAGAACTTGCCGAGCGGCTGCACCACGCCCTTGGTGCCGTCGGCCAGCTCGTACATGCACGCCAGGTCGAGGTCGACGTTGACGACCGCCGGCCCCTGGGCCTGCACCACCTCGGGCCGGAAGAGCTTGGCGGGGTGCAGCAGCGTCCCGCCGCCCCTGCGGGTGCGGCCGCCGAGGTCGGAGGTGCGCATCCGCCAGGACAGGTTGATGCGCAGGTTGCCGGTGTCGGATCCCTGCCTGCTCAGGGAGAGCAGCGGCTTGCGCCTGGTCAGCTGCACCGAGTACGACGCGCCCGCGCTGTTGTCGAACTGCGGCACCCCCTCCCGCCGCCAGTTGCCCCAGAACGACACCTCGCACCCCCAGCTGGACGTGGGAAACCCCTCGGGCCCGGTCGGGACGACCGGCCCCCGAGGGGAATCCTTCCGCATCGGATCCCGCGCGGAACCTACACGCGGGAGGGAAGCTCCTTTTCGGCCTCTTCATCGTCCCCGTCCCCGTCTCCGCCCTCCGCGGCGATGCGCCGGTTGCGGCGGACGGAGGAGTAGAAGGAGAGGGCGATGAGGGCGACGCCGATGCTACCGGTGATGACCTCGTGGATGTGCCACTTGATGGTGACGAGCAGGATGGTGGCCAGGGCGCCGATCGCGTAGTGCGCGCCGTGCTCCAGGTACACGTATTCGTCGAGGGTGCCCTGCCGGACCAGGTAGACCGTCAGCGACCGGACGTACATCGCGCCGATGCCGAGGCCCAGCGCCATCCAGAAGATGTGGTTGGTGATGGCGAAGGCGCCGATGACGCCGTCGAAGGAGAACGAGGCGTCCAGCACCTCCAGGTAGAGGAACATGAAGAACGCGGCCCTGCCCGCGAGCCCCACGGCGGACGGCTGCTGGCCGGAGCGCTTGGCCGCCTCCTCCGCCTCGTGTTCCCGTTCCTCCTCCTCTTCGAGCTTGTTCTCGAAGTGACCGGACAGGCCCCCGACGACGAGGTAGGTGATGAGGCCGGCGATGCCGGCGGACATGACCGTCCCTGATTTGTCCGCATGGCCTCCGCCATGCTGGATCGCGCTGGTGGCGATCGTCATCGCGGTGGTCAGCAGCACGATCAGGGCGATGCACACGGAGATCGCGTCGATCCGGCCGACCTTGGAGAGCGGCTTCTCAAGGAACGGGATCCACTTGTGCTCCCGCTCGGCGAAGAGGAACTCCAGGAAGATCATCAGCAGGAACATCCCGCCGAACGCGGCGATCGAGGGGTGCGCGTCGGTGACGAGCTGCTCGTAGTGGTCGGGGTCGTCCAGGGCCAGTTCGATCGCTTCGATCGGCCCGACCTTGGCGGTGATCGCGACGATCGCCACGGGGAAGACCAGGCGCATGCCGAAGACGGCGATGAGGATGCCGACGGTGAGGAAGATCTTCTGCCAGAAGGCGTTCATCTTCTTCAGCACGCCGGCGTTGACGACCGCGTTGTCGAAGGAGAGCGAGATCTCCAGGATGGAGAGCATCGCCACCAGGACGAACGCCTCCCACCCCCAGAAGATCGCGGCACAGGCGAGGCCCGCGGCGGTCACCGCGAAAGACCAGCCGAAGGTTTTCAGCACCACTGGCAGTCGTCCATTCTCATCGTGTGTCGGTCCGTCTCCGCGGCGCGGGCACGGCACGGCTCCCGTCACCGTACCCGCACGGTCCCCCGGACCCGGCACGTACGCCGTTCCCCCATCTTCACGGCGGTGTCAAGCCCCCACACTTCCAGGGTGCGGAAGCGTCGAGGGCCGCGCCGCTGCCGGGTAGTGCAGGATTCCGGCCACGCGGTCCACCCGCCCGGCGCCCGCCCGGGGCCCGTCAGGCGGGCGCGAGGGCCTTCAGCGCCGTCACGTACTCGTCGAGGTCGCGGGCGTCCGACAGGTCGTTGACGACGGTCCAGCGCACCGTGCCGCCGCTGTCGATGACGAACGTGCCGCGGACCGCGCAGCCCTTCTCCTCGTCGAAGACGCCGTAGGCCCGCGCGGTGGTGCCGTGTGGCCAGAAGTCGCTGAGCAGCGGGTAGCCGAAGCCCTCCCGGTCGGCGAAGACGCGCAGGGCGAACGGCGGGTCGCAGGAGACGGCGAGCAGCTGGACCTCGTCGTTGACGAAGTCGGGCAGCCGGTCGCGCAGCGCGCACAGCTCGCCCGTGCAGACGCCGGTGAAGGCGAACGGGAAGAAGAGCAGGACGACCGCCTTCTCGCCGCGGTAGTCCGAGAGCCGCACGGTCTCGCCGTGCTCGTTGCGCAGCGCGAAGTCCGGGGCCTCGGCGCCGGGCGCCAGCCCCTCGATCCCGTCCAGTGCCATGTGCGTGACCTCCGGTCGTGCGAACCAGTCCTGGTCACGAGCCTAGGGGTGGGGCACGGGCGGTCCGCTGCCGGGATCCCGTCGCGTCGGCCGGGACCCCGGCGCCATGTCAGCGCTTGGTCGTGCGGGCCCCCTTCGGGGTTACCAGCCGGCTGCCGCTCCAGTCCTTGCCCGCGTTGATGCTCTTGGTCTGGGCCAGACCGGCGGTCTGCGCCGCCTCGCCGATGTCGCTGGGCTCGACGTAGCCGTCACGGCCGGTCTTGGGCGTCATGAGCCAGACCGGGGCGCCTTCGTCGATCATGGTGGTGGCGTCCACCAGCGCATCCGTCAGATCGCCGTCCTCCTCGCGGAACCAGAGCACGACGGCGTCCGCGACGTCGTCGTAGTCCTCGTCGACGAGGTTCTGCCCGGTGATCGATTCGATGGCCTCGCGAAGCTCCTGATCGGTGTCGTCGTCGTAACCGATCTCCTGGACCACCTCTCCGGCCTGGAAACCCAGCCTGGTGGCGGGGTTGGTCCGCTCCTCCGCGTGGTCCGCGGTCGCGCTCACGGATTGCCTCCTGCTCGTGTGCTTGTGTCTTCCGATGTCGTCCGAAATCAGCATCACACCCGCGCGCACGCGAGGCGATGGGCGTAGTCCACACGTGCCGGGCGAATCGCGCAAGTACCCGGCGGCCGATCCCGCCCTATGGAGGGCACCCCTGGACCAGGGGGCGCAGTCGCCCGGTTCGCCTGCCGGTACGCTGGCGATCAGTCCGTACGGCCTCTCAGAGGCCGTCCCCGTTGAACGAATGCAGGGTTACCGCACAGTAGAGATGACGTGGCCGCAACCGCGGTAGACGATGGGAATCAGCGCGACGTCTCATCAGCGAGCAGTCCGATTACCGATACGTACAGCGAAGGAACAGCGTGGCTTCCGGATCCGATCGCAACCCGATCATCATTGGCGGCCTTCCCAGCCAGGTCCCGGACTTCGATCCCGAGGAGACCCAGGAGTGGCTCGACTCGCTCGACGCGGCCGTCGACGAGCGCGGCCGGGAACGGGCCCGCTATCTCATGCTCCGCCTCATCGAACGGGCCCGCGAGAAGCGGGTGGCCGTGCCCGAGATGCGCAGCACGGACTACGTCAACACCATCGCGACCAGGGACGAGCCGTTCTTCCCCGGCAACGAGGAGATCGAGCGGAAGATTCTGAACGCGACCCGCTGGAACGCGGCCGTGATGGTCTCCCGCGCCCAGCGGCCCGGCATCGGCGTCGGCGGGCACATCGCCACCTTCGCCTCGTCCGCGTCGCTCTACGACGTGGGCTTCAACCACTTCTTCCGCGGCAAGGACCGCGGCGACGGCGGTGATCAGGTCTTCTTCCAGGGCCACGCCTCGCCCGGCATCTACGCCCGCGCCTTCCTGCTCGACCGGCTGAGCGAGGCGCAGCTCGACGGCTTCCGGCAGGAGCACTCCAAGGCGCCGCACGGCCTGTCGAGCTACCCGCACCCGCGGAACATGCCGGACTTCTGGGAGTTCCCGACGGTCTCCATGGGCCTCGGCCCGCTGGGCGCCATCCACCAGGCCCGGATCAACCGGTACATGCAGGCCCGCGGCATCGCCGACACCTCGAACTCGCACGTGTGGGCGTTCCTCGGCGACGGCGAGATGGACGAGCCGGAGTCGCTGGGCCAGCTGTCCCTGCCCGCCCGTGAGGGGCTGGACAACCTCACCTTCGTCGTGAACTGCAACCTGCAGCGGCTCGACGGCCCGGTGCGCGGCAACGGCAAGATCATCCAGGAGCTGGAGTCGTACTTCCGCGGCGCCGGCTGGAACGTGATCAAGCTCGTCTGGGACCGCTCCTGGGACCCGCTGCTGGCCCAGGACCGGGACGGCGCGCTGGTCAACAAGCTGAACACGACACCGGACGGCCAGTTCCAGACGTACGCCACCGAGTCCGGCGCGTACATCCGCGAGCACTTCTTCGGCGACGACCTCCGGCTGCGCAAGATGGTCGAGGACATGACCGACGACCAGCTGCTCCACCTCGGCCGCGGCGGCCACGACCACCGCAAGGTCTACGCCGCGTTCAAGGCCGCCGTGGAGCACACCGGCCAGCCGACGGTCATCCTCGCCCAGACGATCAAGGGCTGGACGCTCGGCCCGAACTTCGAGGGCCGCAACGCCACGCACCAGATGAAGAAGCTCACGGTCGAGGACCTCAAACGATTCCGCGACCGGCTGCACCTCCCCATCCCGGACAAGGACCTGGAAGACGGCCTCCCGCCGTACTACCACCCGGGCCGGGAGTCGGAAGAGATCCAGTACATGCACGACAAGCGCCAGGGGCTCGGCGGGTACGTACCCACGCGGGTGGTGCGCGCCGAGCCGCTGAAGCTGCCGGAGGACAAGACCTACGCGGCGGTGAAGAAGGGCTCCGGCACCCAGGAGATCGCCACCACGATGGCGTTCGTCCGGCTGCTGAAGGACCTCATGCGGGACAAGGAGATCGGCAAGCGCTTCGTGCCGATCGCGCCCGACGAGTACCGCACGTTCGGCATGGACTCCTTCTTCCCGAGCGCCAAGATCTACAACCCGCTGGGCCAGACGTACGAGTCCGTGGACCGCGAGCTGCTCCTCGCCTACAAGGAGTCGCCCACCGGCCAGCTGCTGCACGACGGCATCACCGAGGCCGGCTGTACGGCCGCGCTGACCGCCGCCGGCACGGCCTACGCCACCCACGGCGAGCCGCTGATCCCGGTCTACGTCTTCTACTCGATGTTCGGCTTCCAGCGCACCGGCGACCAGTTCTGGGCCATGGCCGACCAGCTCGGCCGCGGCTTCGTCATCGGCGCCACCGCCGGCCGCACCACGCTGACCGGCGAGGGCCTGCAGCACGCCGACGGCCACTCCCAGCTGCTGGCCTCGGCGAACCCGGCGGCCGTGGCGTACGACCCGGCGTTCGGCTTCGAGATCGCCCACATCGTGCAGGACGGCCTGCGGCGGATGTACGGCTCGTCGCCGGAGCACCCGCACGGCGAGGACGTCTTCTACTACCTGACGGTCTACAACGAGCCGATCGTCCACCCGGCCGAGCCGGAGAACGTCGACGCCGAGGGCATCGTCAGGGGCATCCACAAGCTGTCGCCCGCGACCGCCGGCCAGATCCCGGCGCAGGTCATGGCCTCCGGTGTGGCCGTGCCGTGGGCGCTGGAAGCCCAGCGGATCCTGGCCGAGGAGTGGGACGTACGCGCCGACGTCTGGTCCGCCACCTCCTGGAACGAGCTGCGCCGCGAGGCCGTCGAGACCGAGCGGCACAACCTGCTGCACCCGGAGGAGGAGCAGCGGGTGCCGTGGGTGACGCAGAAGCTCTCCGGCTCCGAAGGGCCGTTCGTGGCCGTGTCGGACTGGATGCGGTCCGTACCCGACCAGATCGCGCGGTGGGTGCCGGGCACGTACCAGTCGCTGGGCGCGGACGGCTTCGGCTTCGCCGACACCCGCGGCGGCGCGCGGCGCTTCTTCCACATCGACGCGCAGTCGATCGTGGTGGGGGTGCTGACGGAGCTGGCGAAGGAGGGCAAGGTGGATCGCTCGGTGCTGAAGCAGGCCATCGACCGTTATCAGTTGCTGGACGTCGCCGCGGCCGACCCGGGCGCGGCGGGCGGCGACGCCTGACGCCTGACGCCTCCCGCTGAGGGGCGGCGGGGCGGTGCGGCGGGACCCAGCGCGGAGCGGCGCCACCGCCGGGGCAGCGGGACGCAGCACTTCGACGGGACGGCGAGACTCGGCGGGGACGGCGGGGCGAAGCGGCTCCGCCATGCCGCAGGCCGCGACCACCACCCCGCACCTCCGCCGCCTGGCGCCTCCCGCCGGAGGTGCGGGGTGGCGGGGGCGGCGGGTCTCCGGCGCGGTGGCGGGGCCGGGCACGCCTGAGCCGCGCCGCCGGCCGCAGGGCCGGGCAGACTTGAGCCGCGCCCTCCGCGCGGCCGGCCGCGGGCCTCCGTAGCATCGGGCCATGCCCATGACGCCGGACAGCATCCCCGAGCACACGGACGCCGGGCCCGCCGCCGTGGCCGCGCCGCCCGCGCCGCCTGAACCATCAAGGGCCACCGCCCCCGCGACGCAGTCGCGGCTGGCGCGGTGGGAGCGCCGGACGCGGCGTCCGCTGCTCGGGCTCGCGCTGCTCTTCGCCGCCGCGTACGCCGTGCCGGTCCTGGACCCCGGGCTGCCGGACGCCCTGCACCGGGCGTGCCGAACAGCGACGTGGGCGGTGTGGGCCGTCTTCGCCGCGGACTACGCCGTACGGCTGCGGCTGGCCGACGACCGCTGGCGGTTCGTGCGCACGCACCTGCTCGACCTCTGCGCGGTGCTGCTGCCGCTCATCCGGCCACTGCGGCTGCTCCAGCTGGTCTCGGCGCTCCTCCTCACCGGCCGGCTCGCGACGGCCGCCGCCCAGGTCCGGCTGACGACGTACGTGGCGGGCTCGGTCCTGGTGCTGTGGCTGTTCGGCGCGCTCGCGGTGCTGGAGGTGGAGCGGGGAAAACCCGGCGCGAACATCCACACCCTCGGCGACGCCGTCTGGTGGGCGTTCACGACGATGACCACGGTCGGGTACGGGGACCTCGCCCCGACGACGGGCCTGGGACGGTTGCTCGCGATCGGGCTGATGATCTCGGGGATCGCGCTGCTGGGCCTGGTCACGGCGAACATCGCCGCGTGGTTCATCTCGCAGGTGGAGCGGGAGAGCGAGCACGAGGAGCAGCAGACGGCGGCGCTGCGGGAGCTGACGCGGGAGGTGGCGTCGCTACGGGCGGAGGTCACGGCCCTGCGGCAGGCGGGAGCGGAAGCGTCCCCGGCGGGAGTGCACCCGGCGGGCGGGGCCGCGCTGGGGTCGGCAGGCGAGGCCGTCCCGCGGCCGGCGGCTCCCTGGGAGTGACGGGGGCGAGCGCGTGTCCCGTGCACACGGTCCGCGGCCATCCGCGGTCCGCGCAGCACACAGCGCGCCTCGCGGCGTCAGCGGCCACCTCCCACTCACCTGGCCCGCCTTGGACTCCCTGCACAGAAAGCTTACACACAGTGACCGATACCGTCCCTCCTCACTACGTACAGTTGGACACGTACACAGTTCAATCCACGCACACCCCGCGATACGTGGCCCACGCCTCCAATGCCGCAGCCAGTACCCCTCGGGTTTGCCGGCCGCGAACGCACGGTCCAACCACATAGTGGCGGTGGCGAAAGTGTCGACGGCCTTCGGGTCGGCCTTCGCCAAGCCGCGCGGTGGGAGGCCCAGGAGTCGGCCGACTCGGCGCTGGGCCCGGCTGACACGAGTTGCACGGCGAGCATGGCCGGGTCCATGAACACCGCCGCGCGGGTGGGGCCGCGCCCAGTCGACCATCCAGATCCGGTCGGCGCCGAGGTGCAGGCACTGGGGTCGATATCGCTGTGCAGCAACGCGTCCCCCGGAGCAGGTCCGCCTCGGCCGGATCGGCGGCGAACCGGTCCAGCGGGTCTCAACGACCTCGAAGCCGAGGAAGATCCGCTCCTCGTCTTCTGCCCGCCAACGCACAGCCGGGGGGACGGTGAGGACAGAGCCTTCGGACGAACGAAACCCCTACGAAACTCGCAGCAACATACCCTAACAATTCCGGCAAACCAGGCCCACATTCGCGCCCAACCCCACGACGCAATCCCCACCAGGCCGTCCGCGGCACCCGGCACCACCCAGGCGGAGAAATCCGGCCGCGACTCGTGGCAACGCCCGGCGATCCAGCCCGAAGGCCGTTTCGCGTGCGGCACCCAAGGAGAGGTCACCGCGAGCCAGACACCGGAGGGCGAAGCTCGTGATCGCTTACACCACCTCGCGGGGCCGCGGAACCCAGCGTCGGTCAAGAGCAATCATCCAACGCTGCACACGTCGCCCCGGTCGAGACCGTCGGCGCGGACAGGGCTCGCCACACCGGCCGGGCCGGCTCCGAGAGGTGGCGGAGCGTTACCCGCCATCCAGCCCGGTATCCCGTGGAATGCCACGGTGCGGCGGCCCGGCCGACCACTCTCCGCGCCAGCCCGTACAAGCCGGGAACGTCAGCTCGTGGGGTGGGGTACGGGCCGCGGTGAACCGGACGGTGGTGCGACACGTTGTGGCGGTGCGGTAGGAGATCCACAAGAGCGAGAGGACACAGGCCACCATGCCACCGAATAATGCGTGGGAGACCTCGGAGGGTGGGATTTCGGCTACGGCCGGGGCTGGTGAGGCGTTGGAGCTGTATGCCCTTTATCGCGTAAAGCTGGAGGCGCCGTATTGGCCGGCGGTACCACCGGAGGGGACGTTGGTGGCACTGGGTCCCGGAGGACCGGGTCTGCAAGTGTGGCGGTCGACCGGGATAAGCCTGGGGCGTGGCCCGTCGGATTGGGCGGTGCCGACGTTCCTGGCTCATCCTGATCTTAATTTGGCCTCTGACGATGTGTACCACCAGGCGCTCGCCGCAGGGGTGCAGCGCAATGACTACGCCGTGGCGACGTCGGCGCAGCAAGAACTGCGGGAGTGCCTTGCGGAGGACGAGTCGCCGGAAACATCCCAGACGGGAACGTACGACAACGAGTGGTCGCACGACCGGTCCGGGTATCACCACACCGCGAATCTGGGGGCCCGGCAGTCCGGGGAGGATCCACTGCCGCAGGCGATGCAGGGGCTGACGCTCGACCAAGCCCATGTGTACAGCCGGCATGGCAATGTCCAGCACGCCCATGGCGATGTCCCGTACACCCAGCAGGGCAGTGCCACGCACACGCAGCCTGCCCCCGCGCACCCCCGCCCCGGCGCGCCGGCTGCGGGCGTCAATGCATTGCTGCCCGCGTCGTTCGACAGCCGAGCCACCGACTCTCGCCAGCAAGGCGAGCAGCGGGCCGGGTCCGATGCCGGGCCGCCCCGGACACAATCCCCCCAGGGTGGGCCCCGCCGGAGTGCCGCCCGGTAGCCGGGCCAGTACATCGACCGCGAGGGCCCGTCGCCGAGCGGTGCGAGCAGGCGCGGTGCGGGCGACTGGAGGACCGCTGCGACTCGCTCGACGTCGGCCGACGAAGACGTGAGAGGCCGGGGCACCCCCGCCCTGGTTCATGCCCGGTCAGTGTCTGTACCGCGGCGGGAAGGCAATGGGGCTGGACGGCAAGCCGGCGTCCGACCCGGGCCGCCGCCCTGCCGCTCTGGCCCCCGGTACTCGCGGACCGCGGACGCACCCTGCCGCTCCCGGCCCGGCTACTCCCGGGCCGCGGACGTGAAGCTGACGTCCGCGTACCGCGGTCCCGCGACCTGCCCGGCCAGCGGCTCCAACAGCGCCCACTCCGCCTCCGTCAGCTCGATCGCCGCCGCCGCGGTGTTCTCCTCCACCCGGGAGGGCTTCCGCGTGCCCGGGATCGGCACGACCGTCATCCCCCGCCGCTTCGCCTGCCCGTGCACCCAGGCGAGCGCGATCTGCGCCGGCGTGGCGCCGTGCGCCTCCGCGATCTGCCGCAGCGGCGCGAGCAGTTCGGCGTTCTTCTCGGCGTTGCCGCCACTGAAGCGGGGCATCGTCCGGCGGAAGTCGTCGGCGGTGAGGTCGGTCTCGGCGTTGACGAAGGAGCCGGTGAGGAAGCCGCGGCCGAGCGGCGAGTACGGCACGAAGGCGACGCCCAGCTCCCCGGCCGCCGGCACCGCCGTCCGTTCCACGTCGCGGCTGAAGACCGACCACTCCGACTGCAGCGCGGCGATCGGGTGCACGGCGTGCGCGGCGCGCAGCTCCGCGCCGGTCACCTCGCTCAGCCCGAGCCGCCGCACCTTGCCCTCCTGGACCAGCTCGGCCATGTAGCCGACCGCGTCCTCGATCGGCACGCGCAGGTCGCGGCGGTGCATGTAGTACAGGTCGATGGTCTCCACGCCGAGCCGGCGCAGGCTGCCCTCGATGCAGGAGCGCAGATACGGCCGGTCGTTGCGGATCACGCGCTTCTGCGGGTTCTCGGGGTCGGTGGAGATCGAGAACTTGGACGCGAGGACGACCGCGTCGCGGTTGGCCCGGATGAAGGGGGCGATGAACTTCTCGTTCTCGCCGTCGCCGTACATGTCGGCGGTGTCGTACAGGGTGACGCCGAGGTCGAGTGCGCGGTCCAGGGTGGCGCGGGCGGCGTCGGCGTCGGTGGGCCCGTACGCGAAGCTCATGCCCATGCAGCCGAGGCCCTGGACGCCGACCTGAGGGCCGCCGGCGCCGAGGGGGACGGTGGCGAGGGGGGTGTTCACGGAGTGCATCGGGAGGCTGCTCCCTCGTAGAAGTCGATCTTGAAGTCGAGGACGGCGAGCGTCGTCTGCAGGTCGGCGATCTGCTGCCGGACCACCTCGCGGTGCTCGCGGAAGAGCTGGATCCGCGCGGTGAAGGTCTCCTCCCCGGCCCGTACCAGCTCGGCATAGCGGACCATGTCCGCCACCGGCATCCCGGTGAGCCGCAGCTTGCCGATGAGGTCGAGCCAGTCGAGGTCGTCGTCGGTGTAGAGGCGCTGCCCGGTGTGTGAGCGGTGCACGTCGTTGAGCAGCCCGATGCGCTCGTACCAGCGCAGGGTGTGCGCGCTCAGCCCGGTGTACGAGGCGACCTCGCTGATGGAGTAATGATCTTGGCCCGCGGGGCGTACCCGGGCCGCTGTGGTCAGGCTCATTACCGGCTCCCCATTCTCGACGCGTCCGACGCTACTGACTTGGAGTGCACTCCAAGCAACAACATAAGCCCGGGTTAGGCTCAGCGCATGGACAGCCTGCATGTGATCGAGTCCTGGCCCGTCGACACGGCGGCGGCAGCGGTGGTACGTACCGACGGCTCGCTCGCCGGGGCCCACGGCCCGACGGACCACCGCTTCCACCTGGCCTCGGTCACCAAGCCGCTGGTCGCGTACGCCGCACTGGTGGCCGTCGAGGAGGGCGCGATCGAGCTGGACGAGCCGGCCGGGCCCGCGGGCTCGACCGTACGCCACCTGCTGGCCCACACCTCCGGCCTCGGCTTCGACGAGCACCGCGTGATGGCCCCGCCCGGCACCCGCAGGCTGTACTCGAACGCGGGCTTCGAGGTCCTCGGCGACCATCTCACGAAGGCCACCGACATACCGCTGTCCGAGTACGTACGGGACGCGGTCTTCGCGCCGCTGGGGATGGGCGCGACGACGCTGGACGGCTCCCCGGCGTACGCGGGGATGTCGACGGCGGCGGACCTGGCGCGGTTCGCGGCGGAGCTGCTGTCGCCGCGGCTGGTGGCGGCGGAGACGCACGCGGAGGCGACGTCGGTGCAGTGGGCCGGGCTGAAGGGCGTACTGCCGGGATACGGGCACATGAACCCGAACGACTGGGGCCTGGGCCTGGAGATCCGCGACGGCAAGTCGCCGCACTGGACGGGGGCCTCTTCCTCCCCGCGCACCTTCGGGCACTTCGGCCAGTCGGGCACGTTCCTGTGGGTGGACCCGGAGGCGGCGACGCCGGCGGGGCGGGGGGCGGCATGCGTGGCGCTGACGGACAAGAAGTTCGGCGACTGGGCGGCGCGGGTGTGGCCGCCGTTCACGGACGGGGTGCTGGCGGAGCTGGCCGCGGGCTAGGCTGGCGGACCATTGCTCGATGGTGAGGGGGAGAGTGACGTGCTTTTCGGATTCGGCAACGTATTAGAGAAGTTGGTCACGGTCGCGGGGGTGGTCGTCGCGGCGGTCGCGGTGGTGAAGCTGGCGGAGGAGACCGAACCGGCGGAGGCAGAGGCGGCTGCGGGCGCGGCAGGGGACGGCGCGCCCGAGGACGCCCGGCCCGCGGAGGGCTGAGCGGTCCCGCCTACGTCCCGGGCGGCTGCCCGGGACCGGCGTCGTGCAGCTCGAACCAGACGGTCTTGCCGATCCCGTACGGCCGCGGATAGGCCCCCCACCGCGACGCCAACGCCGCAACGAGCGCCAGCCCCCGCCCCGACTCGTCGTCGGGCCCGGCATTCCGCGGGGTGGGCAGCTCGCTGTCTCCGGCGTCGGAAACCTCCACGCGCAGCCCTTGGTCGCCGAGCACGCAGCGGGCGGCGATGTGCCGGTCGCGCGGAGCGCGGGCATGCAGGCATGCGTTGGTCAGCAGCTCGCTGACGAGGAGCACGGCGGTGTCGGTGGTGTCGGGCGGCAGGCTCCACGCGCGCGCCTGCTCGGCGAGGAGGGCACGGACGCGGGCGGGGCTACGGCGGCTGGCGGGGAGCCGCCAGACGATGTCCGGGGGGATGGTGGTGGTGGGTTGTTTGGAGTTCACCCATCACAGAGTGGCTGGGACTCGCTACTGTGAGTAGGGACAAGGGGGGTTCCTAGACCTCCGTGCCCCTCAAAGGCGAGGTGAATGCGGTGACGACGCTCGAAGACTCCCAGCCGCCGGTGCAGTGGCGGTACTGCGGCAACCAGACGAAGCGGTGGCGGACGCGGGCCGGGGTGAGCCGCGAGGAGCTGGCGAACGAGGCGGGGTACGGCCTCGATTACGTGAAGAAGATGGAGCAGGGCAGCCGACGCCCGACGCCGCGGTTGTTGCAGGTGGCGGATGACATGTGCGATGCGCAGGGGATGTTGGTGGCGGCGGTGGCGTATCTGCAGCCGGAGAAGTTCGCGTCGTACTCGCAGGAGTTCATGTCGTACGAGGCGGAGGCCGTGTCGCTGATCTCGTACGATCCGAGGTACATCCCGGGCCTGTTGCAGACGGAGGAGTACGTCAGGGCGGTGCTGGCCTCGCGCCAACCGCTGCTGGACGAGGAGACGCTGGAGAAGCGGGTCGCGGCAAGGCTGGAGCGACAGAAGCTCCTGGCGATCCAAAGTCGCTCGTTCGGCTACGTCATCGAGGAGGCGGCGCTGCGTTGCCGCTTCGGCGACGAAGAAGCGTACAAGCGGCAGCTGCGCCACCTCCTGAAGGTCGCCGAGCAGCGCAACGTCACCCTGCAGGTGATGCCCTCCGATTGCGGCCTCCACCCGGGATTCCGGGGCCCGTTCGTCATCGTGGAGACTCCCGAGCACGAACATCTCGTCTACGAAGAGGGCCAGACGACCGGAGTCCTCTACGCTGATCCTGAGAAGGTCAGCACCGTGATGCGTCGCCATGACACGATCATCCGCGAGGCCCTGAGCCCGCGGGACTCCGTACGGTTCATCACGAAGCTCCTGGAGGAGCGATGACGGACAAGCTCGACTGGTTCAAGTCCAGCTACAGCGACGACGAAGGCGGCAACTGCATCGAAGTCGCCGTCGCCTGGCGCAAATCCACCCATAGCAACAGCGAAGGCGGAGACTGCGTCGAGGTCGCCCCCGTCCCCGGCGCCGTCCACGTCCGCGACTCCAAGGACCCCCACGGCCCCCACCTCTGCTTCACCCCCGAAGCCTGGTCCGCCTTCCTCACCCACACCACCACCTCCCCCACCTGACCACCACCGGAGCCGCGGAGCGCACGCCCCCACGTCGCGCTCCGCGCGGTGCGTCGTCGGGGTCGAGCAGCCCGAGCAGGACGCTGGAGTCGGCGCGCCCGCGCGGCCCGACGTCGCGCTCCTCAATCCGGGCGCGCGTTCTTGGCGGCCAACTCCTTCACGGCAACGCTTGAGGAGGGGCAGCGCTCTTCGAGCACCAGCTCCGCAAGCCCGCTCGCCGGATTGTTCTGCAACGACTCGGTGCAGTCGATGAGTCCCGTGGTGTTGGACTCGCTCTTCCAGGTGGTGACCTTCCCCCTGATCGCCTGCTCCCGCTCCGCGCAATGGGCGACGTAATCCGCATCCACCCTGCGAACCCCCCGATAGTAGACAGCCTGTGCCTGGCCGCCCCCGTTGAACTCCACGTTCATCTTCCGGGCCAGCTTCGCGGTGTTCTCTCCGGCGTGCTCCAGTGGGCCGTCGACCTCCTTGCTCAGCGATCGGAGGACCTCCGCGTCGGTCAGGCTTCCCTCGCCTCCCGTCACTCGTGCGGGCCACGGACGATACGGAGCCCCCTCGAAATCGAGCTCTTCTCCGGAGTCGACCGTGACCGGCCCGTCCAGCACGACGATGTCCCACTCCTCGGAGACCCGCCAGCGAAATGTTCCGTCGCACGCACCCGGCACGCCCTTCCCGCTGCCGGGATCCGCTTGCGGCGTGCCCCCGGAATCTGCGCAGCCCGCAACGGAAAGCAAGGTGAAAGCCCCGACCGCGGCCAGTCGACCGACACGCATTCCCACTCCTCGGTATACCTGTCTAAGGTGAACATGCCTGACGGGCGCTCCCAAAATGGAAGCGCCCGCCAGGCAGGTGTCAGGTCTTCCTAGGTCCGTCCGCCCTTGTACACGCAGTGATCGTTCTGCCCTGCACTCGTGCTCACTTCGGTTTGGAACTCCTGACCTTCAGGGAGGTCCAGATTGTCGTGGACGTTGTCGACCTCACTCAGGTGCCAGCGCCAGTTCCATTTGTTGTCGACCTGCCACAGGTCGGCACGCACGGTGAACCCGTCGCCGCCGACTCCGGTGTAGTTGTTGAAGTAGACGTGTTCGCCCTTGGCGACGAACTTCACCTCGGCGTAGCCGTAGTTCTCATTCGAATCCAGCTTTGCCCTGACGTCTCGGCCGCCCGGGTCGTCTGGGCTCTTTGAGGAGCCCCCCTTGCAGCCCCACGTGGGTGTCGGGTCATCTGCATGCGCAGTTCCGAGGAGGCCCGTAAAACACAGGGCGACTACCCCGGTGCCGGTCGCGACTGTCTTGAATATTGTGCTCACGCACAACGCCCTTTCGAGGGTGCGGATGGAGGAGTTGCTGAAGCCGCTATGCGGTGGTCAGGCTGTAGGTGGGGCTCGTGCCGGCCCGGGATCCGGTGTCGACGGTCTTCGACTCGCCGTCGCACACCGTCCAGTCGTCGCTGTAGCGGCCGATCCGTACCGTAAGGCGCGTGCACTCGCCGTCGTCCGCGGTGCTTTCCAGGCGGCCCGTCACCCGGATCGTGCCGTCGCCCGTGCACTCGGTGAGGGTGGCCCGGGCGCCGGAGCCGGCGACGGTTTCGGTGGTGCAGGCCGCCGCCTTGGTGAAGGGAATGCTGTCGGCGAGAGCCGGAGCGGCGGCACCGGCGATGATGCCGCCGCTGATAGCAATGACACCCAGGGTCTTCGAAATGATACGCATCGCTCTCCTCGTACCTGCGTGCTATCGACGCCAGGAAGGTAACGGCACCCGCTGGTACGAAACCTTGACGAAATCCGACACCCACGTCCTGCCCGCCTCCGTGCCGGTGGGCGCGTACGAGGCACCCGCTCAGCACCCGGGCGGGGATGGCGAGTTCGTGTCCGTGCCGGGCGGGCTCAGGCCCGCCACGGCCAGGCGGAACAGCCGGTCGGCCTGGGCGGCGGGGTCGGGGTGGTGCTCCGTGGCCAGGGTGATGCCGACGATCAGGGTGATCAGATCCGCGACGGTGACGTCCGGGGTCACGCCGCCGTCCCGTACGGCCCGGTGCAGCAGCGGGGCTGCCGCCTCTTCCAGGATCGCCGCGCAGGTGTTCCCGCGTACGGGGTCGGCCCCGGCGGCGTCGTAGGACAGTGCCGCGGCCAGGCCGCGGGCGGCGACGCAGTAGGCGACCACGTCGTCCAGCCACTCCAGCAGCGCGCCGCGGCTGTCGCCCGTGCCGGTCAGGTCGTGGGCGCGGAGGCGCAAGGCCTCGATCCGTTCGCGGGAGACCGCCTCCAGCAGCGCGCGGCGGGTGGGGAAGTGCCGCCGTACGGTCGCCGAGCCGACGCCCGCGGTGCGGGCGATCTGTTCCAGGGAGGCGCCGGCGCCCTGGGCGGCGACCTCGTCCGCGGCCACGGCGAGGATGCGCGCGTAGTTGCGCCGGGCATCGGCGCGTCGGCTCGCGGGCACGGCGGTCACCTCCGGGTTTACGAAGTGGCGGGGCCCGCCGTATCGTACCCGAGCATAAGCGGCGGGCCCCGCCGTTTTGCCCCGGCACGCACCCGAGGAGCGCGCAACATGACCGCAGATTCCGCACCCGTCCTGGTCACCGGTGCCACCGGCAAACAGGGCGGCGCCACCGCCCGCGCCCTGCGCGCGGCGGGCCTTCCCGTGCGCGCCCTGGTGCGCGACCCGGGCAGTGACCGGGCCGAAGCCGTCGAGGCGCTCGGCGCCGAACTGGTCACCGGCGATCTCCACGACCGCGACTCCGTGATCCGCGCCGCCACGGGCGCACGGGCCGTGTTCTCCGTACAGATGCCGGCCCTGACCGCGGACGGCTTCGACTTCGAGGGAGAGGTGGCCCAGGGCGTCAACCTCATCGAGGGCGCGCGGGCCGCCGGGGTCCCGCAGTTCGTGCACACGTCCGTGACCGGCGCCGGGCGGCACACCGAGGTTCCCGGCTGGGCCGAAGGACGCTGGGCGATAGAAGCCGCCCTGACCGCCAAGACCGCGATCCAGGACCGCGTCCGCACGGCCGGCTTCCCCCGCTGGACGCTGCTCAAGCCCGGCACCTTCATGGAGAACTTCCTCCCGTCCGCGGGATTCCTCTTCCCGCGCGGCGTCGAGGGCGGCCTGGTGAGCGTCCTGAACCCCGGGACCCGGCTGTCCCTGGTGGCCGCGGCCGACATCGGCCGCGCGGCTGCGGCTGCCGTCGCCGCACCGGAGCGGTTCGACCGGGTCGAGCTGGAGCTGGCGAGCGACTACCTGTCGATGACGGAGATCGCGGAGGTGCTCTCCCGCGTCCTGGGCACGCGGCTGTCCGCGCCGGACATGACCGCCGAGCAGGCCCTCGCCGCCGGAATGCCCCCCATGGGCGTCTCGCACGAGTGGCTGAACGTGGCCGGCCAGCCCGGCCGCCCTCAGTACGCCAGGGACCTCGGCATCCCACTCACCGGCTTCGAGGAGTGGGCGCTGGCACACCTGCGGGCCGGGGCGCGGTGACGGGGCACAGCCGGAATCAGCGCTGGAGGGTGGCGGACGGCAGCTCGCCGAAGCGGTGTCGGTAGTACGCCGCAAACCGGCCGTGGTTCGAGAACCCCCACCGCTCCGCGACCTGGCTGACCGTCGTTCCGGCCGCCGTCGCGGCCAGGAGGTCCTCCCTGGCCCGGCGCAGCCGGACCTCGCGCAGGCGGGCCGAGGGCGTGGTGCGTAACTCGCGCTGGAAGCCGAGTTGCAGCGCCCGCAGCTTGAGGGAGACCGCGCACGCGAGGGCCTCCACGGTGAACTCCCTGTCGTCGGCGCGCTCTTCGATGAGGTCGGCGGCACGCCGCACGGTCGCGGAGGACGCCGGGGCACTCTGCTCGTGCAGCCGGGCGGAGTAGTTGTTCGGCTGGCCGTCGAGCAGCTGGCCGAGCAGCGCCTGCTCCAGCGGCCGCATCACCGACGGGTTCCGTACGCAGACTCCGCCGCGGTCGGCGTCCTCGCGGAGCAGGGACACGATCCGCCACCACGCCTCGATGTCCGGTGCCGTCTGGTCCATCCGCAGGTCGAACCGGACGGGTTCGGTGGCCGGGCGGCCCAGCATGGCGCGCAGTTGCTGCTCCAGCGCGTTCCGTGGGATCCGGAGCACCAGGTGCGGGCTGCGGGCCTGTACCTCGATCCGGTAGGGGCGGTCGACCGGGGGCACCGCCGCGCCGCGGCGGTCGTACCGGGCCTCCTGGCGCCCGTGTGCCAGGGCCGCCCGGCCGGCCAGCGGCGCCAGCACCAGGTAGAAGCTCTCCTGCGGCTCGACGGCGATGTCCACCCGGCCGCCGTAGTCCAGATAGCAGAGACTCACCCCGCCGGCCTGCGCGGCATGGAATCTGGTTTCGAACTCCGGCTCCCGCTGCGGCACGGTGAGGCGGTGCGGGCAGAACGCCTCGGCCACGGTGTGGCGTGCCTCGTCCACGTCCCGGGTGTGCAGTCGGCGATAGCGGTCCAGCGGCAGACGTATACCGGCGGGATACTCATTTCCGAACGACTGTTCGCCAGGGAGTTTCTGGCTCTGCAAGGCATTCTCCGTCACGCCGCGCCCCCTCGACCGCCGTCTGCGCTCAGCGTACAGACGGCGTGCGCCCAGCGGATAGCCGTTGACCCGCCGCGAGTTGACACTGGCCTCGCGTCGCCGCCGGAGTCCGCGGCAAGGGGCGTCACAGCATGGGACACCATTCGATCGGAGAGCGAGATCCATGGAAGCCTTCATCGCCGTCGTGCTGGCGGCCACGATTGTCGGCTTACTCGTCGGCGTGTGGCAACGGGCCGCGGCACGCCCGCAACCGGAAGCCCCGCGCGAGGCCGTGTCCCCGCGACGGACAGCGGCGGCCCCGCGAGCGACGGCGCAAGCGGAGCGCGAGGTGGTGTCGCCGCCGCAGTTCAACCTCGTCGCCGTGGGACTCCCCGGCGCCGGAAAGACGCTGATGCTCGCGAGCGTCTACCACCTCTTTCAGGCGCCCGCCAACGGCAGGAGTTACTACCTTGAGGCGCCACGGCGGGAGGCCACCGAGCTGAACGCCCTGTTCCACACGATCAGCAACTCCTCGGCCTCGTGGCCGAACGGGACCGCCCGCGGGGATTTCCGCAGGTTCCATTTCACCGCCGCCGCTCCGGTACGCGGTGGGGAGTTCCACCGGGCGTTCACCATCCGGTACACGGAATACGCCGGGGAGTTGCTCGTGGCGAACAGCGACGACGGCAGCGAGAACGAGGAGTTGCTCCACCGGGACATCGCCGAGGCCCACGCGGTCATGGCCCTCCTCGACGGATACGACGTCTCCCGGGCGCTCGAAGGGGACACCGATGCGGGCACCCGGATCTCGCTCGCGGTCAGCACGTTCGTGGAATCACTGCGGTACGTCAGGTGTTCCGTCAATTTCGCCGTGACGAAATGGGACCTGCTCCAGCTGACGGGGCAGACCGACGCAGAACTCGTCGGCCGGGTCCGCCGTCTCCTCGACTCCAGCGAGCAGTTCCAATGGCTGGTGGGACGCAAGGACGCCGCCTTCACCGTCCGGCTGTTCCCGATCAGTGCGGTCGGCCCGGGGTTCGCCACGCCCGACGCCTCCGGGCACATGGTCAAGAGATCGGCCGGAACCGTCAACCCGACGGGCGTGACGCTGCCGTTCTCCTCCGTGATCCCCGACATCTTCGAACGCGCGGAGGCCCTGGCGCGGGCGGAGGCCGGCGGCCACGACCGGGCGGCGGAGGCGTCCCAGGGCCGCGCGCACCGCTCCGAGCTGCGGTTCGGCGTGCTCACCTCGGTGCTGGACCAGCTGTCCCTGGTACCGGGAGGTGCGCTGCCCCTGCACATCCTGCGCTGGATGACGGGCGTCGATCCGCGCCTCGCACGGAGTGCCGGCCTGTCGCCGGACGCGGCCTGGCTGCGGAACGACGACGTCGAGGGCGGCGCGGGCATGGAGGCCGCACGGCTCATCCTCAAGGAGATGCGCCGCGAGACGGACGCCGCCGAGGGCGCACTGCCCGAGGGTGTGCTCCGGAGGGTGGGCTGACATGACGGCGCACCACGGCGGGGTGCCCGCGGGCACGTTCGCCGTCGCCCGCGGCCGGAACGAGGGCTACCGGGTGCTGAGCGCCCCCGCGTTCCTGACGACGGGCGCCGGCGTGCTCACCGACCTGGTGTCCGCGGACCGGTCCGGCGGAGGGTTCGTACACGGGCGGTCCGCCGCGCGCGAGGGGGAGTCCGTCCACGTCACTTACACCAGCCGTCCCGTCGTGGCAGACGACCTCGACGAGGCCGCCCTCGCCCTGCTGGGCACCCCTCCGCTGGACAGGTTCGGCCGGCCGCTCCACATCGTCTACGGCATCGCCTACCGGTCCCCCGCGCCGGGCCCGGTGCCGCCGCCCTGGATCGGCCGCGCCGAGCACGACGCGCTGGCGGCGTTCCGGGCCTTCGCCGCGGACGAGACCGGATTCCGCGTACGCACCTCACCACCGATCGACGACCCGGCCGGGCACGCACTCCTGGCCGCGGCGGCGCAGAGCGACCGCCGGCCGGCACCCGCCGGACCCCGGCCGCCCCGGGGCCGGCCGCCGTTGCGGCAGTTGACCGCCGGTACGTGGACCGCGGTGGTCCTGACGTTCGCGGGTGCGGGATTCGGCGGCTGGGCGATCCTGGACGCCCACCGGGCCGACGAGCAGCCCGGCAGCGCCGGCAGATCCGACCGGCGCGGCGCCGGCTCCGCCGTCATCACGAACCCGCGGGTCGCCTCCGACGAGTGCCTCCCCGTCCGCCGGGAGAGTCCGCTGACCCTCTCGGGCACGGCCGCACTGGCGAAGGGCACGACGCTGCGGGAGATCACCCGGCGGGTGGACGACGGTTCCCTGTGGCCCGGCCCGCGAGCGAGAACCCGGGCGGCGAGCAGCAGTTGGTCGATGCGGATTCCCTCGGTGGGAGCGGCGGGGGATGTCGGTCACGAGTACACGATCCTGCTGGTCGGAGCCGACCCCGCGGCGTCCCGGGAACTGGAGGCCGCGACCGCCGCGAAGCCGTACAAGCCGCTGACGAAACTGCCGGACGGAGTGGAGATCCTCGCCGAGATGTGCGTGAGACGCACCGACTGAGCGAGAATCCTGCTCCCACCCGAGCCGTGATCCGTCAGGCGGGCCCTTCGCCCGGGGTGACCGTCATGCCGACCGACCCGTAGTCCGGGCCGACCTGGTTGTCGCTGTAGAACTTCACTCCGGTCGAGGCCGAGGTGACTTCCATCACCCGGGTCGAGGAGCCCACGAAATCGTTGCGGGTGATCGACACGTTGTCCGGCCCGTCCAGCTTGATGGCCTGGTTCCAGCTGTCGCCCATCTCGTTGTCCGCGACGATCCAGTTCCTCATACCGTCGGTGTTGCCGCCGGAGTTCCCGCCGCGGCCGTAGTCCTCGGCCATCAGCCACTGGTGGATGCTGGGGATGCTGTCCTCGCGGTCCGGGTTCGCCGGGCCGACGGCCTTGTTGCCGCGGATCTGCACGTCGTCACTCGCGATGGGGTGCGAGTCGGACACCCACGTCTGGATGAAGTCGGTGTGGCTGTCACCCGGGTCGCCGGTGACGAAGTTGACGGCGGTGTTGTAGAGGATCTTGTGACGGTCGCCGAAGAACGTGATGGCGTTCAGATCGCCGGGGCCCTCGACGCCCTTGATGTCGTTGTTCTGGATGGTGACGTTCGTGTTGTCGTCCGAGTAGATGCCGTACTGCTGCTCGGCGTCCACCCGGCAGTTCTGTATCACCACGTGGTCGGCTTCGATCAGTACGCCGCCGTGGATGGTGTTGCCCTGGCAGTCGTAGACCTCCGCCGCGGCCTCGGTGCCGCCGGAGTCGATCTCGTACCGGGAATCCTGCTCCGGAACCAGAACGGCGTCGGGCGGAGTCGCCACACCGCCGACGCCGAGGGACTGCCCGGGCGGAGTCGGATCATCGCCGGGCACCCCGGACACGGTCGCCGTGGTGATGGGCAGCGACGCCGATGCCGTCGGGCCGAGCAGCGCCACCGAGCCGAACGCGGTGCACGCGCACAGCGCGGCGATCAGAGTGCCTTTCACCGATGCACTTTTCCTCATCGTCGTACCCGTCCTGTCGCGGCGTTCGAATCGTTCACGTGCGTCTCCTTGCGTGACCATCGCGAGAGCACACGACCGGTGGCGGCCGAACCGCCACCGGTCGTGTGGCGCGTCCTACGAAGAGCCCGGGCCGTCGTCGTGCGTGACGCTCAGCCCGTAGATCTCCACCTGGCCGTAGTTGTCGTCGCTGCACGGCGATGAGCGTTCGCAGTTGGCCTGCGTGTACGCGCCCGCCTTGAAGTAGGCGCCGGAGAAGTCCTCCGAGAGCGTGGTCTGCAGCTCGCCGTTGTAGTACGCCTTGATTTCGCCGTCGCTGACCACGAACTTCGCCTCGAACCTCGTGCCCAGCTCGTAGTTCTCGTCCACCAGCTTGTGATTGCTGTCATCGGGAGAGGTGACGTAGAGCTTGGTGTCCTCCAGGCGGAAGACCGAGACGTCGTCGTCGGAGTCGTGGATCTGACCGGCGACGACATGCGGCTTGTCCTCGGGAAGATCCGTGATGGCCTGGTCGATCACCATCGTGTGCGTGCCGGAGGTCGAGGACCAACTCGCCTTGGTCTGCCCCGAGTCCGTCATTTCGCGCAGCTCCGAGCGGGGGTAGTCGGAGCCGCTGGTGGTGACCCCGTTGACGGGGGCGCGGAACTGGACGGCGTCGCAGTCCGCGGTCGTGGTGAACCACGGGTCGATCGCGTACGTGTCGAGTTCCGGCTGTTCGACGTTGGTCGGCGATTCCTCCTCGCCGATCGGCAGCCCGATGTACCAGTTCGTCAGGTCCAGTACGTCGGCCGGGTAGTCGCAGGTGCCGCCGCCTCCGCCGTCGGCGCCGTAGACGTCCGTCTCGGTGATGCTGGTCCAGTCGTTGGAGGTGTTGCCGTGGCCGACGATGCGCAGATAGCGGGCGGAGGTGTCGGCGAAGTCGTAGTTCTGCGGCTGGAGCGTCGTCCCGCTGCTGGCTTTCCCCGCCATGACCGTCGTCCACGATGATCCGTCGTCGGACACCTGGACGTCGAAGGTGTTCTTCCTGGTGTCTCCCTGGTGCCAGGCGATCGACGCCGAGCCGACGGTCTGCGCCGAGCCGAGGTCGTAGCGGATCCACACCCCGTCGCCCTCGGCGGACCACCGGGTGCTCAGATCGTCGTCGAGGGTGTTGGCGGCCACGTTGCCGTCATCGGCGCTGGCCGTCACTCCCGTGACCTGCAATGGCGCACCTTCATCGGCTGCCTCGGCCGACGCGACCGGCTGGTACACGCTGGGGACGACGAGGGCCAAGACCCCCACCAGAAGCGCACGATACGTTCGTCTCACAGGGCCTCACTGTGGTCGAAGCACCGGGTCGACCGGGGCGGTCGGCCCGGTGCCGAACGGTTGTGGTGGAACGCACGCTGTCAGGCGCGTGTGGGGACCGGTCCCCCAGCACCGCACCCGGATGCCGTCAAGGGGACGGTCGGCTCACCATCGCCTTCAGGCCCCCGCCGCCTGCATCTCCCACACCAGCGCCTCCGCCGCCCCCTCCGCCGTCAGGTCCAGCCCCTCGCAGCCCCCGATACGCGCCGCGTCGCCCGCCTCCGCCGGGGAGGACCCGGCGCCGAGGCGGACCGCGCCGCGGGCCACGTGGACGTACACCCACGGCGCGTCCGGCAGCGCCGTGCGTTCGCCGTCGCGCAGGCGGCGTACGTGGAGGACGGCCGCGGCGCGTTCGACGGCCAGGGGGGTGCCGTCGGCGATGCCGCGGACGACCTCGTACGACGGGGGGCCGCCCGGGGCCGCCGGCGTCAGCCACATCTGGAGGAACGTCAGCGGCGCCGGGCCCGCGTTGCGTTCGACGTGGCGGATGCCGGTGCCCGCGGAGAGGCGGGCGACGTCGCCGGGGCGGACGGACTCGGTGCGGCCGGCGGAGTCCTCGTGGGTCAGCTCGCCGTCGAGGACCCAGGTGACGATCTCCACGTCGCGGTGCGCGTGTTCGGCGAAGCCCGCGCCGGGCCGCAGCCGCTCCTCGTTGCAGGCGACGAGGGAGCCGAACCGGACGTTCCGCGGGTCGTAGAAACCGCCGAAGGAGAACGCGTGCAGCGTCTCGATCCCCGCCTCCGCGTCCCCGCCGCGGTAGCGCCCCCGCGCCCGCCGTAGCTGAATCACCCCGCCACCGTACGCCGCGGAAACCGGCCGCCGCTTCCGCGGGAAGACGCCGCTTTCGTCCGCCGCGACCCGGATAGGGCAGGCTAGACCCGTGCCTGAACCGACCGTGACACCTGAGCCGCCCGATCGTGACGCCGCCCGGCTGCGGCATCCGCACACCGCAACCCTGCGCCGGCTGGAGAAGTCGTCCGGGGAGCTGGCCGCCGCCGCCATCGCCCGGATGGATGAGCAGCTGCCCTGGTACCGGGCCATGCCGCCGGAGCACCGCTCGTGGATCGGGCTGGTGGCGCAGGCGGGCATCGCGGCGTTCACGGAGTGGTTCCGGCACCCCGAGACGCCGCAGGCCATCTCCACCGACGTGTTCGGCACGGCGCCGCGCGAGCTGACCCGGGCGATCACGCTGCGGCAGACGGTGGAGATGGTGCGTACCACGATCGAGGTCATGGAGTCCGCCATCGAGGACGTCGCCGCCCCCGGCGACGAGTCCGTGCTGCGCGAGGCCCTGCTCGTCTACGCCCGCGAGATCGCCTTCGCCACCGCCCAGGTCTACGCCCAGGCCGCCGAGGCCCGCGGCGCCTGGGACGCCCGGCTGGAGTCGCTGGTGGTCAACGCCGTGCTCTCCGGCGAGGCCGACGAGGGCGCCGTGTCCCGCGCGGCGGCGCTCGGCTGGAGTTCGCCGGAGCACGTGTGCGTGGTGCTCGGCACCGCGCCGGACGGGGACAGCGAGCTGACCGTGGAGGCGATCCGGCGGGCCGCGCGGCACGCGAAGCTGCAGGTGCTGACGGGCGTGCTGGGCAGTCGGCTGGTGGTGATCGCCGGCGGCAGCGCGGATCCGCTGAAGGCGGCGAAGGCGCTGATCGGCCCGTTCGCGCAGGGCCCGGTGGTGGCCGGTCCGGTGGTCGGCGATCTGCTGGCCGCCACCCGCTCCGCGCAGGCCGCCGCGGCCGGGCTGAAGGCGTGCTCCGCCTGGCAGGACGCGCCGCGGCCGGTGCTGGCGGACGACCTGCTGCCGGAGCGCGCGATCGCCGGCGATCCGGCGGCGCGCGAGCAGCTGGTGGAGGAGATCTACAGTCCGCTCGCGGAGGCCGGGTCGGCGCTCCTGGAGACGCTGAGCGTCTACCTGGAACAGGCGTCGAGCCTCGAAGGCGCCGCGCGGATGTTGTTCGTTCACCCCAACACCGTTCGCTACCGGCTGCGACGTGTGACCGATGTCACGGGCTGGTCGCCGTCCGATGTCCGCTCAGCGTTTACTCTGCGTATCGCACTGATCCTCGGCCGGCTGACGGAGACGGAACCCCAGCCCTAGTCATTTGTTCGGACCCAACAAATCCCTCCGGTGTTCTTCGTCCCCGTCCCCACGGGCGGCGGACACCCCCGGCAAGAGAAGGTTGAGGGGTGCTCGTACTCGTAGCTCCCGGCCAGGGCGCCCAGACGCCCGGCTTCCTCACCCCCTGGCTCGACCTCCCCGGTGTCCGCGGCGCTCTGGGGGCATGGTCCGACGCCATCGGGATCGACCTGGTCCACTACGGCACGGAGGCGGACGCCGAGGCGATCCGCGATACGGCGGTGGCCCAGCCGCTGCTGGTCGCGTCCGCGCTGGCCTCCGCGTACACGCTGTTCGACGACCCGGCGGAGATCCCGGGCCGGGTCGGCGCCGTCGCCGGGCACAGCGTCGGGGAGTTCGCCGCCGCCGCGCTCGCCGGCGTGATCAGCGACGAGCAGGCCGTACGCCTCGTCCGGGCCCGCGGCCTGGCGATGGCCGAGGCCGCCGCCGTCGCCGAGACGGGCATGGCCGCCCTGCTCGGCGGGGACCCGGACACGGTGCTGCCGCACCTCGAACGCCTCGGTCTCACTCCCGCCAACGTCAACGGCGCCGGCCAGATCGTCGCCGCCGGGACCGCCGCGCAGCTCGCCGCGCTGGCCGAGGACAAGCCGGAGGGCGTGCGCCGGGTCGTCGCGCTGAAGGTGGCCGGCGCCTTCCACACCGAGCACATGGCGCCCGCCGTGGCCGCGCTGGCCGCGGAGGTCGCGGAGATCGAGCCCGCGAAGCCGCGGCTCCCGTTCGTCTCGAACAAGGACGGCAAGATCGTCACCGACGGCCGGGAGGTCATGGACCGGCTGGTCGGCCAGGTCGCCAGCCCGGTGCGCTGGGACACGTGTATGGAGACCTTCGCCGCGCACGGCGCGACGGCCATGGTCGAGGCCGCGCCCGGCGGCACGCTCACCGGGCTCGCCAAGCGCGCGCTGCCGGGCGTGCGGCCGGTTCCGCTGAAGACGCCCGAGGACATCGAGAAGGCACGTGCCGCCATCGCCGAGGCGACGGCCGCGGACCCCCAGGAGAGCGCATGACCGCGAAGATCCGGCCCACCAAGGGTGCTCCGTACGCGCGCATCATGGGCGTCGGCGGCTACCGCCCGACCCGCGTCGTGCCCAACGAGGAGATCCTGCAGTACATCGACTCCTCCGACGAGTGGATCCGCAGCCGCTCCGGCATCGCCACCCGGCACTGGGCCGGGCCGGACGAGACCGTCGCGCAGATGTCCGTCGAGGCCGCCGGCAAGGCGCTCGCGGCGGCGGGCGTGACGGCGGAGCAGATCGACGCCGTGATCATCTCGACCGTCTCGCACTTCATGCAGACGCCGTCGGTCGCCACCGAGATCGCCCATCTGCTGGGCGCCGGCAAGCCGGCCGCGTTCGACATCTCCGCCGCCTGCGCCGGCTTCGGCTACGGGCTGACGCTGGCCAAGGGACTGATCGTGGAGGGCAGCGCGGAGCACGTGCTCGTCGTCGGCGTCGAGCGCCTCTCCGACCTCACCGACAAGTCCGACCGGACCACCGCCTTCCTCTTCGGCGACGGCGCCGGCGCGGTCGTCGTCGGCCCCGCCGACGAGCCGGGCATCGGCCCCTCGGTGTGGGGCTCGGAGGGCGACAAGCACCAGACCATCAAGCAGACCGTGGCGTGGGACCGCTTCCGCGTCGGCGACCTGGACCAGCTGCCCCTGGACGCAGACGGCGGCGTGAAGTTCCCGGCGCTGACCCAGGAGGGCCAGACGGTCTTCCGCTGGGCGGTCTACGAGATGGCCAAGGTCGCCCAGGAGGCCCTGGACGCCGCCGGTATCACGCCGGACGACCTGGACGTCTTCATCCCGCACCAGGCCAACATGCGGATCATCGACTCGATGGTGAAGACCCTCAAGCTGCCGGAGCATGTCGCGGTCGCCCGCGACATCGAGACCACCGGCAACACCTCGGCCGCCTCCATCCCGCTGGCCATGGAGCGGATGCTGGCGACCGGGCAGGCGAAAAGCGGGGACACCGCCCTCGTCATCGGGTTCGGGGCCGGCCTGGTCTACGCCGCCACGGTCGTGACACTCCCCTGACCCGCGGGCCGGCCCGGCCACACGCGGCTCACCCCTCAGCTCACCCCTCATTGAGAACCCTCAAGGAACGGAAAGAAGGAGTCCCCAAGATGGCCGTCAAGCAGGAAGAGATCGTCGCCGGTCTCGCGGAGATCGTGAACGAGATCGCCGGCATCCCGGTCGAGGACGTCCAGCTGGACAAGTCCTTCACCGACGACCTGGACGTCGACTCGCTGTCCATGGTCGAGGTCGTCGTCGCCGCCGAGGAGCGCTTCGACGTCAAGATCCCGGACGACGACGTCAAGCAGCTGAGGACCGTGGGCGACGCCACGGACTACATCCTCAAGCACCAGAGCTGACCCCACGTCCCCGCTGTCGCCATCCCGGCCCCCCGCGCCCACGGGCGCGGGCGGCGGTCCGCGGTGGCGCCGTAGTAGGACCTCGACTTTCGGAGTGAGCTTCGACGTGAACGCGACCAATCGCACCGTGGTCGTCACCGGAATCGGCGCAACCACACCGCTGGGTGGCGACAGCGCATCCACCTGGGACGGGCTGGTGGCCGGCCGTTCCGGCATCGCGGACCTGGACCACGAGTGGGCCGCCGGCCTGCCCGTGACCTTCGCGGGCGAGGTCGCGGTGGAGCCCACCGAGGTCATCCCCCGGCCGCAGGCCCGGAAGCTGGACCGGGCGGCGCAGTTCGCGATCATCGCCACCCGGGAGGCGTGGGCCGACGCCGGCTTCGCCGCCAGGGCCGGCGAGGACGCCGCGGTCGACCCCGACCGGCTCGGCGCGGTCGTCGCCTCCGGCATCGGCGGTGTGACGACCCTGCTGGACCAGTACGACAACCTCCGGGAAAAGGGCCCCCGGCGGGTCTCGCCGCACACCGTCCCGATGCTGATGCCCAACAGCCCGGCGGCCAACGTCGGCCTGCAGATCAACGCCCGGGCCGGCGTGCACACGCCGGTCAGCGCGTGCGCCTCCGGCGGGGAGGCGATCGGGTACGCGGTGGAGATGATCCGCACCGGCCGCGCCGACGTCGTCGTGGCCGGCGGCACGGAGGCGGCGGTCCACCCGCTGCCCATCGCGGCGTTCGCCAACATGATGGCGATGTCGAAGAACAACGACGACCCGCAGGGCGCCTCCCGCCCGTACGACAAGGCCCGCGACGGCTTCGTGCTCGGCGAGGGCGCGGGCGTGCTGGTGCTGGAGTCGGCGGAGCACGCCGAGCGGCGCGGGGCGAGGGTCTACTGCGAGGCGGCCGGCCAGGGGCTGTCGGCGGACAGCCACCACATCGCGCAGCCGGAGCCGAGCGGGCGCGGTATCGCGGCGGCGCTGGAGAACCTGTTCGCGCACAACGGCGTGACACCCGCCGAGGTCGTCCACGTCAACGCGCACGCGACGTCGACCCCGCAGGGCGACGTGGCGGAGATCAAGGCCATGCAGAAGGTGTTCGGCGACGAGCTGGGGCACGTCCTCGTCTCCGGTACGAAGTCGATGACCGGCCATCTGCTGGGCGGTGCCGGAGGCATCGAGTCGGTGGCGGCCGTGCTGACGGTCCACCACCGCACCGCGCCGCCGACCATCAACGTCGAGGATCTGGACGACGAGGTCGACCCGAAGCTGATCGCCGTGGAGGCGACGCCGCTGCCGGAGGGCCGGATCGTGGCGCTGAACAACTCGTTCGGCTTCGGCGGCCACAACGTGGTGCTGGCGTTCCGGTCCGTCTGACGTACCGTCGCCGCTGCCGGCCGACGCCACCCGGTGGGCCTCCCGGCCCACCGGGTCAGACGACCTGGTGCAGCCAGCGGACCGGGGCGCCTTCGCCGGCGTAGCGGAAAGGTTCCAGCTCGTCGTCCCACGGCTTGCCCAGCAGCTTGGCGATCTCCGCCTCCAGCTGCGTCTCGCCGCGCTGCGCGCGGGCCAGCGCCGCGCGCAGCCGGTCCTCGGGGATGAGGATGTCGCCGTGGACGCCGGTGACGGCATGGAAGATCCCGAGGTCGGGCGTGGAGCTGTAGCGCTCGCCCTCGGCGGTGGCGTACGGCTCGGCGGTGACCTCGAAGCGCAGCAGGTGCCAGCCGCGGAGCGCGGACGCGAGCTGGGAGGCGGTGCCGGGCTCGCCCTGCCAGGAGAACTCCGCGCGCCAGGTGCCGGGCGAGGCGGGCTGGGGGATCCAGTCGAGGCTGACGCGACCGCCGAGGACGCCGGCGACCGCCCACTCGATGTGCGGGCAGAGCGCCCGCGGGGCGGAGTGAACGAACAGAACTCCACGTGTCGTCACCGGGGGCCTCCATCCGCGGGCTCGAAGCTGCCTCGACGTTGCTGAGCGACGTCGCTGGGCGACGTTGCTGAGCGAAGTTGCCTAGAGTAAACACCACGGGTCGCCTTTCCGGGTAAACAGGACACTCCGTTACCCGGTGCGATCCCGCCGCGCTGCGGCCCGTTGAGCACAGCCAAGCTACCGTGCCGCCGCACCCCGCGCGTGCCGTACGGTCGGTCCTGGGCGTGCTGACGCACGTTCGGAGGAGGACCTCGGGGGCGGGAGGGAGCGCAGGGATGCGCAAAGTGGCGGCACTGGTCTTCTCGGGGGCGGTCGCAATGTCACTGGCGCTCGCCGGCTGCACCGGCGAGGGCTCGACGCAGGGGGAGGACAAGGGATCTGCCGCGCCGTCAGGCGGCGCGGAGGACGCGGGCAAGCCGTCGGAGCGGGCGCGGGCGGCGCCCCGGCCGCCGCGGTCGGTCGCCGCGCTCGGCGACTCCATCACGCGCGGTTTCCACGTCTGCGAGCCGCTCGCCGACTGCCCGGAGAAGTCGTGGTCGACGGGCACCTCGGACGACGTGGACAGCCTCGCCCGGCGTTTACTCGACAAGCCGTCGGGGCATACGTGGAATTTCGCCCGTTCGGGCGCGCAAGTGACGGATCTGCCCGTCCAGACGGGCGAGGCCATCGCCCGCCGCCCGGACCTGGTGACCGTGCTCATCGGCGCCAACGACGCCTGCACGGAGAGCACGGCGGGCATGACACCGGTGGCGGACTTCCGCACGGCGGTGGCGGACTCGCTGGACCGGCTGGAGAAGGATCTGCCGCGGACGCAGGTGTACGTGTCCAGCGTCCCGAGTCTGATGCGGCTGTGGGACGTGGGCCGGGACGGCGTGCTGAGCCGGCAGATCTGGTCGCTGGGCAACATCTGCCAGTCGATGCTGGCGGACCCCACGGACCTCGGCGCGGCGGCGAGTGACCGGCGGGAGGAGGTGGAGGACCGGGTGGTGGAGTTCAACGCGGTGCTGGCGGAGGAGTGCGGGCGGCATCCGCTGTGCGTGTACGACGACGGGGCGGCGTTCCGGTACGACTTCACCAAGGGCCACCTGAGCCGCTGGGACTCCTTCCACCCCGACGAGGACGGCCAGAACGTGCTGGCGGAGATCGCGTACAAGCGGCTCCGCGCGGCCCGGTAGGTACGCGCGGGCGGGCTTGGCTCGGCGGGCGGCCAGCTTGGCCGGCCGGCACCGCGCGTACGGGCTCCGCAGGCGCATAGGGTCTCCCCCATGGCCGAGACCCCGCTGACCCAGCTGACCCCGCCCGACGCCGCGCCGGCGCCCTCCGTCACCGCCGAGCCCTTCGGCAAGCTCGCCGACGGCACCCCCGTCGAGCGGTGGACGCTGACCGCGGGCGGGACCCGGGTGCGGGTGCTGACGTACGGCGGGACCGTGCAGTCCGTGGAGGTGCCCGACCGGGCCGGGCGGTACGCGAACGTGGCGCTGGGGCTGGCGACCGTGGACGAGTACGTGGAGCACGGGGACCCGTACTTCGGGGCGCTGATCGGCCGGTACGCCAACCGCATCGCCGGCGCCTCGTTCGTCCTCGACGGGCGCTCGTACCCGCTGCCGGCCAACGACGGGCCCAACTGCCTGCACGGCGGCGCCCGCGGCTTCGACAAGCGGGTCTGGGCCGCGGCCGAGGCGCCGGCCGCGCCCGGTGCCGCCGCGCTGCTGCTGTCGCGTACCAGCCCGGACGGCGAGGAGGGCTTCCCCGGCACGCTGGAGGTGCGGGCGACGTACACCGTGACCGCCGGCGGCGCGCTGCGCTTCGACTACGAGGCGACCACCGACGCCCCGACCGTGGTGAGCCTGACGAACCACACGTACGTCAACCTCGACGGCGAGGGCAGCGGCAGCATCGAGGCCCACCACCTGCGCGTCGCCGCCGGCCGGTTCACCGTCAACGGCCCCGCCGCCGCGCCGACCGGCGAGATCGCGGACGTGGCCGGCAGCCCCTTCGACTTCCGTACGGCCCGGCCGGTGGGCGCCGAGCTGCGCTCCGGGCACCCGCAGCTGCTGATCGGGCGCGGCTACGACCAGAACTTCGTGCTCGACAAGGGCGTCACCGCCGCCCCCGAGCCGGTCGCCGAGGTCCGCTCGCCGGCCTCGGGGCGGGTGCTGCGGGTGCTGACCACCGAGCCCGGGCTGCAGCTCTACACCGCGAACTTCGTCTTCCCGTCGTTCACCGGGCCGTCCGGGCGCGCCTACCGCCCGGGCGACGGGCTCGCCCTGGAGACCCAGCACTTCGCCGACTCCCCCCACCACCCGCACTTCCCCTCCACCCTGCTGCGGCCCGACGAGCATTACCGTTCGGCCACGGTCTACGAGTTCGCCGTGCACTGACCGTTGACACCCGCCGCTCACCTCCATAGCGTCTCTCTGGTCTGCATCTCGAACATGTGACGAAATCTCGAACATGGAGGAGCCGCCAGCCGTGCGCATCACCGGAATCAGCACGCACGTCGTGGGCACCCCCTGGCGGAACCTGACCTACGTCCAGGTGCACACCGACGAGGGCCTGACCGGGGTCGGGGAGACCCGGATGCTGGGCCACACGGACGCCCTCGTCGGCTATCTGCGCGAGGCGGAGGCGAACCACGTCGCGGGCTCCGACCCGTTCGCGGTCGAGGACCTGGTCCGCCGGATGAAGTACGGCGACTTCGGCCGGGCCGGCGAGATCGTGATGTCGGGAATCGCCTGCGTGGAGATGGCCTGCTGGGACATCAAGGGCAAGGCGCTGGGCGTGCCGGTGTGGCAGCTCCTCGGCGGCGCGGTGACCGACCGGGTCAAGGCGTACGCCAACGGCTGGTACACCACCGAGCGCACCCCGGAGGCGTACCACGAAGCCGCCCGCCGGGTGGTCGACCGCGGCTACCAGGCACTGAAGATCGACCCGTTCGGCGCGGGCCGCTTCGAGCTGGACCACGCGGAGTCCCGCTACGCCGTCTCCCTCATCGAGGCCGTACGGGACGCCGTCGGCGACGAGGTGGAGCTGATGCTGGAGATGCACGGCCGCTTCTCGCCGGCGACCGCGGCGCGGCTGGCGCGCGAGCTGGCGCCCTACCGGCCGGCGTGGCTGGAGGAGCCGGTGCCGCCGGAGAACCTGAAGGCGCTGGCGAAGGTGGCGGGGCAGGTGGACCTGCCGGTGGCGACCGGCGAGCGGATCCACGACCGGATCGAGTTCCGCGAGCTGTTCGAGAGCCAGGCCGCGGACATCATCCAGCCGGACGTGGGGCACATCGGCGGCATCCTGGAGACCCGCAAGCTCGCCGCCACCGCCGAGACCCACTACGTGCTGGTCGCACCGCACAACGTCGGCGGCCCGGTGCTGACCGCCGCCTCCCTCCAGGTCGGCTTCTGCACGCCCAACTTCAAGATCCTGGAGCACTTCAACGACTTCGCCGACGCGGAGATCAAGAAGGTCGTCAAGGGCGCGCCCGAGGTGGTCGACGGCTACTTCACCCGCTCCGAGGCGCCGGGCCTGGGGGTCGAGCTGGACACCGACGCGGCGGCGGAGTTCCCGCAGCAACGGGCGCACTTCGACCTGTGGGCGGACGGCTGGGAGAAGAGGAACCCCGATGGCTGAGGCGATGGCCGGGGCGGCTTCCGGAGCGATTTCCCGGACGCACCGCGCCGTCGTGCTGGAGCGGCCCGGGCGGGCGCGGGTCGAGAGCGTGCCGACGCCGCCGCCCGGCCCCGGCGAGGTGCGGGTGCGGGTGTACGCGGCGGGGGTGTGCGGCAGCGACCGCGAGGTGTACGACGGCACCCGGCCGGCCGGCTACGTCACGTACCCGCTCACGCCCGGGCACGAGTGGTCCGGCACCGTCGAGGCCGTCGGGCCCGGCGTCGACGAGGCGCTGGCCGGGCGGAAGGCCGTCGCCGAGGGCTTCCGCCGCTGCCAGGTCTGCGCGCGCTGCCGGGCCGGCGAGACGAACCTGTGCGAGGGCCCGTACGACGAGACGGGGTTCACCCGCCCCGGCGCGTTCGCCGGGACCGTGACCGTGCCGGCGCCGCTGCTGCACGTCCTGGACGACGCCGCCGACCTGCGCGCCGCCGCGCTGCTGGAGCCGGCGGCCGTCGCCGCGGCGGCGGTGCTGCGCGGCGGGCCGCTGCCGGGCGAGCGGGTGGCCGTCGTCGGGGGCGGCACGCTGGGGCTGCTGGCGGTGCAGTTGCTCGCGGCCTACTCGCCCGCGGAGCTGCTGGTGGTGGAGCCGCGGGGGGAGCGGGCCGAGGAGGCGCGGGCGCTCGGCGCCCGGGCGGTGGCGCCCGACGCTGCCGCCGGCCTGGCGGGGGCGTACGACATGGTGCTGGAGACGGCGGGTGCGGCGCGGTCCGCGGTGGCCGCGGTGGCGCTGGCGCGCCGCGGCGGGCGGGTCGTGGTCACCGGTATCCCGCCGGGCGGCGGGGCGGGCATCGACCCGCTGGAGCTGTCGATGCGCCAGGTCGACGTCCTCGGCGTCTTCGGCGCCCCGTCGGCGGCCTGGTCGTACGCGGTGCGCGCGCTGGGCGCCGGACTGCTGGACCCGGCGGCGCTGATCACCCACGAACTGCCCCTCGACGAGTACGAGAAGGCCGTCGGTCTGGTCGGCGGCGGAGACCCCGCGGTCGGCAAGGTGCTGCTGCGGCCGTAGCCCCGCGAGCGGCCGTCCGTCCCGGTGACGGCCGCATGTCCGCCGGAACACAACCGGACGACGTCCGACACACCGAACGAAGGAGTACCGTGCCTCACGCCCCCGGTGAACCGGCCCTCGCCCGCCTCGGGTTCGGCGCCCCGCCGCCCGACCCCGCCGACACCTCGCCGCACGCCTTCCCCGACGGAGGCCGCTGGCGCACCGAGATCCCGTCCGTCGAAGGCCCGGAGGCGCTGTCCGCCGTGCTGAAGGAGAGCACCCGCCTCGGTGTGCCGGTCCACCGGATCAGCCAGGGCAGCGGCGTGTGGATGCTCACCGACACCGAGATCACCGACATGGTCGCGGCCTGCGCCGAACGCGACATCGAGCTGTCCCTGTTCACCGGCCCGCGCGGCACCTGGGACACCGGCGCCGCCACCCGCAGCGCCTCCGGCGGCGCCGGGCTGCGGGCCCGCGGGCACGATCAGCTGGCGGGCTGCGTGGAGGACGCCCTGCGCGCCACCCAACTGGGCGTGAAGTGCCTGCTCGTCGCCGACGAGGGCGTGCTGTGGCTGCTGCACGGGCTGCGCGCGCTCGGCGAGCTGCCCGCGCACACCACGTTCAAGGTCTCCGCGCTCGTCGGCCCGGTGAACCCCGCCGCGTACGCGGTGTGGGAGCGACTCGGCGCCGACTCGCTCAACATCCCCTCGGACCTGTCGCTGCAGCAGCTCACCGAGATCCGCCGGGCCAGCGCCGCCCCGATGGACCTGTACGTGGAGGCGCCCGACGACCTCGGCGGCTTCGTGCGGATGTACGACGCCGCCGAGCTGATCCGCCGTGGCGCACCCCTGTATCTGAAGTTCGGGCTGTCCAAGGCCCCCGGGATCTATCCCTACGGCGCCCACATGCGCGAGACGGTGCTCGCCACCGCCCGCGAGCGGGTGCGCCGCGGGCGGCTGGTCCTGGACCTCCTCGACCGGCTCGGGGCGGGCGACGCCATGTCGCCGCCCGGGTCCCGGCTGCCCGGCGACCTGCGCCGGTTCCCCACCCCCCACGCTGTTCCGGCGCCCTCCTCCGAGTCCGCCTCCGCTCCCGAGACCGCACCCGCATCCGTACCCGAAGGGATCTGACCACCATGCGCACCCCCCGAGCCGCACACCTGCGCACCGCCGCCGCCGTATCCGCGCTCGCCCTCGCCCTCGCCGCCTGCGGCCAGGACAGCGAAGGCGGCAGCGAAGAGAAGAAGGACTCCGCCGACGGCGGCGGCACGATCGGCATCGCCATGCCCACCAAGTCGTCGGAGCGCTGGATAGCCGACGGCGAGAACATGGTCAAGGAGTTCGAGTCCGCCGGCTACGACACCGACCTGCAGTACGGCGAGGACAAGGTCGAGAACCAGGTCGCGCAGATCGACAACATGATCACCAAGGGCGTGGACGCGCTCGTGGTGGCGGCGATCGACAACACCTCGCTGACCGAGGTGCTCTCCGACGCCGAAGAGGCCGGCATTCCCGTGATCGCCTACGACCGGCTGATCCTCGAGACCGAGAACGTCGACTACTACGCCTCTTTCGACAACGAGCGGGTCGGCAAGCTGCAGGGCCAGTACATCGTGGACGCCCTGAAGCTGGAGGACGACAAGAACGCGAAGTTCAACATCGAGCTCTTCGCCGGCTCCCCCGACGACAACAACACGCAGTACTTCTTCAACGGCGCCATGGGCGTGCTGCAGCCGTACCTGGACTCGGGTCAGCTCACCGTGCGGTCCGGCCAGACGAAGCTGAACCAGGTCACCACGCTGCGCTGGGACGGCGGCACGGCGCAGAAGCGCATGGACGACCTGCTGAGCGGCAACTACGGCAGCGAGGAGGTCGACGCCGTCCTCTCCCCGTACGACGGCATCTCCATCGGCATCCTCTCCGCGCTGAAGGGCGCCGGCTACGGCAGCGGCGGCAAGGAACTGCCGGTGGTGACCGGACAGGACGCCGAGCTGGCCTCCGTCAAGTCCATCATCGACGGCGAGCAGACCCAGACCGTCTACAAGGACACCCGCAAGCTCGCCAAGCAGGCCGTGCAGATGACCGACGCGGTGCTCACCGGCGGCAAGCCCGAGGTCAACGACACCGAGACGTACGACAACGGCGTCAAGGTCGTGCCGGCGTTCCTGCTGGACCCGGTCAGCATCGACAAGGCCAACACCGACCTGCTCGTCGAGGAGGGCTACTACCAGGCCGGAGACCTGAAGTGACCGCTCCGGTCCTGGAGATGCGCTCCATCACCAAGACCTTCCCCGGGGTCACGGCGCTGTCCGACGTCACCCTCACCGTCGCACCCGGCGAGATCCACGCCGTGTGCGGTGAGAACGGCGCCGGCAAGTCCACCCTGATGAAGGTCCTGAGCGGGGTCCATCCGCACGGCAGCTACAAGGGGGAGATCCTCTTCGAGGGCGAGCCGTGCGCCTTCAAGGACATCAACGCCAGCGAGGGTCGCGGCATCGTCATCATCCACCAGGAGCTGGCCCTGGTGCCGTACCTGTCCATCGCCGAGAACATCTTCCTCGGCAACGAGCACGCGCGTCGCGGGGTCATCTCCTGGAACGAGACCCTGCGGCACGCCGCCGCGCTGCTCAAGCGCGTCGGTCTCGGGGCCGAGAAGCCGCAGACCCGGATCGCCGACATCGGCGTGGGCAAGCAGCAGCTGGTGGAGATCGCCAAGGCGCTCTCCAAGGAGGTGAAGCTGCTCATCCTCGACGAGCCGACCGCGGCCCTCAACGACGAGGACAGCGGCAAGCTGCTCGACCTCATCCTGGAGTTCAAGCGGCAGGGGATCGCCTGCATCCTCATCTCGCACAAGCTCAACGAGATCAGGCAGGTCGCCGACTCGGTGACCATCCTGCGCGACGGGCAGACCGTCGAGACGCTCGCCGTGCGCGGGGCCGAGGACGACGCGGCCGAGGACGCCGCAGCCGCCGGATTGCGGAAAGCCGGGTCCGCGGTGTCGGAGGACCGCATCATCCGCGGGATGGTCGGCCGCGACCTCGACCACCGCTTCCCCGAGCGCTCCCACTACCGCGGCGAGGACGCGGGCACGGTCGCGCTGGCCGTCGAGGGCTGGACCGTGCGCCACCCCATCGACCACGAGCGCAAGGTCGTCGACGACGTCTCGATCGAGGTCCGGCGCGGCGAGATCGTCGGCATCGCGGGCCTGATGGGCGCGGGCCGCACGGAGCTGGCGATGAGCGTCTTCGGCCGCTCCTACGGCAGGTACGAGTCCGGGACGGTGCTGGTCGACGGCCGGAAGGCCGACGTGCGCACCGTCCCGGACGCGGTGCGGCACGGGATCGCGTACGTCACCGAGGACCGCAAGACGTACGGCCTCAACCTCATCGAGAACGTCATGCGCAACATCACGCTCTCCGCACTGCCGAAGCTGGTCCGCCGCGGCGCGGTCGACGAGCACGAGGAGCGGCGGGTCGCCGAGGGCTACCGCACGTCGATGAACATCAAGACCCCGACGGTCTTCGAGCCGGTGAACCGGCTGAGCGGCGGCAACCAGCAGAAGGTCGTGCTCAGCAGGTGGATCCACGCCGACCCCGAGGTGCTGCTCCTCGACGAGCCCACCCGCGGCATCGACGTGGGGGCGAAGTACGAGATCTACACCGCCATCGACCAGCTGGCCGCCCGCGGCAAGGCGGTGGTCTTCATCTCCTCGGAGCTGCCCGAGCTGCTGGGGATGTGCGACCGGATCTACACCATGGCCGCGGGCCGCCTCACCGGCGAGGTCCCGCGGGCCGAGGCCACCCAGGAAGTTCTCATGCGCCACATGACCACGCACGTAAGGGACGAACGATGAGCCCGCTGACCACGGAGAAGCGCGACACCCCACCCGCCGCCCCCGCCGCCGGCAGAACCCGCAGCGCGCTCGCCGGCGCCCTGCTGGACGCGATGCGCAACAACATGCGGCAGTACGGCATGCTCGTCGCGCTCGGCCTGATCGTCGTGGTGTTCCAGGTGTGGAGCGACGGCACCCTGCTGCTGCCGCGCAACGTCTCCAACATCGTCCAGCAGAACAGCTACATCCTGATCCTGGCGATGGGCATGATGATCGTCATCATCGCCGGGCACATCGACCTGTCGGTGGGCTCGCTGTGCGCGTTCGCCAGCGCGATGTCGGCCGTGATGATGGTCAACCACAACTTCCCCTGGCCGCTCGCGCTGACGTGCTCGCTGCTCATCGGCGCCGTCGCGGGGGCCTGGCAGGGATTCTGGATCGCGTATATCGGCATACCATCGTTCATCGTGACGCTCGCGGGCATGCTGGTCTTCCGCGGCCTCACCCAGATCGTCCTCGAAGGCCAGTCGCTCTCGCCGTTCCCCAAGGGCTTCCAGAACATGGCCCAGGGCTTCCTGCCCGAGGCCGGGCCCGAGACCAACTACCACAACCTCACGCTGCTCCTCGGCGTGGCCGTCGGCCTGTTCCTGCTGTGGCAGGAGTGGCGGGACCGACGGCGGCAGCTCTCCTACGAGCTGGAGGTGCTGCCGCACCCGCTGTGGCTGGGGAAGTGCGCCTTCATCGTCGCGGCGGTGGCCGTCGCCACCCTGATGCTCGCCAGCTACCGGGGGGTCCCGGTGGTGCTGCTGATCATGGCGGGACTGCTGATCACCCTCGGCTACGTGATGCGCAACATGGTGATCGGCCGGCACGTCTACGCCCTCGGCGGCAACAAGGCCGCGGCCAAGCTGTCGGGCGTGAAGGACAAGCGGGTCACGTTCCTGGTCTTCGTGAACATGGGCGTGCTCGCGGCGCTGGCCGGCTGCGTCTACGCGGCGCGGCTGAACGCGGGCGTGCCGAAGGCCGGCGAGATGTTCGAACTGGAAGCGATCGCGGCGGCGTTCATCGGCGGCGCGTCGATGAGCGGCGGCATCGGCACGGTGTTCGGGGCGGTCATCGGCGGGCTGGTGCTCGGGGTGCTGAACAACGGCATGTCGCTCGTCGGGCTCGGCACGGACTACCAGCAGGTCATCAAGGGGCTGGTGCTGCTGGCGGCGGTGGGCTTCGACATCTGGAACAAGCGGCGGGCGGGTGCGTAGGAGAGCGACGCCCGTGGCCCGCACGACTCCCCTGACCCGAACCATCTTTTTCTTACGAGGAGCTGAATCCCCATGAACCCGACCCGACCCCCCACTTCGACGGCGGCGGCACCGGCCGCCGCCCCGCGCAGACGGACGGTGCTCGCCGCCACGGCTGGCGGCCTGGCCGCCGCCGGCTTCGCGGCCCCCGCGGCGGCGAACTCCGCGGGCGGTCGCGCCGAGCCGGTGCGCGAGCCGTTCGGCCAGCTGGCCGACGGCACCCGCGTGGACCGCTGGACGCTCGCCAACGGCGGCACCCGGCTCGGGGTACTGTCGTACGGCGGCATCGTGCAGTCACTGGAGCTGCCCGACCGGCGCGGCCGGTACGCCAACGTGTCGCTGGGCTTCGCGGGCCTCGACGACTACGTCGCCCTGAGCCCGTACTTCGGCGCGCTCATCGGCCGCTACGGCAACCGCATCGACAGCGGTCGCTTCACCCTCGACGACCAGACGTACCAGCTGCCGCTCAACGACGGCGACCACAGCCTGCACGGCGGCGACAAGGGCTTCGACAAGCGGGTGTGGGACGTCGAGCCGTTCGTCTCCGCCGCGGGCGTGGGCCTGACCCTGCGCTACGTCAGCGGCGACGGCGAGATGGGCTACCCCGGCGCGCTGACCACCCGCGTCGACTACACCCTCACCGCGGACGGCGACTGGCGCATCGACTACGAGGCCACCACCTCCGCGCCGACGGTCGTCAACCTCACCAGCCACGTCTACTTCAACCTCGCCGGCGAGGGCAGCGGCGACGTCTACGGCCACGAGCTGCGGATCGCCGCCTCCCGCTACACCCCCGTCAACGCCGGCCTCATCCCCACCGGCGAGCTGGCCCCGGTCGCCCGCACCCCCTTCGACTTCCGGCGGGCGAAGCCGATCGGAGCCGACCTGCGCGACGACCACGAGCAGGTGCTGTACGGCAAGGGCATCGACCACAACCTGGTCCTGGACAAGGGCATCACCCGCGCCCCGGAGCGCATCGCCACGGTCCGGGAGCCGTCCTCGGGCCGTACGATGAGCATCGCCACCACCGAGCCCGGGCTGCAGTTCTACAGCGGCAACTTCCTCGACGGCTCCTTCGCGGGCACCTCGGGCCGGGTCTACCGCCAGGGCGACGGCTTCTGCCTGGAGACCCAGCACTTCCCCGACTCCCCCAACCAGCCGTCGTTCCCCAGCACGGCCCTGCGCCCCGGCGACACGTACCGCTCCACCACGGTCCACTCCTTCACCACCGACTGACCCGCCCCCACCCCCGAACCGCCCCGCCCCGCAGCTACCTGACGTTCTGCGGGGCGGGGCGCTGCCACAGGACACCGCGGAGCCTTGACGGTGGGGAGCGGGCTCGTTACCTTGCCAGAGATTCATGAGCTTGGACAATGTTCGTCATTCCGAACACGCCTTCCCGAGCCGCCACGGGGCAGGCGGGGGCAGGCAGGGGCAGCGGCCAGGAGCACCTTCCGTCGAAAACGGTGAGGGGCGCCGCCTTATCCTGATTGGGAGCGCTCCCACATCCTCAGAACCGGCGCAGACCAGGACGAGGGGCCACGAGGAGGAGAGATGACGCGAGCCCGGAAAGAGCAGGTGAGCGGCGGACCTCCGCGCCTGCCGAGCCGGCGAACGGTCCTGGCGCTGGGGACGCTGCCGGTCCTGACGGCCACGACGGCGGCCGTCGCGACCTCGAGTGCCGCGGCCGTGCCGACCGCCGCCACGGCGGTCGTCGACCCCTCGGCGCGGCGGCAGACGATCCGGGGCTTCGGCGGCATGAACCACACCGCCTGGATCGGCGACCTGACGGCCGCCCAGCGGGACACGGCGTTCGGCACGGGCGACGGGCGACTGGGGTTCTCCTTACTGAGGATCCCCGTCCCCGAGAACGAGGCGGACTGGGGCCGCGACGCGGCGACCGCGAGGCGAGCGATCGAACTCGGGGCGACCGTCATCGCGTCGCCGTGGAATCCGCCCGCCCACATGGTCGAGACCTTCGTCCGCGGCGACCAGACCGACGCGAAACGCCTCCGCTACGACATGTACGGCGCCTACGCCCAGCACCTGGACGACTTCACCGCGTACCTGCGTGACAACGGGGTGGACCTGTACGGGATATCGGTGCAGAACGAACCCGACTACGCGCACGACTGGACGTGGTGGACCCCCGACGAAATGGTCCGGTTCCTGCGGGAGAACGCCGGCTCGATCGGCACCCGGGTCATCGCGCCCGAGTCCTTCCAGTACCGGAAGAACATGTCGGACCCGATCCTCAACGACTCCGCGGCACTCGCCAACGTGGACATCGTCGGCGCCCACCTCTACGGCACGTCGTTCGCGGACTTCCCTTACCCCCTCTTCGAGCAGAAGGGCGCGGGCAAAGAACTCTGGATGACCGAGGTCTACCACCCCAACAGCTCCGATTCGGCGGACCTCTGGCCCCAGGCGCTCGACGTGGGCGAGCACATCCACCGCGCCATGGTGGACGGCGGGTTCCAGGCGTACATCTGGTGGTACATCCGGCGCAGCTACGGCCCCATGCGCGAGGACGGCCAGCTCAGCAAGCGCGGAGCCGCCATGGCGCACTTCGCCCGGTTCGTACGCCCCGGACATGTGCGGATCGAGGCGACGGCGAACCCGGCATCGGACGTCTACGTCTCGGCGTACCGGGACGGCGGCTCCGCGGTCGTCATCGTCGCCGTCAACAAGGGGGCCGCCGCCGTGAACCAGCAGTTCACCGTCGCGAACAGCACCGCGTCCAGCGTCTCGTCGTGGCTGACCGACGCGAACAGGAACGTCTCGTCCCAGGGCGCGGCCGGCGCGTCGAGCGGAACCTTCACCGCCACGCTTCCCGCCAGGAGCATGACGACGTTCAGCACGACCGCCTGACCGGCGCCTCGTTCGGGCAGGTGCCCGGCGGCCCGGCAGGGAGTTCATGTACATGAACAAAGTTCTCGATGTGGAGAACCGACAGAGCGAGGGGTAGGTCGGGATCATGTCCCTGAGTCGACGGGTGTTCGTGGGTGCGGTCACGGCGGGCGTGACGCTGGGATCTCACGCGGGCGGGATCGCGAGGGCGCTGGGCGGGCGGGAGACGTCCGCCGGCCCGGCCGGGCAACGGGACGACGGCTACGACGGATCCGCCATGTGGCTGCGCTACGTGCCGATAGCCGATCCGGACCTGCTCAGCCGGTACCGGAGCCAGGTCACCGCCGTCGTCGTGGAGAACGCCGACCGGAACAAGTCGTACCGCCACACACAGAACCTGAGCATGGCTCCGGGATCGGCCGAGCGGCTGATGGCGTCCACCCTGGAGGCGGCCAGGGAGGAACTGGTCCGGGGTCTCGGCGGACTGCTGGACCGCCCGGTACCGGTGGTCCACCGGCCGGGACAGGACCTGCCCGACGGCGCCGTCGTCGTGGGGACACGGGAGAGTTCGCCGGCCGTGAGCCGGTTCGTCCCTGCCGAAGACCTGGAGCGGGTGGGCCGGGACGGCTTCGTCCTCAGGTCGGTGGCGGAGGGGCAGCGGGCGTTCACCGTCATCGCGGGCAACACCGACGTGGGCGCGCTGTACGGCACGTTCGCGTTCCTGCGGCGCATCCAGACGCACCAGGCCGTGGAAGGACTCGACCTGGCCGAGAGCCCCAAGGTCGCGAACCGCCACCTGAACTACTGGGATACCGAGCGCCTCTACGCCGGCAACGACGAACCGGGAACGGGCGGCCTGAACGGTGAGAACGGCGCGATCTTCAACTTCGCCGCCACCGGCGCCAGCGCCGGGCTGAACCTGCCCGTCGTCCTCGACCGCTATCTCGTGGCGGCGCGGGCGATGGCATCGGTCGGGATCACCGGCATCACCATCAACAACGTCAATGCCGACAACGCATACCTCACACCCGAGTACATCGCACAGGAGGCCGCGCTGGCCGACGCTCTGCGGCCGTACGGGATCAAGCTCGCCCTCTCCATCAGGTACGCGGCCCCCACGGACAGCCGGTTCGCCCCGGACACGCTCACCGAGGAGCAGATGGCTCCCACCAACGCCGACTTCCGGGCCTGGTGGACTCGGAGGGCCCGACAGATTCAGCAGTCCATACCGGACTTCGCCGGGTTCACCGTGAAGGCGAACTCCGAGGGCCAGCCGGGACCCCAGGACTTCGGCCACGACCACGGCGACGGCGCCAACGGCATGGCGGCGGCCGTGGCACCCCTCGGTCTCAAGATCTACTGGCGGACCTTCGTCTACAACCCCGACGTGGACAGCGACCGGCTCAAGCGGGCCTACCTCGAGTTCGGCCACATCGACGACGAACTCCAGCCCGACGGGAGCAGAGGCCGCTTCCTGGACAACGTGTTCCTCCAGACCAAGAACGGCCCCCTCGACTTCCAGGCCAGGGAGCCCGTTCACCCGATGTTCGGCCGGATGGAGAACACCAACCAGGCGATCGAGCTGCAGATCACCCAGGAGTACACCGGCCAGAACCGGATGCTCTGCTTCCTGGCCCCCATGTGGGAGGAGATCCTCAAGACCGACACCCGGGCCACGGACGAGCAGGGCCGGCCGCTCGACAACCGCCTGGTCGGCCACGTCGTGGACGGAACCGCCCAGAACCACTCGGACACCGCCATCGTCGGCGTGGCCAACCTCGGCAACGCCGACAACCTGACCGGGCACCACTTCTCCCAGGCCAACCTGTACGCCTTCGGCCGCCAGGCGTGGGACTGGACACTGGACGCCGGGGGCATCGCCGACGACTGGGTGAGGATGACCTGGGGGAACAGCCCCGACGTCGTCGACGTGATCGTCTCCATGATGATGGGCTCCTGGGAGGCGCTGGTGAGCTACCAGACCCCGCTCGGGATCGCCCACCAGTTCACCGCCGACGTGCATTACGGCCCGGGCCCCTCGGAGTCGCACCTCCCGCGCGAGGACTGGAACCCCGTCTACTACAACAGGGCGGACAGCGTCGGCCTGGGCTACGACCGCTCCCCCACCGGAAGCGACTTCACCGCCCAGTACTTCCCCACCCTGGAGGCGACGTACGGGGACATCGACACCGTCCCCGAGAACCTCATGATGTGGTTCCACCACGTGCCCTGGGACCACCCCATGAGCAGCGGCAGGATCTTCTGGGACGAACTCGTCGACCGCTACTACTCGGGCGTCCGCTATGTCGGCGACATGCGGCGGGCCTGGGACTCCCTGGAGTCCCAGATCGACGCCCGCCGCTTCGCCGAGGTCAAGGCCAAGCTGGCGCTGCACGAGACGGATGCGGCCGACTGGCGGGACACCTGCGTGAGCTACTGGCAGAAGTTCAGCGGCAGGGACGTCTGACCCCCGTCAGCCGGTGGGGCGCAGGGTGTGCGCCTCGTACGACTCCGCCGACCAGGGCGGGGCGCCCTCGGCCGGGGTGAGCGTGACGGTGATCTCACGCTTGCCCGCCGTGGCGCTCGCCGGGATCTGGTACGTGTCGTCCAGCCACCGCCGCTCCGCGTTGCCCGGCGGCTGCAGCCAGCCCGGCAGTTCCGCGCCGTCGACCGTCACCGCCGCGCGCTGGTACGGCTGCGCCTGGTCGCTCGTGCGGCGCAGCTCGACGCCCGCGTTGCGGGGGTCGACGCGCAGGGTGAAGCTGACCGGGGCCGTGGTGGCGCGGGTGTCATACGTGCCCGTGCAGTCCCGCTCCGCGGCGCAGCCGGTCAGCCCGCCGAGGTGGGTGGGGTTGCCGTTGAAGGCTGGGTGTACGTGCCGCGGTTGAAGTTGAAGCCCAGGAGTGGACCAACTGGACCCGGCAACCGTGACCACGCGACACTTCGACAACAGGTCCTCTTGCTCCTCGCTGGACTCGACATCCGCGAGCTACCAAGAGGCCCTTCTTCCATGCACCCGCACCTGCAGACTCACCCGGACCAGGCCCCTGTTCGAACCCCACCGACCACCCGAGCGGATAGAGAACAGCCAGTTACGCTGCTGGGGCGGAATCGGGCAGGGGTCCCCTGCCCTTGTCTTGGCCCGATTGGCCCCCTGGCCTTGTCCGGCGTGGGGTCCCGGGCCTGACAGGGCAGCGCGGCTCCAACGAGAACACCAACAGCCTGCTGCGGCAGTACTTCCCCACTTCCCCAAGGGCACCGCCCTCTCCGGCCATGGTCCAAAGCACCTGGTCGCCGCCGAATCCAACGGCCACCCACGCAAAACGCTCGGCTGGGAAACCCCAGCCGAGCGCCCGCATAAACTGCTCGCGGCCTGATCAACCAACCACGTGTTGCGACCAACCCTGGAATCCGCCGGGTTCGTGACCGGGTGACCCCCGCGCCGGGAAGGGGCCGGGGTCAGCGACCCCGGCTGGCGGCAGGCGGTTGGGGGGACCGGGGGCGTGGGATGTTCGGCTCCACGGGCGTCTTTCCTCGCCCCTCATTGGCGCCTGTCGGGTACAGCGCCGTCCGGTCCGTCACCGGGGAAACCGCCAACGCGCTTTGCTGAGCGGGGTCCCTCGTGCGAAGCACCTCAGGATTCCTCGGGTCCTGGAGCTTCATGTCCGACGGCACCCCGTGATCCACCCTGATCACACGCTGAATGCGTCCTGTATCAGCAATTTCCTGTACATTTCCCCTGCATACGGATTCATGGGTGTTGCCATCGCGGTAAGCGAATCCGATTGCCGTTTCGGGATTCACGGTAATGCCGTACGGATCGCCCTTCGATATAAGATCCGCACTCTTCAGGTAATTCTTGTAATTCCCATCGCGGGCTTGATCCTGCGATGCCTCGACTGTTATCGCGATCACATCGTAGCCGAACCTGCGAGCGGTATCGAAAAGCCCGTCCTGATATTCATCGCTCATCACCCTGTCAACATCCGTCACGGCGATGTCATAAACAAGATGCCCTCTCCCCTCCATGCACATCGCTGCGATCTGATCCATAACCCAGGACGATTCGCGATGAATCCCGGAGCTCAACAGGTCAGGCCGATCTTCCAGGCCATCCCTTATGGCGGTGGGATTGCCTGTTGACCGCAAAGTTTCTGCCTGCCTTATCGTAGAAATGTTTCTTTTCAAATAGTCGACCGCACCCTCGGCGCACATTTCCTTCTTTATTATGTCATGTGACAAAGAAGTGAAGCGGCCGGTCTTTAGGTCTTCCGCAGCGGCAGTACCAGTGAATTGCCCCAGTTCGGCGAATTGAGTGCTATGGGGATCCTTGAGCTGGGCGAGATACTTTTCTAGTGCGGTGGTCTTGCCCGCGCCGCCAGCTCCAGCCGTCACGATGAGAATCGGCTTCGCGCTGGGGCGAGTTTCCTTTATTTTCTTTTCGTAACGTGCGTAGATTTTTTCATGTAGAGCCGCATGAGGGTGGTTCTCTGTCCCCCATTCTCGATCGGCATATGTTGGTCCGCTGGCATAGAAAGTCCCGATGGTCGCGCTGGCGGCCACATCTTCCCTGTAGTGTTCATCATTTTCCCGGCCCTGCGGGTTCTCCGGCATGTGAAAGCCCTCCGCCGACGCCCCCGACGAGGGCGTCACCTGTCGTTGCTGTCGACGACAACGTTTGAATGCCTTGCCTGGTTCAAACGGGCCTCGACATCCGTGAGGATCGATCGCGCTGCCTGGCCGTAGCCGACGGTGGCCAAAGGGGCCCGAGCGGATAGAGAACAGCCAGTCAAGAACGCACTTTGGGAGCACCTAGGATCATGAAGGACACCGATCTGCACGGCGTTGACGCCGGTGGTCCCAGAGGGCACCATCAGGCTCGGCATGCCTACGACCAGGAACGGCGACCTTGAGTAGCAGCGCATACCGAGAAGAACCGAGCCGCGATCTGAGCACGTGGACGCTCGACCAGCTACAGACGTACGTCCATGACGCCCGCGGCCAGCAGCTTGAGACAGCGCGCGTCGTGGCACAAGGACACGCCTACAACTCCAGCCATGCATCGGAAGCCCGTCGCCAGTGGGCGAAGCTGTCGTTGCTCGCGAACCGTCGCATGCTCGACCACCGCGAGGGACGCTCTGCGCGGGTCGCTCAGCAGGACTTCGTGCTCCGGATGTGGGTGATCGACCGGCTGGGTCCCGATGACACCGACCCCGACTGGAGTCCCAAGGCGCTGGCGGCCGACACGCTCGACGCACTGACCTTCACGCCCACACAGGCCGCTGCTCTCGCCGACGGCTGGCGCGACCTTCCCATCGAGCAGATCCGCGAACTCCGGTGGCACAAGAACCTGACGGCCCATCTGGAAAGCCTGGTCGGCCATCTGGCCCCTGGCCCGATCCGTGACCGGCTCGTCATCTGGAGCGCAACCCGCCAGTTCCTGCCCTGACCGGCCCGCCCATCTGGCTGCCTCAACAGAGAGACCTCAACGCGAAGTTCAGAGAAACCTGCATCCGCTGTCCGATGCTCCGCATCGACCCGAAGATACTCGCCCCGGGCCCGGGGCTGTGTCCGGGCCCGGAAGCGGAGCGCGACCTGGACGGGGCCGGCGCCGAGTTGGGGCCGGGGTCCGCGCCTTAGCCCGCGAACGGCGCCTGCGGCAGTCCGTGGCCCGCGTCCGGCAGGACCAGCAGCGAGCCGGCCAGCGGGTGCGCGTCGTCTAGGGACGAGGTGGTGACGTACAGGTCGGTCAGTTCCGGGCCGCCGAACGCGCAGGAGGTGGGGCGGCGCACGGGTACGGGCACCGTGCGGTCCAGGGTGCCGTCGGGGGCGTAGCGGCGGAGGGCGGCGCCGTCCCACAGGGCGACCCAGACGTATCCCTCGGCGTCCACGCAGAGCCCGTCGGGCGAGCCCGGGTTGTCCTCGACGGCGGCGAACAGGCGCCGGCCGGTGACCTCGGCCCCACCGGCCGGATCAGTGTCGAAGACGTCGATGCGGCCCGTCGGGCTGTCGGCGTAGTACATCAGGCGGCCGTCCGGGCTCCAGCCGGTGCCGTTGCTGACGGTGACGTCGTCGAGGACGACGGTCCGCGCGCCGTCGCCGGTGACGCGGGTGAGGGTGCCGCCGCCGGGGGTGGAGTCGTAGCGCATCGTGCCCGCCCACAGGGCGCCGTCGGGGGCCACCACCGCCTCGTTGCCGCGGCGGCCGGGGACCGGCTCGTGGACGAGCCAGCGGAAGGCGCCGTCCGCGTCGTAGAGCCCGACGCCGTCGCGCAGGTTGACCACGTAACCGGCGCCGCCGGCGCGCGGCTTGGCGGCGCCGACGTGCTGCTCGGTGGTCTGCACGGTGCGCCTGCCGGTGGCCGGTTCGTACGTGTGGATGCGGGCGCCCAGGATGTCCACCCAGATCAGCCGGCCGGCCGCGGGGTCCCAGGTGGGTCCCTCGCCCAGCTCGGCGCGGGTGTGTACGGCCACGTCCAGCTTCGTCACCTGGCTCCTTCTCCTTCCCGGGTACGCCCCGGCTCGCTCGGTTCCGCCGTCAGCGCCCCGGGCCGCGGTGGCCCAGGCGCTCGGACAGCCTGCCCGCGCCCTTCGCGGCCAGCTCTCCCAGCTCGTCCCGGCGCTCCCCGCTCCACCGGATCATCGGCACCGAGATGCTGAGCGCGGCGACCACCCGGCCCACGGAGTCGTGCACGGGCGCGGCCACGCAGCTGACGTCCGGGTTGGACTCGCGCTCCTCCACCGCGATGCCGCGCTCACGGACGGCGGCGAGGTGGCGGCGCAGCTCGCGCACGGAGGTGTGGCTGCGGTCCGTCATCGCGGCCAGCGGGCGGTCCTCGGGCAGCCGCGCGTCGAGGGCCTGCTCGGGCAGCGAGGCGAGCAGCATCTTGCCGACGGCGGTGCAGTGCGCGGGGAGCCGGCGGCCGGTGGCGGAGACCATCCGTACCGCGCGGGTGCTGTCGACCTTCGCGATGTAGATGACGTCCGTGTCCTCCAGGATCGCGATGTGCACCGTCTCGTCGCACGTCTCGGCGACCTCGCGGGCGACCTCCCGGCCCTCGGCGGCCAGGTCGAGCTGCTCGCCGAAGGTGCTGCCCAGTTGGTACGTGCGCACCCCCAGGCGGTAGCGCCCGGGCTGGCCGGGGACGGCGCTGAGGTAGGAGCGGGCGGCCAGGGTGGTGACCAGCTCGTGCACGGTGGTCCGGGGCAGGCCCAGCCTGCGGGTGATCTCGGGCGCGGAGAGCGTCGCGTCCCGGTCGAGGAACAGCTCCAGGATGTCGAGCGCACGCGTCACGGCCGGTACGAGGCGCCCCATGCGCGCTCACCCCACCTCTCTCGGCTTCATCCGAAATCTCGATCAGCAATCGAAATGACGAACGCAGCGTAAACGCCCGCCCCCACGGCGGGCAATGGGGTCGAGGATTCGAGTGCCGGGGACTCAGAGGTCCACGTGCATGCAGTGCAGGCCGACCAGGCCCTCCGTGGGGTGGCGGAAGGCGCGGGGCTGGGTGCCGGTGATGCGGAAGCCGAGGGACTCGTAGAGCTTCACCGCGTAGATATTGGTCTCGGCCACCGCGTTGAACTCCATGGACAGAAAGCCCCGCTCCCGGGCCCAGCGCAGGGAGTCCTCGCAGAGCGCGCGGCCGACGCCGCGGGCGTGCCGGTCCGGGTCGACCATGTAGCTGGCGCTGGCGACGTGGTCGCCGTTGCCCGGGCGGTTGACGTTCATCTTCGCCGAGCCCACGACCAGGCCCCGGTCGTCGATCGCGACGGTCGTACGGTCCGGGGCCGCCAGCAGCCACACCTCGCGCCCCTGCTCCGCGCTCATGTCCGGCGGATAGGTGTAGGTCTCGCCCGCGGCGACGATCCGGTGGAAGAAAGGCCAGATCGCGGGCCAGTCGTCGGCGGTGGCGTCCCTGATCAGCATGGGCTCAGCATGCCGGGGCGGGGCGGGCGGCGCCACCCGTTTGCCCGGCGCGGAGCGTACGGGCGCCCTCGCCCCGGGGTGCGTGCGCCGAGTTCGGCTGAATCTGCTCGCTCGGTGCCACCGCGGGCGCGCCCGGCGCACCTCCCGGGCGCCGCCGAACCCACCGCGCCGCGCCATGGGGCGGTGACTACTTGTCACCTGGTCGACAAAAATTCACCATCGATACGACACTGTGTCCCCGGCGTGTCCTTGCCGCCGCGCCCCGGGCCGGCCGGGCGCGGCAAAGCCCCCGCCGCGGCGTCCGCGGCGGGGGCTTATGCCAGGTCAGCGGCCGTCGAAGCTGATGAGCGGGACGTTGGGCTGATCCGGCGTGGCGTTCAGCGCGGCCACCAAGCCGAGGGCTGCACCCACGGCGAGAGCGGCGGCGGCGACGCTGGTCACCACGGCGGCTACCAGTCGGTTCTGCATGGACGCTGAGTGTGGGAGCAGCATTGACACCCTGTCAAGCACAGCCTTACGTTACCGACCCGTAGAACTTGCACCGCGGTGACAAACCAGCGTCGTAAACCAGCCCCTGCCGGGAGTGCAGCATGAGCCGCCGTACCGCGTCACCCCTGTCCCTCATCCTGCTGGGGTTGGGCGTCTTCCTGCTCGTGCTTGCCCCCATGCTCGCCTTCTACGTCGAGCCCCGCGCCAAGATGAATCCCATCGACATCGACTCGACGACCCGCTACGAGGGCACCGGGACCTTCTACGACGCCGACGCGCAGAAGGAACGCGACAACCAGGAGATCACCATCGTCCGGCGGGTGCTGGGCGACGTGGCGGCGAGCGACGACGACACCGCCGTCTGGGACGCCGCCACCGCCATCGATACCCCGCTGACCCGGGAGATCGAGGACCCGCGCAACTCCTTCCAGTTCACCACCGAACGCTGGGTCATGGACCGGGAGACCACCGCCCCGGAGCACTGCTGCGACGAGAACACCGGCGTGGACGGCAAGCGGTTCGCCGGCGACGCGTACCTGAAGTTCCCCTTCGACGTCGAGGAGCGCACCTACCGCTGGTGGGACAGCACCGCCCAGGACACCGTCGCGCTGGAGTACGCGGGCCGGAAGGAGATCCAGGGCTACACCGGACTCTCCTTCACCGGCTCGGTCGAGCCGGTGAAGACCGGCACCCGGCAGGTGCCGGGGGTCATGGTCGGACTGCCCGACAAGGACCAGGTGTTCGCCGACGAGTGGTACGCCAACGAGAAGATCGAGCTGGTCGCCGACGAGCGCACCGGCCGCATCATCTACGCCTCCATCGCGCCGAAGAAGACGCTGCGCCAGCCCGGCGGCGGCACCGACGAGGTCACGCTGCTGCACAGCGACGGCATCGCGTTCACCGAGGACACCCAGAAGGAGCAGGTGGACCTCGCCGACGAGGACAGCAGCAGGCTGAAGCTGGTCGGCGAGACCCTGCCGGTCGTCGCCCTCGTGGCCGGCTTCGTACTCGCGGGCGCCGGCGCCGTACTGCTGGCCCGCGGCGGCCGGCCGGACGAGCCGGACCGCGACCGGGAGCCCGAAGGGGTCCCGCCCCAGCCGGTCGCGGCCTGATGCCCCCCACCGCCCCCACCCCCCGCGACGGGGGCGCCGGTCCCCCCGGCCGGCGCCCCCGTCGCCCCCGTCCCCCCGACCGAGATGCCGCACCCCACGAACGGCCCTGAACCACCCGCCCGCACCCTGAGACGAGTTGGAGCGCCGATGCCCCAGCACGTACCCCTGTCCCTGGACGCGGACGCGCTACGGCGTACGCCCCCGCAGCCGGCCGGCGCCGCCGGCTCCCGCGCGCCCGCCGCCCGGGACGCCGTCAACCGGGAGGCCACCGCCCGGGACGCAACCGGCCGGGACGCCGTCGACCGGGACGCAACCGACCGCGCCGCCCGGCGGATCACCTTCCTCGCCCGGCGCGACCTCGGCAACCCCGCCGCCGGCGGCTCCGAGCTGCTGGTGGACCGGCTCGCCGGCGGCCTCACCGCCCACGGCCACCAGGTCACCCTGGTCTGCGGCGGCCCGGCCGCGTACCGCGACTACCGCGTCGTCTCCGCCGGCGGGGACGCCGGGCACTTCCTGCGCGCGCGCCGCGCGCTGTCCCGCCACGTCGGCGGCACCGACCTGCTGGTCGAGGTCTGCAACGGCATGCCGTACCTGGCGCCGCTGTGGCACAGCGGCCCGTCGCTCTGCCTCGTCAACCACGTGCACACCGAGCTGTGGGCCATGCGCTATCCCGGGCCGCTGGCCCGGCTGGGCCGCCGCCTGGAGCACTGGGCGCTCGCCGGCGCGCACCGCGGCAACCTCCTGGTCGCCGTCTCCTCCTCCACCGCCGCCGCGCTGCGCAACATCGGCGTCGACCCCAGGCGGATACGGGTGGTGCACAACGGCGTCGAGGACCCGGGCCCGCTGCCGCCGAAGTCGCCGGAGCCGCTGTTCCTGGCGATGGGGCGGCTGGTGGAGTACAAGCGCATCGACCTGCTGCTGCGGCTGTGGGAGCGGGTGCGCCCGGTCACCGGCGGCCGGCTGGTCATCGTCGGCACCGGCCCCGAGCGCGGCCGGCTCGAAGCCATGGCGGGGCCGGGCGTGACGTTCGCCGGCCATGTCTCCGAGGGCGAGAAGCACCGGCTCCTCGCCTCCTCCTGGCTGCTGCTGCACCCCTCGCTGGTGGAGGGCTGGGGCCTGGTGGTGACCGAGGCGGCGGTGCGCGGCACCCCCGCGATCGGCTTCGACATCCCGGGCCTGCGCGACTCCATACGCGACGGCGACACCGGCATGCTGGCCCGCGGCGAGAGCGCGTTCGCCGCCCACTGGTGCGCGCTGGCGCTGAGCGAGGAGCGGCGCACCGCCCTCGGCGCCGCGGCCCGGCGCCGCGCCACCCGGCTGAGCTGGGAGGCGACGGTACGCGACTTCCGTGCCGTCGCCGACGAGGCGCTCGCCCGCTCCGGGCGGCACGAGACGCGGGAGGGATGAACGCAGTGCGGGACCCCTCCATCCGGCGGTCGGTCGCTCTCTTCCGCGCCTTCATGAAGGAGCAGGACGACCCCGCCCACGCCTACAGCCTGCTGGCGCGGGACGCGGCGGACCAGGTCGAGCGGATCACTCCGCTCAAGGGCCAGTTGGTCGTCGACGTCGGCGGCGGCGGGGGGTGGTTCACGGAGGAGTTCCGCAGCCGGGGCGCCGAGGCGTACCTCTTCGACTGCGACGCCGGGGAGATGGCCGCGGGCTCGGACGTGACCACCGGCGCCGTGGTCGCCGACGGCTATCTGCTGCCGCTCGCCGACGGCGTCGCCGACGTCGCGTTCTCCTCCAACGTGCTGGAGCACGTGGCCGACCCCGAGACCTTCCTCAGCGAGCTGATCCGGGTCACCAAGCCCGGCGGCCTGCTGTACGTGGCGTTCACCAACTGGCTCTCCCCCTGGGGCGGCCACGAGCAGGCGCCCTGGCACTATCTGGGCGCGGACCGGGCGCGCCGCCGCTACACGCGGCGCACCGGGCGCGACCCCAAGCACACCCTGGGCGAGAACCTCTTCCCCATCCACATTGGCCCCACGCTCAAGGCGGTACGGGCCCGGGACGACGTCGACGTCGTCGCGGCCCGCTCCCGTTACTGGCCGTTCCTCGCCGAGGCCGTCGTCCGTGTCCCCGGCGTACGCGAGTTCGCCACCTGGAACCTTCTTCTCATACTCCGGCGGTGCCCATGACGCCCCATTCGACGACACTCCCCGCGCAGCCGGCCACGCCCGGCCGGCCCTACTCACCACCTCCCCCGCGGGGTCCGGAAGGGGCGCGGCCACCCGAGAGCCGGCGCAGTTGGCGCTGGCCGCTCGGCTTCTGGGCGCTCGCGTTCGTCGCCTGGCTCATCCCCTCCGCGGGGAAGATGACGTTCGAGACGAAGCTCGGCGTGGCGGTCGACCCGATGAAGTTCGCCGGCGACCTCGGCGAGCTGTGGCACGACCAGAACGGCTTCGGCGGCATCCACGACCAGTACTTCGGCTACGCCTTCCCGATGCTGCCGTACTACCTGCTCACCGATCTGCTGCAGATCCCGACGTGGCTGGCCGAGCGGCTGTGGCTCTCGCTCGTGGTCACCGCCGCGTTCTGGGGCGCGCTGAAGCTGGCCGAGAAGCTGGGCTTCGGCACCTCCGGCACCCGGCTGCTGGGCGCCACCGCGTACGCGCTGTGGCCCGTCTTCACCATCATCGTCGGCTCCACCTCCGCCGGCGCGCTGCCCGGCGCGGTGCTGCCGTGGGTGCTGCTGCCGCTGCTCGACGAGCGGCTGACCCCGCGGGTCGCCGCCGCCCGCTCGGCGCTGGTCATCCCGTTCATGGGCGGCGTCAACGCGGCCTCCACGCTGGCCGCGCTGCTGCCCGCGCTGCTGTACGTGTGCACCCGCACCGGCCCGCGCCGCACGAAGCTGCTGGCGTGGTGGCTGCCCGGGGTGGCGCTGGCCTGTCTGTGGTGGATCGTGCCGCTGCTGCTGCTCGGCGCCTACGGCGAGAACTTCCTGCCGTTCATCGAGACCGCGCACAACACCACGACCACCATGTCGGCGACCGAGGTACTGCGCGGCACCGGCAACTGGGTGGCGTACCTGAACTTCGGCGAGGAGTGGCTGCCCGGCGGCTGGACCGTGGCCACCGGCTGGCTGCCGATCCTGTCCTCCGCGCTCGCGGCCGGCCTGGGCCTCGCCGGCCTCGCCCGCCGCGACCTGCCCGAGCGGCGCTGGCTGGTGCTCACCGTGCTGCTCGTCGCGCTGCTCACGCTGGCCGGCTACGGCGGCGCGCTGGGCGCCCCGTTCGCCGACGGTGTGCAGGACGCGCTGGACAGCTGGCTGAGCCCGTTCCGCAACATCTACAAGTTCCAGCCGGGGCTGGCACTCGCGCTCGCCCTCGGTCTCGCGCACTTCGTCGCCGCCGCCGCCGAGCACCGCGGTTCCCGCGCCAATCCGAAGCGCAGCGCGTGGGTGCCCGCGATCGCCTCCCTCGTGGTGCTGCCGGGTCTGCTGCTGCCGTACGCCAACGGCGACGTGCTGCAGCCGGGCGCGTTCGACAAGCTGCCCAGGCACTGGGAGCAGACGGCGGACTGGCTGGAGGAGTACTCGCCCGACAACCGGGCCCTGGTGGTGCCGGCGACCGCGCACGGCACGTACGAGTGGGGCAAGCCGATCGACCAGCCGCTGGACGTGCTCGCGGAGTCCCGCTGGGCGCAGCGCGACTACGTGCCGTTCGGCACGGCGGGTTCGCGGCGCGCGATGGACGCCGTCGACCAGGCGCTGATGACCGGCGGCGAGGTGCCCGGCCTGCAGTCCTACCTGGCCCGCGCCGGCCTGCACTACGTCGTCGTACGCAACGACCTCGACCCGGACCAGGTCGGCTACGTCCCGCCGACCACCGTCAAGCAGACGCTGGAGTCGTCCGGTTACGAGAAGGTCGCCGAGTTCGGCCCCGAGCTGACCGGCGGGCGCATCCCCGAGGGCACGCCGCTGCAGATCGAGGGGCTGTACTCGCGCCAGCGGGCGGTGGAGATCTTCCAGCCGGCCGGCGGCGAGGACCTGCGCCCGGGCCCGGCCGGCACGCTCAACGCCGCCGACACCGCCGTCCTCAGCGGCGGCCCGGAGTCGCTGCTGCAGCTGTCCGCCGACCCCGACTGGCAGGGCCGGCCGGCGGTGCTCGCCGGCGACGCCCACCCGGGGGTCGACGAGCCGGCGGTCAAGGTGCAGGCGGACGGGCTGCGCCGGGCCGACACCCGGTTCGGCGTGGTCAACAACAACACCTCGTACACGTACACCGAGGACGAGAAGAACCCGTCGGAGAGCCTCCAGGACCCGGGCGACGAGCCGCGGATGATCGTGCCGGAGCAGGGCGAGGAGCACCAGACGACCGCCGTCCTCGACGGGGCCGCCTCGGTGACCGCGTCGACCAGCGGCAACTGGATGTTCCACCTGCCGCAGTTCGACCCGGTGAACGCCTTCGACGGCGTACCGCAGACCGGCTGGGCCGAGGGCAACCCGGACACCTCCGAGGGCGAGTGGCTGCAGATCGACTTCACCGAGCCCACGAACCTGGAGGGCACGGTCGACCTGACGCCGCTGGCGGGCGCCGGAATCCGCCCCGAGCCCGTCGAGGTCGAGGTGGAGACCGCGCGCGGCAGTGAGGTCAGCACGCTGCAGCCCGGTGGCCGTACGCAGACCGTCAAGTCGCCCGAGGGGCAGGCGGAGTGGCTGCGGATCACCATCCGCAAGACCGAGGGCAGCCGCACCGGCTTCGCCGGCGCCGGCTTCGCCGAGGTCGAGATCCCCGGCGTCTCGCCGGTCAGCCGCCAGCTGCAGCTGCCGGCGGACGCGAAGCAGGTCGCGGCCGACGCCGAGCAGGTCTCCCTGCACCGCGGCAGCGACCTCGGCGGCCTCAACCCGGCGGCGGCCGAGACGGGCCTCCAGCGGCGCTTCGAGTCGGGCGCGGGCGACTACACCGTGACCGGCAGCGCGCTGCCCGTCCAGGGTCAGGAACTCGACGCGCTGCTCGACGAGCTGGGCGCCGAGGACGACGAGGACCGGATCAACGTCAGCGCCGGCTCCACGCTGCCGCTGAGCCCGCAGCTGAGCCCGCGCAACCTCGTCGACAAGGACCTGACGACGGCCTGGATCGCCGGGGTGGACCAGTCGCTCACGCTGTCCTGGCCGGAGGCGACGGAGATCAGCGAGTTCGTGCTCGCGCCGGCCGGCGGCCTGTCGGCGCGGCCGACCGAGGTCGAGGTGAGCACCCCCACCGGGGCGCAGACCGTCGGCGTAGACGCCAACGGCTGGGTGCGGATCCCGCCGGTGACGACCGACCGGCTCGACATCAAGGTCACCGAGACCGAGTCGCTGGCGGTGCACAACCCGTTCGCGGACCGCGACGTGCAGCTGCCCGTGGGCCTCACCGAGGTCTACGTCCCGGCGCTCGGCGAGGACGCGGAGAAGGACCTGCGTTCCGACCCGGTCGACAAGGACGAGCCCTTCGAGCTGGAGTGCGGGCGCGGCCCGACGGTGTCGGTGGACGGGCAGCTGCTCAACACCCGCGCCGAGGGCACGCTGGGCGACCTCGTCGACCGCCGGCCCGTCGCCATCGAGCTGTGCCCGGGTGACGGCGAGGCCGCCGCCCCGCTGCCGCTGGACGCCGGCCGGCACGCCGTCGCCGCCGGCGACGGCGAGGCGCTGGCGGTCACCGACGTGACGCTGACCCGCGGCGAGCCGGCCGCGGCGGCCGACAGCCGCACGGTGGAGGCCACCGACTGGGCCGGCGACGAGCGCGCCGTCACGGTCGGCGAGGGCGAGGACACGTACCTCACCATGTACGAGAACTACAACGACGGCTGGAAGGCCACCCTCGACGGCGAGGAGCTGGAGTCGGTGCGGCTCGACGGCTGGCAGCAGGGCTTCCTGGTGCCGGCGGACCTCGCCGGTGAGGTGACGCTGGAGTACGAACCGGCCGCCTGGTACGACGCCGGGATCTTCGCCGGCATCGCGGCCGTCCTGGCGCTGCTCGGCCTGGCGTTCGTGCGCGCCGAGCGGCGCGAGGTGGTGGCCGCGGAGCCGGCGCCGCCGGCGCCGGGCTGGGTGCTGGGCGCGCTGCTGCTCACCGCCGTGGTCGCCGTGGTGGCCGGGCCGTACGCGCTGATCGTGCCGGCGCTGGCGCTGCTGGCCCGGGCCCGGTCCGGGCTGCTCGCGCCGCTGGCGCTGGTGGCGATGGCCGGCGCGGGTGTTGCGGCGCTGACCGGCGCGGGCGAGGCTGTCCGCATGGACGAGGGTGCCTTCGGCGGAGTGGCGCAGGCGCTCGCGGTGCTGGCGCTGGCCGCGGCGCTGGTCACCGCGGAGCGGCCGGAGCCGGCCGGCGAGGCGACGGGGTACGCCCCGGGCGCCGACCCGGACGCGGAGACGGCGGCGTTCCCGGCGTACGGCGCCGGCGCTGCGGGTGCCGGTGCGGGCGCGGGTGCGGCCGGTGCCGCGGGCGGTCCGCCGCCCGGGCCCGGCGGGCCGCCCGGACGTACGGCGACCTCGTACGCGCCCCCGCCGGCGGCGGCGCAGGAGGAGCCGGACCGGCCGACGGCGCGGTTCTGGCGCCGGGGCTCCGCGGCCCGCGGCGCTGGCGCCGGCACCGGGACCGCCGCGGAGTCCGGGGCGGAGGCGACGCCGCCGCTCGGCACCGCGCGCGGCGCCGGGGACGACTCCGCGACCCCGCCGCTGGGCACCGCCCAGGACGAGCCGCGCGGCGCCTTCGTCCCCAAGCCGCCGATCCCGCTCAGCGGCACGCCGGAGGCCGAGGACGACGTGCAGGACACCCCGCCCGCGGACGCACCCCCCGCGGACACCCCGCCGGACGACGGCACGCCCGCCGACCGGCGGGGGGAGAACGGCAGTTGAGTGACGGTGGGCGCTTCGTACCCCGGGGCGCCCACCGCGAAGGAGAGGCGTAGACGCAGATGACGGTGACGCAGCCCGCCCGGCCCGCCCCGGCGGCCGGACGGGTCCCGTTCCCCACGGTGGACGAGGTCTCGCTGCACTGCACGGATCCGGCGGAGCCGGAGACCGTGCACATCGAGATCCACTTCCCCGGGCGGTTCGAGCCCGAGCGGTTGCGCACCGCGTTCGCCGAGGCCATGCGGCGGCATCCGCGGTTCCTGCAGCGCAAGGTGGACAGCCGCTGGTGGCACCGCCGTTACCGGTGGCAGCTCACCGCGGAGCCGGACCTCGACCCGGTGACCTTCCTGGCCGCAGGACCCGGCGTCCTCGAAGCGGCGCGCGAGCGGACCATGACCGACTGCCCGCCGCTGGACGCCGCGCCGCCGGTGCGCCTGGCGGTCGTCGAGACCGAGGACGGCGGCTCGGTGCTGATGGCCACCATCAACCACACCGCCATGGACGGCCCCTCGTGCCTGCGGGTGCTGGCCACGGCAGCCGAGGTCTACACCGGCACCGCCGGCGGGGAGCCGCCGGCACCGCCCTCCTCCGGCGGTGCCGGCCCCGGCGGTACGGGGCCGAAGGCCCGCCCGGCGCCGCCCGGCGGGCGCTCCGGCCCGACCCGCCCCGCCCGCATCGCCGGCGACACGTCGTCCACAGCGTCCACTGTGTCTTCGGGGGCGCCGGGGGCGCCGGGGGCGCCGGGGGCGCCGGGGGCGCCGGGGGCGCCGGGGGCGCCGGGGGCGCCCGCCACCGGCAACGGCATGTACCTGCTCGACCTGCCCGCGCCGCGCCGCACCTCCTACGGCGCCACCGTCAACGACCAGCTGCTCGTCGCCACCTGCCTGGCGGCGGCCCGCTGGAACCGGGCGCACGGGCAGCGCGGCGGCCCGGTGCGCATCACCATGCCCGTCGACAACCGCCCCCGGGAGTCCGCGGAGATGCCGATCGGCAACGGCACCCGGCTGACCGAGGTCGGCTTCGGCCCCGAGGAGCGGGCCGACGCGGAGGCGCTGACCGGCGGCGAGGCGCCGGACCGGGCGGCGGTGGAGCGGCTGCTGCGCGCGACCATGGCCCGTACGCACGCGCTGAAGTCCGAGCCGAGCCACCCGCTGGGGCTGTCCGGCGTCCTGCTCACCGCGCCGGTGCTGCCGGTGGGCGTACGCGGCGTGCTGGCCCGTACGCTGCGCCGGACCGCCGCGCCGCTGATGTCGACGACCCTGCTGTCCAACATCGGCCGGGTCGCCTACCCGCTGGACTTCGGCCCCGCCGGCCGCCCCACGGCGGTGTGGTTCTCCGCCCCCGCGCGCATGCCGCGCGGCCTCGCGGTCACCGCCGCCTCCACCGCCGGCCGGCTGCACCTGACCCTCCGCTACTCCCGCGCCCTCCTCGATCACGCCGCCGCCGTCCGCATCGGCGAGCTGCTGCAGCAGGGCCTGGCGGCCTGCGCGGAGCCGCCGCGATGAGCCTGCGGCGGCACCGGACGGATCCCGTTCCGGCGACCGACCACAGCACGGATCGCGTCCCGCGACGTGGTGTGGCAGGTTGTGGGGATGCGACTCCGCAGGTGCAGCACCGGCCTTGGGGTATCGCCCGGCCACGCGGTGGGCCCGCCCGGGCGGACGGCGGCTTCACCGCCGCGCAGAGCGCGGTGACGGCGTGCGGAACAGGAAAGCCGAACCCGCGGATGCGCGTCGCCCTGCACCACGCCGTGGGACACGCCCACGGTGCGCGCCCGGACGCGCCGGCGCAGGCGCGGCGCTCCCGTCGCCGCGCGCCGCGCGGAGTGGCCGCATGAGCCGGCCCGGCGCGCGGGGCGCCGCCGACGCGCCCGCCTCGCTGCGGGAGTTCTACGAGAACCCCGCCGTGCCCGTCGCCTCCGGCGACGCCCGCAGCCGGCGGCAGGCGCGGATGCTGGCGGACGCCCTGGGTCCGTTCCGTACCGGCGCGGCGCCCGCGGTGGTCGTGGACGTGGGGTGCGGCGACGGCTCCGCCGCGGCCGTGGCCGCCGGGGTGCTCGACGGGCGCCGCCCCGGCGGGCAGCGCATCGTCGCCGTCGACTGGTCGCACGACGCCCTGCGCCGCGCCCGGGCCCGCACCCGCGAAGCGGCCCCCGGCACCCCGGTCCACGTCGTCCGCGGCGGGCTGCCGGACGGCGGTGCCGGCGGCGAAGGGCAGCCCGCGGGGCTGCCGCTGGCCGACGGCAGCGCCGACGCCGTGCTCTTCAGCGAGGTCGTGGAGCACCTGGTCGACCCGGACGCCGCGCTGGACGAGCTGCGCCGCGTGCTGCGGCCCGGCGGCCACCTGCTGCTCTCCACCCCGAACCTGGCCGCCTGGTACAACCGCGCGCTGCTGCTGGCCGGCGTGCAGCCGGTGTTCTCCGAGGTGAGCCTGCGCGGCATCCACGGCCGGCCGGGCAGCCAGGTCGTCGGGCACCTGCGGCTGTACACGGCCCGCGCACTCCGGGGCTTTCTCGGCGCTTCCGGCTTTACGGTGGAGAAGGTGGCCGGCGCGCCGTACCACGACGTGCCCCGGCCGCTGCGGCCGTTCGACCGCGTCGCGTGCCGGGCGCCGTCACTGGCCTCGATCCTGCTCGTCCACGCCAGGCGGGAGTAGACGATGTGGTGGGGGGTAGCCGCGGCGCTGCTGGCGAACGTCTTCATCAGCTGCGGGTTCGTCCTGGAGAAGCGGGCGCTGTCGGCGCTGCCCGCGCTGAGCGTGAAGCGGCCGGCCCAGATGGTGCGGGTGCTGGTGTCCAGCCCCCTGTGGCTCGCCGGCTGCCTCAGCCTGGGGCTCGGCTTCGCCGCCCAGGTCCTCTGCTACCGCACCCTGCCGCTGGCCGCCGCGCAGGGGATCCTGGTCTCCGGTCTGGTGCTGCTGATCCTGCTGTCGTCGCGGTTCCTCGGCGAGCGGCTGAGCGTGCGCGAGATGGCCGGGGTGGGGGCGATCCTGCTCTCGCTGGCGATGATCGTGCTGTCGCTGGACAGCGAGGCCGACACGGTCAGCAAGTCGGCGCCGGCCGGGCGGTTCCTGCTGATCGCGCTGCCGTCGCTGGCCGCGGGGGTGTGGCTGTACCTGGCGGCGGAGCTGCGCGCCAAGCGGCGGCACCGGGTCCCGACCACGGGCATCGCGTACGGGGTCGGGGTGGGCTTCCTGTACGGGGTCAGCTCGCTGACGATCAAGGGCGTCTCGGGTCTGGTGTCGGGCTCGGACCTGCTCGGCACCGCGGGGGACCTGCTGGCCTCGCCGTACCCGTACACGCTGGTGTTCACCGGGGCGGCGGGGCTGGTGATGTCGCAGGCGGCGCTGCAGCGCTGCCGGGCCTCGCTGATCGTGCCGGTGTGCACGACGGCCAACTGCGTGCACGCCGTCGCCGCGGGCACGTTCGTCTTCGGCGAGCCGCTGCCGGACGACGTGCCGCGGCTGCTGCTGCGGCTGGGCGGGATCGCGCTGGCCGTGTCGGTGCTGCTGACGCTGCCGCGGCACGACGAGCCGGCCCCGGCCGAGGCACCGGACTCCGCACCCGGGCCGCCGGAACGGCAGCCCGCCGCCCTGCCGCCCGTACCCGTACCGACCCCCGACCGTGGAGGACCCGTCCCGTGAAGCCCGACGACCCGCTGCTGAGGATCCTCGTCTGCCCGCTCGACAAGGGCCCGCTGACCCTGCTGGACTCCGGCGACGCGCTGTACAACCCGCGGCTGCGGCGCCGCTACCCGGTGCTCGACGGCATCCCGCAGCTGCTGCCGGCCTCCGGTGAGCCGGTGTCGGACGAGGAGCACGAGCGGATCACGGGCGGATTGCAGCCCCAGCAGTAGGATCCAACCGGCTACTTCTCCGGCCCCCTGCCGACGTGCACGCCCTTGCCGCGCAGCCACGGCTCCGGGTCGATCCCCGATCCGAACTGCGGCGTCACCCGGACCTCGAAGTGCAGGTGCGGACCGGTGGAGTTGCCCGTGCTGCCGGCGAGGCCGAGGTACCCGCCGGGGAAGACCCGCTCGCCGGGCTCCACGCGGATCTCGGAGAGGTGGGCGTAGAAGGTGTAGTAGCCGTCGTCGTGCAGGACGGTGACGGAGTTGCCGAAGGCGTCGTCGCAGCCGATCTCGTACACCATCCCGTAGCCCACGCTGCCGACCGGCTTGCCCTCGTCGACGGCGAAGTCCAGGCCCGTGTGCCGGCCGGCCCACATGCCGCCGGCCTGGCCGAAGCGCGAGGTGATGGTGTGCCCGGCGACCGGCGCCGTCCACCTGCGCCCCGCCAGCGACTTGCCGTCCGCGCTCAGCGTCACGGCCCGGGTGCGCTCGCTGTGCGCGCAGTGCGCGCCGCGGGCGGGGGCGCCCTGCGCGGCCTGCAGCCGCTCCAGCCGGTCGTGCGCGCGCTCCAGCTTCCGCTCGATGACCCGTTTCACGCGCGCCTGCGTGCGCAGTTGGGCGCGCAGGTCGGCGAGCGCGGCGGCCCGGCGGTCGCGTTCGTCCGCGAGCCGGCGCTCGGCCTGCTCGATCCGTTGGTAGAGGCCGGCCGCGGCCCGCTGGCCCTGGTCGAGCACGAAGACCTTGTCGAGCAGGTCCTCGGGGGACCGGGAGAGCAGCAGCCGGGCGGTGGGGCCGAGGCCGCCGGACTGGTACTGGCGGGCAGCGAGCTGCCCGATCCGGCCGCGCAGCACGACGAGCCGGCGGTGCTGGGCGCGTACGGCCCGCTCCAGCCCGGTGACCTTGGCGCGCTGTACGGCGGACGCCCGGCGGGCGGTCTCGTAGCGCTCGGTGGCCGCGGCGGCGTCCCGGAACAGCCGGTCGACGGTGCCGCGCACCGCCCGTACCCCGCCCTTGCCGTCCGTGCCCGGATCGGGGTGGCCGGCGGCGAGCGGGGCGTTCCCGCCGGAGACGACGAGGGCGACGCACAGGGCCGTAGCCGCACCTGTTTGTGTGATAACTCGTCGCATCGGTCGAAATTACCGGCGTCGTTGCGCGCTGTAGCGAGGAAACGCGGGAGCGCCGGTGTATCTCGCCCGTCCGGCGCAGCGGCGCCCGCACCCACCCTCGCCCGGCCGCGGTACGCCGCACCCCGCCGGCCGGGAGCGCCGGCGGGCGGGGTGCGGGGTGCGGGTACGGCCGCGTACCCAGGGGACCGCGGGCCTACTTCACGGAACCGGCCGTCAGCCCGGAGACGACGTGCCGCTCGATGAAGGCGAAGAGCACGACGACCGGGAGGATCGCGACCACCGAGGCCGCGAAGAGGTAGTTCCATTCGACGGTGTAGTTGCCGATGAAGTTGTTGATGCCGACGGTCAGCGGCTGCTTCTCCGGCTCGGTCATCAGCGTCAGGCCCATCACGAACTCATTCCAGGTCGCGATAAACGTGAAGATGAGCGCCGTGACCACGCCGGGCATGGCCAGCGGCAGCGTCACCCGGAACAGCGCGCCGATGCGCCCGGTGCCGTCCACCATCGCCGCCTCCTCCAGCTCCGCCGGGATGGAGGAGATGTAGGCGGTGAGGATCCAGACCGCGAAGGCGAGGTTGAACGCGCCGTTGGCCAGGATCAGCGTCCACGTCGAGTTCAGCATGTCGAGCTGGTGGAACTGCCGGTAGAGGCCGATGAGCAGCGCGGTGGGCTGGAACATCTGGGTGACCAGCACCAGCAGCAGGAACGCCTTGCGCCCGCGGTAGCGCACCCGCGCCGTGTAGTACGCGGCCGGCAGCGACACCAGCAGCACGAGCAGCGTGGCGCCGCCCGCGATCAGCAGGGTGACCTGGAGGTTGTCGGCGAGCGTGGACTGTTTCCAGGCGTCGGTGAAGTTCTTCCACTCGAACGACGTGGGCAGGTACGTACGGTCGCGCAGCTCGTCCTTCGGCCGCAGCGCCGTGATGATCATCTCCAGATACGGCGCGAGGAAGATGACCGCCAGCATCCAGGCGCTCGCGGCGGTGACGAGGGTGCGCGGGCCGTACTTCCTGCGCGGCCGGGCGGCGCCCTTGCCGCCGCGGGCGCCCCTGCCGCCGGCGTCGACGGCCTTCTTGTCGGCGGTCTTGTCGGCGGTGTCGTCAGGTGTGCCTGAGGGCGCGGAGACCTTCATGCGTCCTCCTTGTTCCAGCGGCTGACCTTGAGGAAGATCAGGACGAGTACGACGACCATCGCGAAGTTGACCACGGACATCGCGGCGGATTCGCCGATGTCGGTGTCCTTCAGCTGGTACATGAACACCGTGGTCGTGGCGGTGTCGCTGCCGGGCCCGCCCTTGGTCATGGCCCAGATGATCGGGAACGAGTTGAAGACGTTGATGAGGTTGATGACGAAGCCGACGAGGAACGCCGGCCGCAGCAGCGGCACGGTCACCCGCCAGTAGGTCTGGCGGGTGTTGGCGCCGTCGATGCGGGCGGCCTCGTACACCTCGTGCGGGATGGTCTGCAGCCCGGCGAGCAGCGTGTACGTGGTGAACGGCAGCGAGACGAAGACCGCGACGAACATCATCCACGGCCAGGCGGTCACGGGATCGCCCAGCCAGTCCTTCGGCCCGTCGATCAGACCGAGGTCGATCATCAGGGTGTTGAGCACGCCGGCGGTCTGGTCGAGCATCCAGCGGAAGCCGATGGCGGTCATCAGCACCGACGCGGCCCACGGCGCGATGAGCGCCCAGCGGGTGACGGTGCGGCCCGGGAAGGGCTTGTTGAACAGCTGGGCGAGGCCGAGGGAGAGGAGCATGGTGACGCCGACGACGGCGACGGTCCATACCACTGTCATCGTCAGCACGCTGCCGAAGCCGGACTCGTCGAAGAGCCGGCTGTACTTCTCGGTGCCGGCCGAGCCGCGGACGAAGCCGCTGATGCTGATGTTGAGGAACGAGGTGCGGATCAGTTCGTAGATGGGCCACAGGACCACCACGACGATCAGCAGGACGGCGGGGGCGATCCAGGGCAGCGGGCCGAGCCGGGCGATGCCGCCGCGACGGCGGCGCTGCGGCCCGGTCTTCCGCCCGCCGGGCCCGGGGCCGGTACCGGCCGCGGGCTCCTTGACCGTGACGGGCACGGGGGGACTCCTTGCGGGGTGCGGCGGCCCGGGGGACCGCGCTTGGGCTCAGGGTTTGCGGCACACCAGGTGCGCGCGCCGCGGGTACGGGGACGCCCTGGCGACCGGATGACGGGGGCGGGCCGCCGCGCGGCTTACGGTGCGGCGGTCCGCCCCGGTACGGTCACCGGGCCGGTCAGTTCCCGTCCCGGGTGTCACTCGCCCATGTCGGCGGCGGTGTCCTCGGCCGTCTGCTGCAGTTCGCCGAGCACGTCGCCCGGGTCGTCGGACACGGCCTTGCCACCCGACTTCTTGATCTCCGCGGAGACCGCGTCCCAGCTGGTGTTGCCCAGCGGGTAGAACTCGGCGGCCGGCAGCACCTCGAAGAACGGCTCCAGGTCCTTGTGCTTGCCGCTCGACTGCATGTCCTCAAGGGTGTCCGTGGTCACCGGCATGAGGTTGTACATCTCGTCGAACTTCAGCGTGTTCTCCTTGGAGTACGCGAAGTCCAGGAACTTCTTGATCTGTTCCTGCTTGCCGCCGTCCTTGAACGCCATCATCCAGTCGGCGACGCCGAGGGTGGAGTCCAGCGGGCCGTCCTTGCCGGGGATCGGGGCCACGTCGTAGTCGACGCCGCCGTCCTCGGCCATCTGGATCAAACTCGGGTGGCCGTTGAGCATGCCCACCTTGCCGGCGGCGAAGTCGGCGAAGGCCGTCTTGCGGTCGGTGGTGGCGGGGTTCTCGTACGTCAGGCCGGGGCCGACCAGGTTCTCCTGCAGCCAGTCGAACGTCTCGACGTTCTGCTTGCTGTCGATGGTGTAGTTGCCCTCGGCGTCGGTGAAGCCGCCGCCGTTGCCCAGCTCCCACATCATCGTCTCGCCCTGGGCCTCCTCCGGGCCGAGCGGGAGCGCGTAGGGGATCTCGGCGGCCTTCTCGTCCTTGATCTTCTCCGCCGCAGCGGCGACGTCGTCCCAGGTCTTCGGGACCTCCACGCCGGCCTTGTCGAGGACTTCCTTGTTGTAGAACATCAGCCGCGCCGAGGAGACAAACGGGATGCCGTACTGGGTACCGTCGACCTCGCCCGCCTTGGCGAACGACTCGATGAGGTTCGACTTCGTCTTCGGCGAGAGCACCTCGTCGGCCTCGTACAGCAGGTCGTCGGCGACCTTGTCCGCGTAACCGCCGGTCTGCAGGATGTCCGGGACGTTCCCGCCCTGGATCATCGTCTTGACCTTGGCGTCGATGTCGTTCCAGTTGATCACCTGGACATCGACCTTGATGCCCTTGTTCTTCGCCTCGAAGCGCTTGGCGACGTCGTCCCAGTAGACCTTGGACGCGTTCGACGCCTTGTCCCCGTAATCTGCCGCAACCAGCTTGATGGTGGTCGAGCCGTCCGAGCTGCCGCCCCCGTCGTCACCACATGCCGTAAGCCCCAGTACCAGCGCAGAGGCCGCCGCGCCGGCACTGATCAACCGTACTGTCCTCACTGTTGAACCCCTTTGTCCTCGGCGCTGGTTTACGGCCAGATGAAGATCATCCAGCGTGCGCTGGGCGTCAGCCTACCGAGGGGCGCCTCTCCGGAACAGGTCTAGGCCACTGCCGTGACCTGGCTGCAATCAGGCGCTTCCGGCCGCTTCCGTATCGCTTCTGATCGCCACTCTGCGTAGCCATCCGTACGGGCCACTCGGCCGTGTTCGAGGGCGGGCCGCTGGTTCACCCGCGGCAGGGGGTCTGGGGGCGAAGCCCCCAGAAAACCCTCCTCATCCCCCGGCCCCCGGCGGAACCGGCTCCGCCCCCACGTCATGCAGGTGGTGCACCACGTCGTGGACGAAGTAGCGGGCGAAGGTGTCGACGGTGAACACCGCCCCGTCGCTGCGCGACCCACCGCGCTCCCACTGCACGCCCTCGACCTCGTCGAAGTGCTCGGCGAGCGTCTCGCCCCAGGCGGACAGCTCGTCGGCGACCCGGCGCGGGTCCTGCTCGCCGTACCGGTCCGCGACGGCGGTCGCGTCCTGGTCCCAGTTGGGGAAGTACGGGTCGTCCTCGGTGAGCATCAGGTGCAGCCGCTCGTCGTAGCACCGGAACACGTCGCGGACGTGGCAGGCGTACTCCAGCGCCGACCAGACGTCGGGCCGGGGCCGGGCGCGCAGCCGCGCCGGCTCGTCGGCCAGGATCTGCGTCCAGCGCACGACGCACGTCCGCATCAGCCCGGGAACGTCCCGCGCCCGTATCTCCGCCGCCGCGAATCCGCACTCGGGGCAGGGGCGGTCCAGGACCCAGGTCCAGTCCTTGGTGTCCGGTGTGATCATGCCTCTCAGTCTCGCCGCCCGAGACTGTGCAGCACCAGCGAGAATTCGTTGAACGGATCGGTAAGCGCTGCTTAATCGACGGTCCACCGCTGGAGCAGCCCCCAGGCGAACTCCGCCGTGCACGCGTGGGGTTCGCCGGCCGCGTCCGGGGCGGTGAAGGCCAGCGCGAAGCGGTGGGTGGCGGAGTCCTCGCGGAGCCGCGCGGGCGGGAACGCACGCGCCGCCTCGTCGACGGTGCACCCCCACGGCGCCAGGTCGGCGAGCGTACGCAGCTCGGGGCCGGGGGCCTCCGGGGCCCGTACCAGCCAGGCGTTGAGCGCCACGCCGCCCACCCCGCAGGTCGCCTCGAACCGCAGGTCGGGCCAGAGCGGCACCCGCCAGACGTGCACGTCCAGCGCCGTGTCGCCGTACGCGCGCCGCGCCACCGACTCGGCGGGGCCGAGCAGCGCGGCGAAGTCCCGGTCCCGCGCGACGCCCGGGGCCCGGCCGCCGCGGGCGCGCAGCCGGCCCTGCCAGCGGCGGTTCGCCTCGCGCATCGCGGCCCGCGGCACGCCGAGGGCGCGCAGCGCCTCCGCGACCAGCTCCGGCTGGAAGTCCTGCATGCGGCGCAGCAGCACGAGCTGGAACCGCACCGGACCGGGCGGCAGCACGGACTCGTCGTCCAGCAGGGAGGTCACGGTGCCATTGTGGCCCCGGGCGGTACGTGGGCTGCCGCCCCCGTCCGGCGAGGCGGCCGGGTGCGGCTCCGGGGCACGGCACCGCCTCGGCGCGAGCGCCGCGCTCAGGGCGGGGGGGCCGTGGAGCCGCGCGGGGTGAGGGCCGGGGTCGGCACCTGGCGGGACTCAGCCGCTTCGGTGGTCATCAGGGTGAACAGCGCCCGCGTCACCTCGGCGCCGAAGCCGTGCACGTCGTGGCTCATCGCGGAGAGCGTGGGGTGGGTGAGCCGGCACAGCTGGGAGTCGTCCCAGGCGAGCAGCGAGAGGTCGGCCGGCACCGACAGGCCCATCTCGGCGGCGACCGACAGCCCGGCGACGGCCATGATGTCGTTGTCGTAGAGGATCGCCGTGGGCCGCCGCGCGGAGGCCAGCAGGGTACGGGTGGCGCGGGCGCCGTCCTCGCCGGAGAACCCGGTGGCCGTCTGCCGGCCCTCGTCCAGGCCGAGTTCGCGGACGGCGGCCTCGAAGGCGGCCGTACGGATCACGCTGTGGCCCAGCTCCGCGGCGCCGCCGACGTGGGCGACGCGCCGGTGGCCGAGGGCGGCCAGGTAGCGCACGGCCTCCGTGACGGCGGTGGCGTCGTCCGTCCACAGCGACGGGAAGCCGCCGGTCAGCGAGGGGTGGCCGACGGCGACCACCGGCATGCCGAGCGCGCCGACCGCCGCCACCCGCGGGTCGTCGGTGCGGAAGTCCACCAGGATCGACCCGGCGACCTGCTTGGACTGCCACCACCGCGCCAGCTGCGCCACCTCCTCGTCCAGGTCCCGGACCAGCCGCAGCAGCAGCGAGCACGACTGCTCGGCGAGCACGCTCTCGATGCCGGAGACGAACTCCATGTAGAACGGCTCCAGGCCGAGCAGCCGGGCCGGGCGGCAGATCGCCAGGCCCACGGCGTCGACCCGGGAGCTGGACAGCGAGCGGGCGGCGAGGTTCGGCGCCCAGCCCAGCTCGCGGGCGGCGGCGAAGATGCGGGCGCGGGTGGCGTCGGCGAGGCCGGGGCGGTTGTTGAAGGCCAGCGAGACGGCCCCCTTGGAGACCCCGGCGCGGGCGGCGACGTCCTTGATCGTCACCTTGGCCGGTGGGCCGACGCTCACGCGGGTTCCACGCAGAAGAGCGCGGCGCGCACGGCGGCGACGGCCGGGTCGTCCCCGTCGTCGCCGGCCGGCGCCCCGGGATCCGCGGGCGCCGCGGGTGCCGCGGGCGCGGGCCAGCCGCGGACGGCGATGGTCGCGCGTTCGCCGGGCAGGAGCGTCAGCAGACCCCGGTCGGCGGTGGCGGCCGGGTCGAGCCGGTCGGGCTGCAGCAGCAGGTCTCGTACGAAGGTGTGGGCGGTGACCACGACGTCGACCCTATCGGGGTCGGCCGCCCCGGGGCGTACCACCGCGACGCCGAACTCCGGACGGGGGTACGCGAAGTCCTTGTCCCGCACGCGGAAGTGCAGCGCCCGCAGCCCGTCCGCCTCGGCGACCAGCAGCTCCTTCGCCGACGCGGCCGACGGCGCCAGCCCCTCCGGCACCGGCACGACGGCCACCGCCCGCGGCCCGGCGGCGAACGGGACCTCCGCCCGCGCCACCACGCCGCCGTCGACCGCCGTGCGGCGCAGCACGAGGGTGCCGGACCAGGGCTCGGCGCCCTGGTTGACGACGGCCACCGCCAGTCCGCCGCCGTCCTCTTCGCGTACGGTCAGCAGCCGGTCGGCGTAGAGGCGGCGCAGCTCGTGCCAGAGCGGCTTGAGACGGCCGTCGCCGTCGACGGCGGACCAGGAGGTGACCGGCCAGCAGTCGTTCAGCTGCCAGACGACCGTGCCCGCGCATACCGGCCAGTGCGACCGCCAGTGCTCGATGCCGGCGGCGATCGCGCGGGCCTGGTTGACCTGCGTCAGGTAGTGCCAGCGGGCGAAGTCGGCGGTCCCGTCCGGGACGGCGAAGTGGCGGGCGAGGCCGCGCTCCAGCTTGCCGTTGCCATCGTCGGCCTTCTGGTGGTGGAGCATGGCGGGCGAGGCCGCGGCGAGCTGCGGGCCGTCGCCGAGCGCGCGGCGCAGCGTGGCCCAGGCGGGGGGCGCCTGCCAGCCGAACTCGGCGACGAAGCGCGGGACGGCGGCGCGGTAGTCGGTGTAGTCGGCGCGGTTCCACACCTCCCAGTCATGGTGGTTGCCGTGCGCGGGGTCGTTGGGGTGGTGCGCCCAGGAGCCGGACCAGGGGCTGCCCGGCCAGTACGGGCGCGTGGGGTCCAGCTCGGCGACGACCCGCGGGAGCACGCCGAGGTAGTAGCCCTCGCCCCAGGAGTCGCCGGCGAGCCGCTCCTCCCACTCCCAGTCGCGGAACCCCCACAGGTTCTCGTTGTTGCCGCACCACAGCACCAGCGACGGGTGCGGCATGAGGCGCACGACGTTGTCGCGGGCCTCGGCCTCGACCTCGCCGCGCAGCGGCTGGTCCTCGGGATAGGCGGCGCAGGCGAACGGGAAGTCCTGCCACACCAGGAGGCCGAGCTCGTCGCACGCCGCGTAGAAGTCGTCGCTCTCGTAGATGCCGCCGCCCCAGACGCGTACGAGGTCGACGCCCGCGTCCGCCGCCTGCCGCAGCCGCTCGCGGTAGCGGGCGGGGGTGATGCGGGACGGCAGGGCGTCGTCGGGGATCCAGTTGACGCCGCGGGCGAAGAGGGGCTCGCCGTTGACGACGAGGGTGAAGCGGGAGCCGTGGGCGTCGGCGGCGGTGTCGAGACGGACGGTGCGGAAGCCGACGCGGCGGGTCCAGGCGTCCAGGAGCGGGCCGGTGGCGGAGGCGCCGTCGTGGAGGGTGACCTCCAGCGCGTAGCGGGGCTGGCCGCCGTGGCTGCGGGGCCACCACAGCTCGGGGCGGGCGAGGGTGAGTTCGACGGTGGCGTCCGTGCCCGCCACCGCCGCCGTCGTCTCGGCGTCGCCGACGCTGGCGCGGACGGTGAGCGGGCGGTGCGCGCCCGCGGCGGTGCGCTCGACGTCGAGGTGCACCTCGACGCGGCCGGTGCCGTCGGCGTCGACCGTCACCAGCGGGCGCACCCGGGCCAGCCGCGCGGTGCTCCAGCGCTCCAGCCGGGCGGGGCGCCAGATGCCGGCGGTGACCAGCGTCGGGCCCCAGTCCCAGCCGAAGGAGCAGGCCATCTTGCGGATGAACGGGAAGGGTTCGGGATACGCGTTGGGCCGGTCGCCCGTCCGGGCGCGTACCGCCTCGGCCTCGGCGTAGGCGGAGGTGAAGGCCACCGTGAGCGGGCCGGAGCGGCCGGTGACGTCGAAGCGGTAACCGCGGTGCATGTTGCGGACGGCGCCCAGCGGCTCGCCGGCGAGGCGGAGCGCGGCGGCGGTGTCGAGGCCGTCGAAGACGAGGTCGGTGCGCTCGTGCGGCCCGTCGTAAGGCTCGATCTCCGTCTCGTACGTCCAGTCCCGCCGGCCGACCCAGGCGACGTCTTTCTCGTGGGTGCCGAGGTACGGGTCGGGGATGGCGCCGGCGGCGAGCAGGTCCGTGTGGACGCAGCCCGGCACCCGCGCGGGCAACCGGTCCCCGCCGTGCCACAGGGTCCAGCCCTCGGTGAGCGGGATGACGTCCTTCATGGCTGCTCCAATCTCGGGTCCCGCGCCAACGTAGCCCCCTCTCCCAAGCCTGTCCATAAACCGGTCTAGTTCCTTCTATGTCGGAGAGGTTGACGTCACAGCCGGGCTACGGGAAGGTCCTCGGCAAGAAAAGGGGCCTTCACTCGACCGGTTAAGTACCACGGGCCGGGCTCAGGGACGGAGATGGTGACGATGAAGGGAAGGGCGCTCGCCGGTGCGCTGCTGGCCGCCGCACTCGCGACGACCGCCGGCTGCACGGGCAGCGGGGCCTCCTCGGAGAAGAAGGAGGCGAAGGCGGTCGACGACCCGGACAAGGTGTCCGGCACGATCGAGGTCATCACGCATCGCACCGACCTCGTCGAGGACGGCACGATGGACGAGTACGCGGCCGAGTTCCGTAAGACGTACCCCAACGTCAAGGTCGAGTTCGACGGGGTCACCGACTACGAGGGCGAAGTCAAGACCCGGATGAACTCGGACGACTACGGCGACGTGCTCATGATCCCGGGCACCGTGAAGAAGAACGACTACCCCCGTTTCTTCGCCTCGCTGGGCAAGCAGGCGGAGCGCAGCGACAAGTTCCGCTTCACCGACTACTCCACGGTCGACGGCGAGGTCTACGGCGTCAGCATCTACGGCAGCATTCCCGGCTTCGTCTACAACAAGCGCGTCTGGGAGCAGGCCGGCGTCACCGAGTGGCCCACCACCCCGGCGGAGTTCCTCGACGACCTCAAGGCCATCAAGGACCGGACCGACGCCGTCCCGTACTACACCAACTTCAAGGACGCCTGGCCGCTGGCCCAGTGGTGGGCCGCGCAGTCCTCCGCGAGCTGCGATGAGCAGGCGGACGTCAAGGTCGTCGACGGCGACCCCTTCGCCGAGGGCGGCACCGTACGCACCGTGGACGAGCTGCTGTACGACATCGTGGACCAGGACCTGACCGAGAAGGACCCGACCACCACCAACTGGGAGGGCTCCAAGCCGCAGATGGCCAAGGGCGAGATCGCCACGATGTTCCTCGGCTCCTGGGCCGTCGTCCAGGTGCGCGACGCCGCCGAGCAGGCCGGCACGGACCCCGACGACATCGGCTTCATGCCATTCCCGCACCAGGTCGACGGCACGTTCTGCGCCGGCCTCTCCCCCGACTACCAGCAGGCCGTGAGCATCCACTCCGAGCACAAGGAGGCCGCGCGCGCCTGGGTCGACTGGTTCGCGGAGAAGTCCGGCTACCCCGAGGACAACTTGAACATCTCCACCCTGCGCGACGCCCCGCTGCCCGACGTGCTCGCCGAGTACGAGAAGCAGGGCGTGCGACTGCTGGAGCTGGACCAGTCCAAGGGCGCGGAGCTGAAGGAGCTGGACGACGCCTCGGAGGTCGGCATCGACGACCCCGACTACCGCCAGGAGCTGGTCGACATCGCCCGCGGCGCCAAGGACGGCAGCCCCGAGGACCTCTTCGCGGACCTCTCCGAGCGCTGGACGGGCGCCGCGGAGGAGCTGGGTTACCGGTGAGTGCGCTGAGGCGCCGGCTGAGGGGCGGTGTGGTGCCGTGGCTGTTCCTCGCCGCCCCGCTGGCGCTGCTGATCACGTTCACGTACGCGCCCGTCGCCAACATGGTCGCGTACAGCTTCACCGACTGGGACGGGCTGAGCCCGGAGCTGAACTACGTCGGCACGGAGAACTACGCCGACCTGTTCACCCGCACCGAGCTGTTCGAGGTCTTCTTCGTCAGCGGCTACTACCTCGCCGCCTCGGCGGTGCAGATCGCGCTGGCGCTGTACTTCGCGACGGTCCTCAGCTTCAACGTCCGCTTCAGAAACTTCTTCAAGGGCATCCTGTTCTTCCCCTACCTGGTGAACGGCGTCGCCATCGGCTTCGTCTTCCTCTACTTCTTCCAGGACGGCGGCACCCTGGACGCGCTCTTCGGCCTCTTCGGCGACGAGCCCGACCGCGCCTGGCTCGGCGACTCCACCTCCGCCAACGTCTCGCTGGCCGGGGTGTCGGTCTGGCGCTTCATGGGACTGAACTTCGTGCTGTTCCTGGGTGCGATCCAGTCCATCCCGGGCGAGCTGTACGAGGCCGCCGAGCTGGACGGCGCGAACCGCTGGCAGCAGTTCCGGCACATCATCGCGCCCGGTATCCGGCCGGTGATCAGCCTCAGCGTGATCCTGGCGATCTCCGGCTCGCTGGCGGTCTTCGAGATCCCGTACATCATGACGGGCGGCGCGACCGGCACCGAGACGTTCGTGATCCAGACGGTGGACCTGGCGTTCCAGTTCAACAAGACCGGGCTGGCCTCGGCGGCGGCCGTGGTGCTGCTGCTGATCGTGCTCGCGGTGACCTGGGTGCAGCGGACCCTCGCGCCGGACGACAAGGCGGGTGACCTGGTATGAGAACGGCCGTCGTCTCGCGCACGCTGACATATCTGTCGCTGGTCGGGGCCGCCGTGGTGGTGGTGCTGCCGCTGCTGGTGGTCTTCCTCACCTCGCTGAAGACCCCGGAGGAGATGGCCGACGACGGCGGGGCGCTCTCGCTCCCCGGCAACCTCCTCAACTTCGACAACTACGCGACGGCCTTCGAGGACGGCCGGATGCTCTCGGCGTTCGCCAACACCGCGGTCATCCTGCTCTTCGCGATCGCCGGCACGGTGATCATCGGCTCGATGACGGCGTACGCCATCGACCGCTTCCGGTTCCGGTTCCGCTCGCTGGTGGTGGGGCTCTTCCTGGTGGCGGCGATGGTCCCCGGGGTGACCACGCAGGTGGCGACCTTCCAGATCGTCGACAGCTTCGGGATGGTCAACAGCCGGCTGGCGCCCATCGTGCTCTACATGGGCACGGACATCGTCTCGATCTACATCTTCCTGCAGTTCATCCGGTCCATACCGATCTCGCTCGACGAGTCCGCGCGGCTGGACGGCGCCAACTCCTTCACGATCTACCGGAAGATCATCTTCCCGCTGCTCAAGCCGGCGATCGCGACGGTCGTCATCGTCAAGGGCGTCACGGTCTACAACGACTTCTACATCCCGTTCCTCTACATGCCCTCCGACGACCTCGGCACGATGTCCACCGCCCTGTTCCGCTTCAAGGGCCCGTACGGGGCGCACTGGGAGACGATCTCGGCCGGCACGATCCTGGTCATCCTGCCGACCCTCGCCGTTTTCCTCTTCCTCCAGCGCTACATCTACAACGGGTTCATGAGGGGGGCGATCAAGTGAGCCGACGTCCCCGGCGATGAGTTCGGGCGGCGCGAGCGGTCCAAGAAAACGACGGCGGCGCGAACTTGCGGACAGGATCTGTCCGCAACGTTCCGTACCGTCGGGGGACGGGCTCGACCACCGGAGGGGATGAACGCCATGAACGGCCTCGCGACAGCACTGGTGCTGGCCCTCGCGTCCGCCGCCGCGTACGCGGGGGCCGCCGTGCTGCAGGAGCGGGTCGCGGGGGCGACGGACCGGGAGGCCGGCGCCGGGGTGTGGGCGGCGCTCGCGCGGGGCTCGTGGTGGCTGTCCGTCGGGCTCAACGTGGCGGGCGCCGCGCTGCACGTCCTGGCGCTGCGGTACGGGCCGCTGACCCTGATACAGCCGCTCGGCGCGCTCACCCTGGTCCTCGCGCTGCCGCTGCAGGCCGCGCTGCGCGGCGGCGCGGACGGCGCCGGCCGGCGGCGGGTCGGCGCGGTGCGGTGGCGGGGCGCGGCGCTGACGATGGCGGGTCTGGCGGGGGTGCTGGTGCTGGTCCGCGGCGGCGGGCGCATCGAGGTGCTCGCTCCCGTGCAGGTGCTCGGCACGGTCGCGGCCACCGCCGCGGCGCTGGTCGCGCTCGGCGCGGTGGCCCGCGGCGCCGGGCCGCGGGCGGGCGGCATCGCGTACGCCACGGCCGCGGGGATCGCCTTCGGCGCCGGCTCGGTGCTGACCCAGACGGTCGCGGTACGGCCCGGCCCCGACGCCTTCACGGTGCTGACGGGGCTGGCGGTGGCGGCGCTCGCCCCGGCCGGTCTGATGCTCTCGCAGGCCGCCTACCGCGGCGGCCTCGGCGCCCCGCTGGCGACCGCGACGCTGGTCAACCCGGCGGTGTCCGCGGCGGTCGGCCTCACGCTGCTCGGCGAGCGACTGAGCGGCGGGGCGCTGGGCGTGGCGGTGGCGCTGACGGCGACGGCCCTGGCCACCCGCGGTGTGGTCCTGCTGTCCCGCCCGGAGCCGACGACGGACCTGGCGGTGGCGGCGGTGGGCCCTGCGCGGGTGCCCCCGGCGGCGGTGGAACCGGCGGTAGCGGGACCCGTGGCCGCGACCCCGGCTGCGGTTCCGGCCGTAGCCGGGATGCCGCTCCCGGCCGCGAGTCTGCTCCCGGCCGCGGGTGCGACGGTGCCCGCGGGCCCCGCGGCGAAGCCGCACGGGACGCCGCACCCGACGACAGCCTTCGACCTCGCCCGCTGACCCGGCCTCACGCCCACCCCACCCCCAGCCGCCCCGCGGCGGAGCCGCACCCGCTGGCCGTCAGTCGTCCGCCACCAGCACGATCTTGCCGCGCAAGTGCCCCTCCTCGCTCGCGCGGTGCGCGTCCGCCGCCTCCGCCAGCGGCAGGGCCCGCCACACCGGCAGGTGCAGCCGCCCGTCGCGGTACAGCGCCAACGCCCGCTCGATCCCCGCCACATGCTGGTCCTCGCCGTCCGCGAGCCGGGAGAACCGCACGCCGGCCGCCCGCGCCCCCGCCGCGTCCGCGAGGGTCAGCACCCGCTCCGGCCCGCCCGCCAGCTCCACCGACTCCGGCAGCACCCCGCGCCCGGCGGCGTCCAGCACCGCGTCCACGCCCGGCGTCAGCTCCCGTACCCGCGCGCCCACGCCCTCCCCGTACGCGACCGGCTCCGCGCCCAGCGAGCGCAGGTAGTCGTGGTTGCCCGGGCTCGCCGTGCCGATCACCCGCACCCCCGCCGAGACCGCGAACTGCACCGCCAGGCTGCCCACTCCGCCCGCGGCGCCGTGCACGAGCAGGGTGTCGTCCTTGGCCACCCGCAGCGCCGTCAGCGTGCGGTACGCGGCCTCCGCCGCGGCCGGCAGGCCGCCGGCCAGCTCCCACGGCAGCCCCGGCGGTTTCGCGACGAGCCGGTCGGCGCGGGCCAGCGTCCGCACCGCGTACCCCGCGGCCACCGGCCCGAGCACCTCGTCGCCCGTCCGCCACGGGCCGGCGTCCGCGCCGACGGCCTCGACGACGCCCGCGGCCTCGGTGCCGAGGACGTACGGGAACGTCAGCGGCCGGAAGGCGGCCAGCTGCCCGCTGCGCAGCTTCCAGTCCAGCGGGTTCACACCCGCGCACCGGACGCGGATACGCACCTCGCCGGCGGCCGGCTCCGGCACCTCGACGTCGAGGCGGCGCAGCACCTCGGGGCCTCCGTATTCGGAGAATCCCATGGCGAACACCACGGGCCATCACCTTCCTTCGGGACCGTAGACACCGAACGGACCGACTATCCCACCGAGGTACGCGCACCCGGGCCGTTTCGATCTCGTGGCGAACAGGCGTTTCGGCCCCGGCTCCGGTTGGAACACCCCCGAACACGCCTGGTGGGAGGCGGTGTACGCCACCGCCCCCCACCGGGGTCTCGACAGTCAGCCGACCGTATACGTCACGCGGTCACAGCGGCTTGATCCGGACGTCGCGGAACGAGACCACGTCCGTGGTGCCGTGCACCTGGAGGCCGATGTAGCCCTCCGCGTGCTGGCGGCCGTCGGTCCCCGGGTCGTCGTCGCGCGGCGGCTCGAAGAGCTGCCCCGGGGAGTTGTCGAACTCGTTGAGGAGCACGCCGTTGCGGTAGATCTCGTAGTGCTGGTCCACCACCCGGATCTCGTAGTCGTTCCACGTGCCCTTCGGCGTCACCCCGGCCGCACCGTGGTCGACGCGGTCGAAGCCGTAGAGCGAGGCGGTCTTGTACTGGTCGCCCGCCTCCGAGTCGAAGATCTGCACCTCGTGGCCGTACTTGATGGCCACCCACTCCGGCCGCGACTCGTCCGGGTGGTCACGTACGTCCGGGAAGCGGACGAAGACGCCGGAGTTGGTGCGCCCGTCGCCCGGCGCGTCGTCGCGCCACTGCAGCTTGAGCGAGAAGTCGCCGTACTGGGCCTGCGGGTACCACAGCATGCCCATTCCGTCGACGGTCGTCCCGCTCGTCATCGAGCCGTCCCCGTTGAGGTGGAAGCTGCCGCCGCCGACCTGCTCCCACTTCGAGAAGGAGTTCTCGGTGCCGGTGAAGATCGGCGTGTAGCCGTCGTTCTGGCCCGGCGTGCCGATCCCGGAATCCCGCGCCGTGTCGAGGATCGTCTCGCGCTCCTCGCCGTTGATGACGGCGTCCGCGTACAGCTTGTCGGTGACGTCCCCGACGTGGTCCAGGAACGCCTTCTGCTTATCCCACGCCTTCTCGTCCTCGATCAGCTCGTTGATCGTGCAGCCGCTCGCGGTGACGCGGTTGGGCACGTGGGTGTCGTACTCGCCGATGAAGACGATCGGACGGGAGTCCATCTCCGGGCAGACCGGGTCCGGGTTGGGGTACTTCTCGACGACCGTGAAGGTCACCGTCCCGACCTCGGAGGAGTTGCCCGCCTTGTCGGAGGCGCGGTAGCTGACGGTGTGGTCGCCGACGGTCTGGATGTGCACCATCTCGGTGTACGCCTGGAAGTCGCCGCCGTTGACCGCGTACTCGACCTTGTCGAGACCCGAGCCGCCGGTGTCGGCCGCCTCCAGCGTGACCATGGCCATGTCCAGATACGCGCCGTCGTCGTTCTGTTCACCGCCGACGGAGGCGGTGACCGTCGGCGGCGACGTGTCGTCCCCGGCCTCGGCGACCGTGAAGGTCACCGTTTTCTCCTCGGACGTGTTGCCCGCCTTGTCGGTGGCCCGGTATCTGACGGTGTGTTCGCCGAGGGTGTCCACCACGATCGGCGCCTCGTACGGGGTCCAGTCCGTGGCCCCGTCCAGGGCGTACTCGATGGTCTCGACCCCCGACGAGTCGTCGGTGGCGGACAGCGTGGTCGTCGCGCTGCCCAGGTACGCGCCGTCCGCGTCCTGCTCGCCGGTGACCTCGGCCGCCGCCTCGGGCGCCGTGGTGTCCGCACCGCCGCCGTCGGTGACGGTGAACTCGCCGAACATCGTGCCGTGGCCCGGGATCGCACAGAAGTAGCGGTACTTGCCCGGCGTGAGGGTGACGGTCGCCTCCCACTTGCCGCCGTTCTGGTCGCTCGGCGACGCCAGCAGGTTGAGGTCGACGTCCTTGTTGTATCCGTCGGTGAACGTGTCGAACGTGAGCGTGTGCGCCATGCCGGTGGTGTTGCCGGTGGCGGCGCTGTTCTCGAAGACGATGGTCGTCTCCCCGGCCGCCGCCGTCGTGGGCGCGGACGTGTACTCCGTGACGCTGTCGCCCGCGGTCCAGGTCAGCGTCTGCGCCGCCCTGGGCTCGTCGGCGACCGCCGCGTCGGCGGCGGGCAGGACGCCCGGCGCGAACAGCGCCAGGCAGACCGCCACCACGCTGATCAGCGCCCGCCGCAGTCCTCCCGCGGTCAGAGCTCCGGATCTCATCGGCTTCCCTTCGCGATCAGGTCGTCGGGCTGGGGCGTCGCCGGCCCGCCCTGGTACGTCACCCGCCAGAGGGCGGACGCCGAGTCGGCGTTGAAGAAGCCTCGGCCGTAGTCGAGCACGTAGAGCGCGCCGTCCGGGCCGAACTTCCAGTCCATCAGGTTGCGGATGCCGCCCTCGCCCACCGGGATGATCGCGTCGAGCGACTCGGCGTGCACGGGCAGCCCGCCGTCACCGGCGTTGGCCGGGTCCATGACCACGGCGTGCCGCGGCTGGTCCTGGTCGTAGAAGTCGCCGACGAACCACTTGTCGTCCCAGTACTCCGGCCACTTGACCGCGCTGCTGGAGGAGGCGTCGTAGCGGTAGACGGGACCGGTCATGGCCGCCTGGCCGCCGCCCTTGAGCCAGGGCAGCCGGTACTGCGCCTCGCCGATGTCGTAGCTGGGCAGCCCGTCCGCGTTGCGCGGGTAGTCGGGGCCGCCGCCCTGGGGCGAGTACCAGATGTTGTTGGCGCGGGCCGGCGGGATGTCCGTCAGTCCGTCGTTGTTGGGCGAGGTGTTCTTGAGGTTGTCGCAGTCGTACCAGTCGAGCGGCTGCGTCGGGTCGGGCAGGTTGCGGTCGCGGTACGGCTGCTTGTTGCCCATGCAGTACGGCCAGCCCTGGTTGCCCGCGCTGGTGATGACGGCGAACGTGTCGTACTTCGCCGGCCCCCAGGTGGTGCTGGGCTCGGCGGCGTCCGGGCCGACCCAGCCGGCGTACAGCCAGTCGCGCTCGTCGACCTCGATGCGGGACGGGTTGCGCACGCCCATCACGTAGATCTCGGGCCTGGCCTGGTTGCCGTCGCCCTCGTCACCGGTGAAGAGGTTGCCCTCGGGGATGGTGTACGTGCCGTCGGCCTCGGGGTGGATCCGCAGGATCTTGCCGTTGAGGTTGTTGGTGTTGCCCGCGGTGCGGCGCGCGTCGGCGAAGGACACGCCGCCGAACTCGGGCTCGGGGTTGTTGCCGGAGTAGCCGTCGCTGAACCGCGAGGAGTTGTTGTCGCCGGTGGCGATGTACAGGTTGTCCTTGGAGTCCCACTCCATGTCGCCGCCGGAGTGGCAGCAGCTGTGCACCTGGACGGGCCAGGACAGCAGCACCTTCTCGGAGCCGGTGTCGAGCTTCTGCGTCGCCTGGTCGATGGTGAAGCGGGAGACCCGCCGCTCGGCCATGCGCGCGTCGCGGTCGACGCCGGAGTGCGGCGTGTAGTGCAGGTAGACGTAGCCGTTGGTGGCGAAGTCCGGGTCGAGGGCGAGGCCGAGGAGGCCCTCCTCGACCTTGACCAGTTCGTCGCCGCCGCCCTTGTTGCCGAAGACGTCGAGGGTGCCGACCTCGGTCACCTGCTCGGTGGCCGGGTCCCACACGTGGATGGTGCCCGGGCCCTTGCCGATCTCCGCGCTGGTCCAGTCGACGTCGACGGGGGCGCCGGACCAGCGCCCGCCGCGGCCGATGTAGTAGACCTTGCCGTCCTCGGCGATGTCGATGCCGTGCGGCTCGCCGATCTGGTCGAGCTGGTCCGCCTGGTTGGGCTGGGTCAGCCGCGTCGCCTCGTAGTTGGCGGTGATGCCGGCCTGGCAGTCGGCCTGTGCCTGGCGGGTGGTCCACAGCAGCGCGCCGCGCAGGTGCGTGCGGAAGTCCTCCTCGGCGAAGCCGGCGGCGGTGCCGCCCATGCCGGTGTAGAAGGAGCGCCCGCCCTCGTAGTCGCGGCACCAGGAGATCGGGTGGTCCGCGCCGTTGGCGCTCGCGCCCGGCTCGTACGAGTTCTCCCGGACCCGGGCGACGGTGTGCACGCTGCCGGAGGGGTTGGTCTCCCAGTTGGTCCACACGTCGCTGCGCGACCACTCCAGCGGCAGGTCCTTAGAGGCAGGGTTGAGCCGGTCGCCGACCTCGACGACGGCCTCCTGGGCGTCGCCGGAGGTGCCGGCGGGGCGGCTGCCGATGAGGCCCGTGAACCAGTCGGACTCCGGCTCGGAGCGGGCCGCGTCGTGGATCCCGAGGAAACCGCCGCCGGCCTCGATGTAGCGCTGGAACGACTGTTCCTGCATGGTGTTGAGCCGATCGCTGCCCGGTGAGAGGAAGACGACCGCGTTGTACTTGGCCAGATTCTTGTCGGTGAAGTCCGTCACCTCCTCGGTGACGGTCACCGTGAACGTCTCCGGCCCCTGGGCGCCGATCGCCTCGATGGCCTCGACGCCCGCCTGGGTCACCGGGTGCTGGTCACCGTCCGTCCGGGTGAACACGAGCACCGTGGCCGCCGCCTGGCCCGGCGGCTGGCCGGCCGCGAGCGGGCCGCCGTCCGGCGGCCCCGCCACGGCCTGGGCTCCTGCCAGGAGCGTTGCCGTCATTGCCACGGCCGATGCGCCGGCCGCCCAGCGTAGGACGTTTCCCCTACGTCGCATGGTCCTCCCACCTCGTACCGGGATGCTGCGGGATAGCTGCGCCGCCGTAGGAAGCTAGACCGCTTTTCGTGAACTGCCAATGCCTACAGCCGGATTCGGTTCGAACTTTGTCCTGAGGATGGGCAAAGCTCCGACAGGCCCCTACCATGAACGGCTGTCAGGGACGAGTCAAAAACGCGCGAGAAGGCGGGGGCACCATGCCGCGCAAGGTCTTTTCCAGAAGGTCGTTCACCGGCGGGGCGGCCGCCGCCGCGCTGGCGACCCCGGTTGCGCTCTCCACCTCGGGAGCGACCGCCACCGGGTCCGACGACAAACCACAACCCCAGCCTCTGGGCGAGATCAAGCGGATCACCATGTACGCCGAGGCGATGCCGGACGGCCAGCTCGGCTACGGCCTCGAACCGGGCAAGCCCTCCATCCCCGGTCCGCTGCTGGAGATGTACGAGGGCGACAGCATGGTGATCAAGCTGGTCAACAACCTCGACATCGAGGCCAGCCTGCACGTCCACGGCGTCGACTACGACATCGACAACGACGGCACGCCGATGACGAACAGCGCGGTACCGCCGGGCGGTTCGCGCGACTACGTCTGGCACTCGCACACCGCCGGCACCCGCAGCGACGGGACCATACAGCCGGGCAGCGCGGGCTACTGGCACTACCACGACCACGCGGTCGGCACCCCGCACGGCTCCGGCGGCGTCAGGCGCGGGCTGTACGGCGGCCTGATCGTCCGGCGGCGCGGCGACAAGCTGCCCGACAAGAAGTTCGTCATCGTCTTCAACGACAACACCATCAACAACGTCGCCGGCCACGGCCCCGACTTCACGGCCACGCTCGGCGAGCGCTGCGAGGTCGTCATGATCACGCACGGCGAGTTCTACCACACGTTCCACCTGCACGGTCACCGCTGGGCGGACAACCGCACCGGCATGCTGACCAGCGTGGACGACCCGACGCCGATCATCGACAACAAGATCGTCGGGCCGGGCGACTCGTTCGGCTTCCAGTTCGTCGCGGGCGAACTGGTCGGCTCGGGGCGGTGGATGTACCACTGCCACGTCCAGAGCCACGCGGACATGGGCGTGGCGGGGCTGCTGGTGGTGACCAACCCGAACGGCACGGTGGCCGGCGAGCACAACGCGGAGGCGATGAAGCCCACCCGCGAGGCACCGGAGCACGGGAGCCACGACACGCACTGAGCCACGACACGCACTGAGCCGCGGCGTGCGCCGAGCGGCGGTGTGCGCCGAGCGGCGGCGTGCACCGAGCGGCGGCGTGCACCGGGCCGCGGCGTGCGCCCGGCCGCGACGTGCGCCCGGCCGCGGCGCGTGGTGAGCCGCGCGCCGCGCTACGGCACACGCCGAGCCGCGAGACGGGCCGGCGGCCCCGCTGGGTGGGGTCGCCGGCCTCTCGCATGCCCGCGTGCTCCGTCCCGCCGCGCGCAGGCGTCACGGACCTCGCGTACGGACATCACGGCCGGCCACCGCCCGCCCGCCGCCGGCGTCATGACGAGCGAGCACCGCGGCGCGGCTCGCGCGGCGCGGCTCGCGCGGCGCGGCTCGCGCGGCGCCGGTGGCGTCGCCGTACGCGTCCCGCACCGCGGGCCGCCGCACACGCGCCGCGGCGGCGCCCCGGTGGCCGACGTCCGCGCACACTCCTGCTATCGTCATGAAAATGATTGTCATTACGAAAACAAGGAAGGCGCTCGCGACGGGTGTGGCGGCGATGGCCCTGGTGCTGGCCGGCGGGTGTGCGGAGAACGATGCCGCCGACGACGCAGCAGGCGGAAAGCCCGGGGCCGACCGCGGGTCCGGCGCCGCCGGCAGCGCACCGGCCGGCGCCGACCGGTCCGGCTGGCCCGCCGAGAAGGTCCCGCACGGCGCCCCCGAGCTGCGCGCCGTCGTCACCGAGCAGGGCTCGGGCACGGTCCGCGTCCTCGGCCTCGCCGACGGCGGCACGGTGCGTACGCTCGACGTCGAGGGCCAGTCCCGGCCCGTACGCACCGAGGACGGCACCCACGTGCTGCTGCCGCAGGGCGAGCAGGGCGTGACCCACCTCGTGGACGCCGGCATCCGCTGGGAGGACCACGGCGCCCACCAGGACCCGCACCACGAACGCCCCCGCGTCCTCGGCAGCTTGCAGGGCGAGTACCCCTCGCACGTCGTGCCGCACGGCGAGCACGTCACCGTCTTCGACGACGGCACGGGCAAGGCGGAGGTCCTGCACATCGGCGAGGAGCACGCGAGCACCGACCCCGAGCGGGAGCTGAAGGCCGAGGGCCCGCACCACGGCGTCGCCGTGACCCTGGAGACCGGCGAGATGGTCGTCTCCGTCCCCGGGAAGACCGAGGAGGACCTGCCCGTGGGCGTACGCGTCCACGACGAGCACAACCGCGAGGTCGACACCTTCCGCGACTGCCCCGACCTGCACGGCGAACTCGCCGTCGACGACGGGCTGCTGCTCTTCGGCTGCTCGGACGGCGTGCTGGTGCTGGAGCGCGGCGACGGCGGCGAGTGGACCACCGACAAGATCCCCAACCCGGCGGGCAGCGGCGAGGAGGAGCACGTCAGCTCCTTCGCGGGCGCGAGCGGGGACGCGGTCCTCGGCACCTTCGGCGACGAGGCGATGGCCGCGATCGACCTCGACGAGCGCACGATGCGCCGCGTCGACCTGCCGGCCGCGCGTGCCACGTACACCTGGGACCCGTACTGGGACCAGGGCCTCGCGCTCACCGCGGACGGCGAGCTGCACGGCGTCGACCCGAAGAGCGCGAAGGTCGTCGCCTCCTCGAAGGTGACCGAGCCGTTCGAGGTCTCCGCGGACTGGACGAAGAACCAGGCGGCGCTGGCGCCGGGGGAGGAGTCGGTGTACGTGACGGACCCGTTCACCGGGTCGCTGATCGAGGCGGAGGTGGCCCGGGACGGGTTCGAGGTGACGCGGACGATGGAGCTGGGCTTCACGCCGTACTCGCTGACCGTGCTCGGCATGGCGGACTGAGAAGGGGGTACCCGGCGCGGCGGCGGGGCATCGCGGACGGCGCGGTGTCCCGTCGCCGTGTCATGTCCGCCGCGTGCCGCCGTTCGCCGGTGGCCCGGCGCCTCTCCGCCGCTCGCCGCATCGCGTCGCCGTGTCCCGCTGTTCGCCGCGGGATTGCCTCGCTGTCACGTACGGGCAGGATGGCCTCGCCATCATCGGGCGCCGGCCGGCGGCCACCGCGGGGAGCACCTCGCCGGCCGGCCGGCCCGCGAGGGAGAGGATCGATCCACATGAGGTACGTCAGAGCGCTCGGCGTCACTGCCCTGGCCGCGGCCCTGCTCGGCACCGTCGCCGCCTCCGCGGCCCCCGCCGCACGGCCCGGCGGCGACCACCGGCCGGAGCGCGACGCCCGCGTCGTCGAGGCCGTCGGCAAGCTGGACCGCAACAGCACGTGGGAGCTGGTCGAGAAGCTGCCGCTGGACTTCGAGACGTATCACCCGCAGGGGATGACCCGCGTCGGCGACCGGCTGTTCCTCTCCAGCGTCGAGGTCATCGAGCCGCCCGTGCGCTACCCGGAGCCCGTCGACGGCTACGACCGCAGCCCCGGCCGCGGCGTGGGCCACCTCTTCGTCCTCGACCTGAAGGGCCGGCTGCTGCAGGACATCACGCTGGGCGAGGGCGACATGTACCACCCCGGCGGCATCGACACCGACGGCCGCTCAGTGTGGGTCCCGGTCGCGGAGTACCGGCCGAACAGCGCGGCGGTCGTCTACCGCGTCGACGTCCGCACGCTGAAGGCGACCGCGGCGTTCCGGGTGGACGACCACGTCGGCGGCGTGGTGCCCGAGCCGCGCACCGGCCAGGTGCACGGCGTCTCGTGGGGCTCGCGGACCCTCTACAGCTGGGACCGGCACGGCCGGCAGCTCCAGCGGCGTACGAACCAGAGCCACTTCGTCGACTACCAGGACTGCGCGTACGCCGACTCGGGCAAGATGCTCTGCACCGGCATCACCGGCTTCAAGAACGCCTCCGGCGCCGACTTCGAGCTGGGCGGCATCGCGACGATCGACCTGCGGACGTTCGACATCGAGCACGAGGTGCCGGTGACCCTCTGGTCCACCGGCGGGCACGTCGCGACCCGCAACCCCGTGCTGCTGGAGGCGCTGGCCGGCGACGGGCTGCGCATGTGGGCGGCCCCCGACGACGGCACCGCGCCCGCCGGCACCGAGCTGCTGGTCTACGAGACCAGGCCCGCCGACTGACCACCCAGTGCCGGGCACCGCACCCCCTCCCGTAAGATCCCGGACGACCAGAAGGGGGCCAGCGCGGCCGGGGAGCCGCGGGGGCGGGAACAGGACGTGGCGGTACGCGCACGTGACGGCGAGGCCGCACGCGGCGGGGAGGCCCGGAACGGTGGGGGGCGCGGTGCACGGTGAGGGCGCGATACGCGGCGGCGATGCCGGACGCGGGAACGGAACGGGACGCGGGGGCGGGCCCGTACGAACGGAACCGGCCCGCCGCCGGACCGGCGCGTACGGCGCGGCGCTCCACGGCGCGGCACTCCGCGGCGCGGAACCGAGCCGTCGCGGGGAGGTGACCCCCGGTGCCTAGCCGACCGGCGTTCCTGCGCCCCGTACGCCGCACCCGCGCCGGCGACATCGCTGGCTACGCGGTCGCCGTCGTCGCCCTCGTCGCCGGCGGCGCGATCTTCACCCGCGGCATCCTCACCTGGACCCGCGGCCCGGTGGTCGCGGTGGTCGCGATCCTGCTGACCGGCTGGGCGGTGGACAAGCTGCGCGCACGGCGGCACGGGGACGGGGACGACGGCGCCGTCGAGACCGACGCGGACGCCGACGCCGGCAGCGCGGGGGTGGACCGGTGAGCTGGGCGGCACATGAGCTGGAGAGCTACATCCTCCACAAGCACACCAAGGTCAAGGTCTCGTACCTGGCGATCCTCCTCGGCTGCTTCCTGCCCGACATGGGCACGAAGGGCACGGTCTACGGCGTCGAGATCGGCCCCCTCTCCTTCAAGCCGGAGAGCGCCTGGGACTACCACCGCGGCTGGCCGGGCGTCGGCTTCACCCACACCCTGGCGTGGGGCGTGGTGCTCGCGCTGCTCGTGCTGGTGATCTTCAAGAGCCGGGAATGGGCGCTGGGCCTGCTGATCGGGCAGTGGGCGCACGTGCTGACCGACTGCTTCGACAGCGTCGGCGTGATGCTCTTCTTCCCCTTCACCGAACAGCAGTACTCGACGGGCATGTGGGCGTACGCGGCGCAGGAGGGCCGCTACGGCGACGCCGCGGCGTACTACGGCAGCCTCGGCCTGGTCTGGGACCTGTTCTGGCTGGCGATGCTCGCGTACAACTACCGCTCCCTGACCTCCACCTACTTCAAGCAGCACGTCTATCCCGCAGACCCGGCCTGGGGCTGGCTCCGGCACCGCGTGGGCCTGTCCGACCGCTTCCTGCTGGCGCTCTACCACGCCTACTTCCTCTACGGCGCGTGCCGGATATTCGCCTGGACCATCTGGGCGCAGGCGTCCGAGGACGCCCCGATGGACTGGAAGTGGGGCGGCCCGTACTGGGTGGACAAGGCGACGGTGGACCATCCGCCGCTGACGGAGGTCCTGTCGAACACTCTGGTGGGCTTCACGGGCCTGGTGGCGCTCTGCTGGGTGGTGTGGCTCGCGGTGGGGCGGCGGCTGTGGCTGCACACCCCGCCGTACGCGGAGGTCGAGATCGTCCGCACCTCGGCCCCGCGCCCCCGCTACTCCACGGAGAACGACGGCGACGACGAGGACCACGAGCCGGCCGACGAGGCCGCCGACGCGGAGTCGGCCCGGCAGAGCCCGGACCGCGCGTAGAGGGAGACACGGGCACCCCGAACGGCGCGCGTCACGCATTCGGTGAAGTGCGCGCGCAGCACGGCGCGTTTGACGACCTCCCCGGGCGTGGTGTCGAGCGGCTGCCCCACCGGGTCACGCAGCACGACGACCCGGTCGGCGGCCAGCAGCCGGGCGCGGATGCGCTCTGCGGGCAGCTCCACTCCGTAGAGGGTGCGCGAGTCGGCGGCGGGGGCGGCGAGCGCCAGATCGACGAGCCCGTCGTACGCGCCGGGCGCACCCTGCAGCCACACGCGCCGCCGGGCGGGCAGGAACAGCACGCCGTCACCGGGCCGGCCCTGGTCCTGTACGGCGCGGGCCACGGCGGTGACGTCGTCCAACCGGCTGGCGGGCGTGCGCAGGTGGAGCGCGGCCGGGAGCAGCGCGGCGAGGACGGCGGCGAGGACGGCGGCGACGGCGGCCGTCAGGCGTCGCGGGGCACGACGGCCGAAGGGCCGTGACCGGGAGGCGCGCCGGGCGGCGGCGCGCCGCGACCAGACCGGGTCGTGCCGTACGGCGCGTAACGCCCCGTCGAGCGCCGCCCCGGCGAGGAGTGCGAGGCCGACGGCGTAGCAGAGGACGTAGCGGTCGACGTAAAGCGGTCGCAGCGGGGTGACGAGAAGCAGCACGGCGCCCGGGAGGATCGCGAGCGGCAGCGCGAGGTGCACCAGTCGCCGGGCGGGTCGCGGGACGTACCGGGCGAGGCCGAGACCGAGGAGCACGATCACGGCGTACTTCAGCAGGGCGGCCGTGCCCGGCGGGCCAATCCAGTCCACCTGCGCCGACTGCCCCGCACCGCGCGCCGCAAGCGGCGCGATCCCCAGCGCGACGCAGCCCGCCGCCGGCCACCAGCCGCGCCGGGCCGCGGGCCGCGCCCGCACCAGCCGCAGGGTGAGGCCGTGGGCCACCGTCGCCAGCACCGCGAACACGTGCAGCCAGCACGCCGCCAGCGCCAGCGCGGCGTAGCCGGCCCAGAGCCGGGCGCGGCGCTCGTCGACGCCGCGGACGAACAGCAGGCAGGCCCAGGTGAGGCAGGCGGCCACCAGCGCGTACGAACGCCCTTCCTGCGCGTACCGCTGCACGTCCGGCACCAGCGGGTACGCGAGCCCGGCGAGGAGCCCGGCGCGTGGGCCCGCGAGCCGGCGGCCGAGCAGCGCGACGCCGGCCGCGGCGGCGGCCGTCGCCAGCACGGAGGGCAGCCGGAGCGCGAGGAGGCCGCCGTCCCAGAGCGCGAAGACGCCGTGCATAAGCAGGTAGTAGAGGCCGTGCACGGCGTCGAAGTGCGCCAGTGTCTGCAACAGCGCGGACGGGTCGCGGTGGGCCATCTCGTACGTGACCGCCTCGTCGCGCCACATCGTGCCCTGCCGGCCGAGGCCCCACAGCCCGAGGCCGAGCGCGAGCACGGCGGGCCCGCCGGCCACCGCTCCCGGGCGGGGCAGGGGGACGTCGGCGGTGGCGGCGGGCCGGCGGCCGGGGCGGGCTGCGGCAGACGGGCGGCTGAGGCGCTGCTGGACGGTGGCGATGGCGGGCTCCTTTGCGGCTCGGACGGCATGACCTCCCCGAGCCCACCGGCCGTCCCGTTGATGGGCAGTCCCCGTTCGGCGCGCCTATCAATTCGGCTAGCGTGAAAGAGGGGTGGGGATGTCATGGGTCGGCGGGAGAAGGCGCTGGATCCGGCCGCCGGGCCTGTGCAGCGGTTCGCGTACGCGCTGCGCAAGCTCCGCCGCGAGGCCGGCGGACCGACGTACCGGGAGCTGGCCGCACGCACCGGCTACTCCGCTCCGACGCTCTCCGCCGCCGCGGCCGGCGAGCGGCTGCCGTCGCTGCCGGTGCTGCTGGCGTACGTGGCCGCCTGCGGCGGCGACGCGGCGCCGTGGGAGCGGCGCTGGCGGGAGGCCGAGGCCGCCGCCGACGCGGCCCGGGCGGCACCCGCCGACGCGGCCCCGTACCGAGGGCTCGCGCGCTACGGCACCGAAGACGCGGGCCTGTTCTTCGGCCGCGACGAACTCGCCGGCGAACTGGCCGCGCTCGTGCGGGAGCACCGCTGCACGGCGGTGGTCGGCGCGTCGGGCAGCGGGAAGTCGTCGCTGTTACGGGCCGGGCTGGTGCCGCGGCTGACGGAGGCGGCGGGGGTGGCGGCGGTACGGATCCTCACGCCGAGCGGGCAGCCGGCCCGTACGCACGCGGCCCGGCTGGTCCCGGCGGCCGGCGAGGGCGACACGGTCGTGCTGGTCGACCAGTTCGAGGAGGTCTTCAGCCTGTGCCGGGACGCGGCCGAGCGGGCCGCGTTCCTGGAGCTGCTGCGGACGGCGGTCGAGCCGGGCTCGCGGCTGCGGGTGGTGCTGTCCGTACGCGCGGACTTCTTCGCCCGGCTGCTGGCCGACCACCGGCTGGCGGAGGCGGTGCGGCCGGCGACCCTGCCGGTGGGCCCGATGTCGCCGGCGCGGTTACGCGAGGCGGTGGTGGGCCCGGCGGCGGCGGGCAGGCTGGTGGTGGAGCGGGCGTTGACGGCCCGGCTGGTGGCCGACGTCGCCGACGAGCCGGGCGGGCTGCCGCTGCTGTCGCACACGCTGCTGGAGTTGTGGCGGCGCCGGCGCGGGCGGACGCTGACGGTGGCGGCGTACGAGGAGATCGGCGGCGTGCGGGGCGCGATCGCGCACACCGCGGAGGAGTTCTACGCCGCCCTCGGGCCCGAACAGGCCGCCGTCGCACAGGCCGTGCTCCTGCGGCTAATCGCCCCCGGCGACGGCACCCCCGACACCCGCCGCCCGGCCGAGCGGGCGGAGCTGGTGCGCTCCGCGGAGGCCGCGGAGGTACTCGAACGGCTCCTGCGCGCCCGGCTGCTGACGGCGGACGGCACGGCGGTGGAACTGGCGCACGAGGCGCTGATCACCGGCTGGCCGCGGCTGGCGGACTGGGTCGGCGCCCACCGCGAGCGGCTGCGGCTGCACCGCCGGCTGACCGATGCGGCCGAGGCGTGGCAGGCGCTGGGGCGCGACCCGGGGGGTGCGGCTGGCGGGCGCGCGGGAGGAGTTCGCGTCGGCGGACGCCGATCTCACGCCGCTGGAGCGCGAGTTCCTGGACGCGAGCGTCGCGGAGGACGAGCGCGGGGTACGGGCCGCCGCCCGTACCACCCGACGGCTGCGGGCGCTGACCGTCTCGCTGGCGCTGCTGCTGTCGCTGGCCGTCGTGGCCGGGCTGCTGGCCTGGCAGCAGAGCCGGGTCAGCGCCCGCCAGCGCGACGAGGCGGAGGCGCGCCGGATCGCCACGCTCGCCGCGGAGCTGAGGTACGCACAGCCGCGGACGGCGCTGCGGCTGAGCGTGGCCGCCTGGAAGATCGCCGACGTACCGGCGACGCGGGCCGCGCTGGCGGCGGCGACGGCACAGCCGGAGCAGGGGGTGTTCGAGGAGCCGACGCGGGAGGAGATCGAGGGCGTCTGGTCCCGCTACACCGCCGACCACCGCACGTTCCAGCGCATCTCCCCCGCGGAGACGCGGCGCTGGGACACCGCGACCGGCCGCAGGCTGCCCTCGTATCCGGGCTACGGGCGGGGCGCGGACGGTCTGCTGGACGTCAGCCCGGACGGCCGCACGGCGGTGATCGCGGAGGGGCGGCGGCTGCGGATGTGGGATCTGCGCGAAAGACGTACGGCCGGGGCTCCGTTCGGCCGCTCCGACAAGGGCGACCTCTCTTTCTCCCCGGACGGCGATCTGCTGGTGCTGGACGGCTCGGGCTACCCGGGCATGCGCACCGTTCAGGTGTGGGAGCCGGGCGGCGACCTGCTGTTCGAGATACCCGCGCGGCGGCAGGCCAAGCGGTATCCGGCGGTCAGCCCGGACGGCCGGCGGCTCGCGTGGTGCCCGCTGGGAGGGCGGCCGGAGGTGTGGGACATCCGCGAACGCCGCCGGCTGCCCGTGCGGTTCACGCCCGCCGCGCCTCCCGGGATCTGCGGCTCCGAGGAGATGACGTTCACCCCGGACAGCCGCGGCCTGGCGTTCACCACGTACGGCGGCGTGCGCACCTGGGACGTCCTCGGCGGCCGGGAGCGGCCCCGCCTGCGCGGCGAGGAGGTGTACAACGCCGTCTTCAGCGCGGACGGGACGTACGCCGCGACCTTCGACCGGCGTGCGGAGGAGATCCGGTTATGGCGGACGGCGGACGGGCGGGAGCCGCTGCTGCGGTATCCGCTGGGCGGCACGAGCAGCGAGATCGGCGACCTCGCTTTCGATACGGAGCAGGGTGTGCTGCGCTACACGGAGGGCTCGGTGCCCGGCGGCGTCCTGCGCACTCTCTCGCTGGCCGCCCTCCTCGACGGCCGCTGGCGGCAAGAGCCGCTGGAGGACGCCGAGTTCGACCCGGCCGGCGACACGCTCGCCACCACCTCGACGGCCGGCCCGCGGGGCACCGTCCAGCTCCGGGACGGTGCTACCGGGCGAGTCGAGACGACCCTGCGGGGCACCAGGCTGACGGAGCTGTACGGCAACGAGCACACCGTCCGCGTCCGGGACGGCCGGCAGGACCGCGGCGGGATCCCGCTCGCGGTGTCGCCGGACGGCGCGTGGGCGCTGACCGATACCAACATGCGGGTCGACACCCGCACCGGGCGGATCTCTCCGGGACTGCGCAAGGAGGACTGGCCGCGGAAGGCGGTCTTCAGCCCGGACGGGCGCTTTCTGGCGGTCGCGGACTTCACGACGGGCCGGACCACCCTGTGGGACGGCTCCGGCCGGCGGCTGCTCGCCGTGCTGGCCCCGGCCGCCGCGGACCCCCGGCTCCTGCGCCCGGGCGAGGACGACTGGTACACCCCCGCGATCGCCTTCTCCCGCGACGGCGACACCGTCGCCATGGGCGACACCGACGGCGCGCTCCGGCTGTGGGAGACCGACTCCCCGGGGGACAAGCCCGCCGTGCTGCCCCCGGTCGAGGGCCCGGTGCTCGCCCTGTCCTTCGCGGACGGCGACACGGAGCTGCGGGCGGCGACCCCGCACACGCCGCTGCGGCGGCGCACGCTGAGCCCGGAGCGCTGGGCCGCGGCCGTCTGTGCTCGCGCGGCCGGCGGCCTCACCGCCGCCGAGTGGCGCACCCATCTGCCCGACGTCCCGTACCGCCGTACCTGTTGACCGCGGGGGCCGCCGCCCGCGCGAGTCAGGTGAGGGTGCGCAGGAGGGCTTCGAGGTTGTCGAAGGACGTGGTCCAGGTGGCGCGGGCCGTGGGGCGGCGGGCCGGTGGGTAGGGGCGGGTGAACGTCAGGCGGGTGCCTGTGGGGGCGGGGGTCAGGTGGATGCGGGTGGTGACCGGGGTGGGGGTGCCGTACTCCGGCATGGGGGCGGAGGTGAGGACGAGGAGGTGGGGGGCGGCGAGTTCGGTGATGTGGTTGCGGAGCCAGTGACGGGTGCCCTCGTGGGTGTCCTCGGCGGACGCTTCGGCCAGGCAGTAGTCGAAGCGTCCGCCGACGTACGGTTCGACGGTGACGCTGTCCCGGGGGACGGTGTAGCCCCGCGGGCCGATCCACCGGGCCAGCAGGTCCGCGTCGGTCCATGCCCGGTGGACCAGCGGGGGCGGTGCGGGCAGGTCGCGGACGATCAGGGGTGGGGTGGAATCGGCGGGTGGTTCGGGCACGGGGTCTCCGCTCGGTCGCTGGCAGGCTTGCTGACGGTGCAACCGGCGCGGCGCGGTGAGGCTTCCCCGGAGGGGCAGATTGGTCGGTCCGGTCCGCCGGAGCGGCCTGGCGGGGCCGAGGCGGGTAGGGGAGATGGCCGGGCGGGCGGAGGAATTGACCGGCCGGCGGGCGGACCGGCTGGCCGGTCCTGGTCAGGGTGCCGGGCTCGGCGGATCCGGGGGTTCCGGGGCGTCGGGAGGGGCCGGGGGGCTCGGAGGGCTCGGGGGCTCGCCTTCCGGCTTGCCCGCCAGGCGCTTGGCGATCCGCTCGCGCATCCCCGGCATGCCGAAGCCGCGCGGGTCGATCTTCTGGTTCGTCCACTCCTTGTGCCCGATCACCGACTTCGCGTGCCACCCGTGCGCCCGGCACAGCGCCGCCGCGGCCCGCTCGGCGGCCTCCAACTGCACGTCGGGCCACGGGTCCTCGCCGTCACCGCGGTTGATGCACTCGAAGCCGTAGAACCGGGCGTTGCCGTCCGTGTTCTGCTCGTTGGGCGACGGCGGCCGTTCCCCGTACCGTTCGGCGATCACCGCGCGCAGCACCTCGTCGTCACCCGATCCCGCGTGGTTCGCCCGGCCGTGGCCGACGAGGTGGACCCGGCCCCGCTTGTCGATGACGCCGTGGCAGAGCGGGCCCGGCAGGTCGGGCCGGCCGCGGTAGCAGAGCCGGACGCTGTCGTCGGTGCCGGACGTGGCGGTGTGGTGGACCATCACACCGTGCACCGGGCCCCACGGGCCCTTGTGGTTGCGGTTGTGCGTGCGCCATTCGCCGTGCTCGACGACGGTCAGTCCCTCGCGCTTCAGCGCACGCAGGACGACGGAGGCGGACAGTGGATCGGCCATACGACAAACCCCGGTTTTCCCTGGCTGGTGACGTCGGTCCCGCGCCGCCCATCGGCGCCGTCACCCACACATCGTAAATCTTACATCACTCTCCGTAAAGGCTTCGGCGCCCCGCAGGCCCCGCCCCCGCCGGCGACGAAACCCGCGCCAGCTCCCGCTCCCCCGCCGACGGCGCCCCCAGCGCCTCCCGCCGCCACGCGCGGCGCAGCATGCGCCGCACCACCCGCGGGTGGAAGCGGCGGACCACGGCGAAGTACAGCCGACCGCGCAGGTTGTGGATCCGTACGACCGTGCTCAGCGTGACCCGCTCGTCCTCGACGAGCACCGAGGCGCGGAAGTCCAGGTGCCCGGCGTCCCGGCCGAGCAGCAGCTCGGCGCCCTCGCGCGCCACGACCGGGAACGGCAGCACGGCACGCCAGGCGGCGACGTCCCGCGGCATGCCGGGCCGCAGCGCGATCTGCCACGAGTCGGCGAAGTCCGGCCGCTCGAAGGCGCCGCGGGCCAGCCCGGCGTTCACCGGCAGCTCCGCGGCGGTCGCCTTCTCGGCGTCCGCGCGCTGCAGCAGCCGCACCAGCGGCGAGCGGCGCACCGGCCGGGCGACCGCGCCCGTCGCCACCAGCTCGGCGTTGTCGAAGACCTCCTCGACCACCGTGTCGTGCACCCACCGGATCGCCAGCGCCCACATCAGCCGGTCCGCCGGGCCCATCCGTGACTCCAGCACGTGCCGTAGCCGACAGCGTCCGCCGTCCAGCGGCTCGACGGTGATCTCGTGGAAGCCGTCGTCGGGGGGCGTGAAGCCGAAGCGGACGTGGCGGCCGGGTTCGTATGCCGTCACCGCGTAGCGCACGGGGCCGTGGCCGCCGGCGGCGCCCACCTGCAGCGGGCGGTCGAAGGCCATCGGGGGCCAGGCGGGGCTGGGGAAGACCGGGTCGTCGGGGGCGGAGAGGCGGTCGATCAGGGCGCCCACCGCGGCGGCGGGGGCGTCGAAGATCCGCTCGTGGATGTTGCGTACCGTGCGCACGACTCCTCCATACGCTTGCGTATGGTTACCGACCATACGGTACCGTACGGTCATGCCGCAACACCGACGTGAGCAGCAGCAAGAGGACCCCCGGGGCGCCAAGCCCGGTCCCGGCAAGCGCCGGCTGAGCGCGCGGGACTGGGCGGACGCCGCCCTCGCCGCGATCGGCGAGCGCGGCCTCGCCGGGGTCGCCGTCGAACCGCTCGCTGCCCGGCTCGGCACCACGAAGGGCAGCTTCTACTGGCACTTCGCCAACCGCGGCGCGCTGGTCGAGGCGGCGCTCGCCCGCTGGGAGGAACTGAGCACCGAGGCCGTCATCGCCGAGACGGAGCGCGAGCCCGACCCCGAGCTACGGCTGCGCCGGCTGTTCGGGTACGCGGTCGGGTCCGCGCCGTCGGATCCGCTGGAGCTGTCCCTGCTCACCGCCGTCGACCAGCCGCAGGTCGCCGAGGCGCTGCGCCGGGTGACGGAGCGCCGGATCGGTTATCTGGCGGAGGTCTTCGCGGAGTTGGGCCTCGCGCCGGCCGAGGCGCGGCTGCGGGCGACGGCCGCGTACACGACGTACCTCGGGCACCTCCAGCTGAACCGGACGGTGCCCGGCCTGCTGCCGTCCGGCGCCGACCGCGACCCGTACCTGAACGCCGTGCTGGACACGCTGCTGCGCCGCGACTGACGCGGCGGCCGTCGACACGGCTGATGCGGCTACTGATGCGGCTACTGATGCGGCGACTGATGCATCGGCCGATACGGCACCCGCCCCGCCCGGCTCAGTCCACGCCGCACAGCCGCAGCCCCGCCGCCGTGGCCGCCGCCGCGACGACCACGACGACGAACGGCACCCGGCGCCACGCCAGGACGCCGCCGACCGCAACGCCCGCGGGCCGCGCGACCCCCGCGAAGCCGCCGTCGTCGAGCAGCGCCTGCGTGCCGACCAGGGCGGTGAGCAGCACGATGGCCGCGACCGTCATCAGCCGCTCCACGCGCGGCTCCAGCCGTACGCGGGTGCGCAGCGCGGGGCCGGCGAAGCGGAAGGCGAACGTGCCCGCGCCGAGCACGAGGACGGCGGCCACCAGGGTCGTCGCGGTCACGGAACACGCTCCTCGTCGTACGGACCGGCCCCCGGCCCGTCATCTCCACCACCCGGCTCTCCGGCCCCGGACGCCTCCGCGCCGCCGGCCGCCGATCCGCTCTCCGGCACCGGCGGACCGCCCTCCGACGCACCGCCCTCCGACCACGCGCCGTCGCCGGCCGCACCCTCACCGGCCCCTGCCCCGGTCGCGGCCCCTGCCCCGGTCCCCGCCACCGCCAGCCCCGCAAGCGCCAGCAACACCGGCACCCCCGCCGGCAGGAACGGCGCCGCCGCCAGCGCCACCCCCAGCCCCACCAGCGCCGCCCGCCGCGTACCCGCCTCCCGCAGCGACGGCAGCACCAGCGCCAGCAGCACCGCCGGGAACGCCGCGTCCAGCCCGAAGGCGTCCGTGTCGCTCACCGCCGTACCGCCCAGCGCACCGAGCGCCACCCCGGCGTTCCAGCACACGAACAGCCCGGCGCCGCACGCCCAGTACGCCGCCCGCCGCCGCTCCGGGTCGCGTTGGGCCAGCGCGAACGCCACGGTCTCGTCGATCATCAGGTGGCTGCCGACGAGGCGGCGCAGCCGCCCGCCGCCCAGCGCGTCGCCGACGGTGAAGCCGAACGGCACGTGCCGCGCGTTCACCAGCAGTCCCGCCGCCACGGCCGCCAGCGCGGTGCCGCCGGAGGCGATGATGCCCACGAACATGAACTGCGCCGCCCCCGCGAAGACCACCACCGACAGCAGCACCGGCAGCCACAGCGGCAGCCCTTCACCGACCGCGATGGCCCCGAAGGAGACGCCGACCAGCGTGTCCGCGGCGCAGACGAGCGCGATGTCGCGGACGAGGTCACGGGAGAGGCCGCCGCGGAGGGTTCGCCATATCGAACGCATGGCTGCCATGCTGAACATCCGCTAGCCTGTTCGTCAAGCCGAATAAACGACCGACAGAGCGAACGGAGCACGCGCCATGCCCCAGAGCGGCGGAGCCCCCCTCGACGCCATCGCCGCGTCGCTCCAGCGCGAGCGCCGCCGCACGGGGCTCACGCTGACGGAGCTGGCCCGCCGGGCCGGCATCGCCAAGTCGACGCTCTCCCAGCTGGAGTCCGGCACCGGCAACCCGAGCGTAGAGACCCTCTGGGCGCTCAGCGTCGCGCTCGACGTGCCGTTCGCCCGGCTCGTCGAGCCGCCCCGCCCCCGCGTGCAGGTCATCCGGCGCGGCGAGGGCCCGTCCGTGCCCTCCGAGCGCGCCGACTACGCCGCGACGCTGCTCGCCTCCTCCCCCGCCCACGCGCGCCGCGACATCTACCTCATCACCGTCCAGCCCGGCCCCCCGCGCCGCTCCGACCCGCACTCCCCCGGCGTCATCGAGCACGTCGTGCTCAGCAGCGGCCGGGCCCGGGTGGGCGTGGCGGACGAGCCGGTCGACCTCGAACCGGGCGACTACGCCTCCTATCCCGCCGACGTACCGCACGTCTTCGAGGCGCTGGCCCCGGACACGGTCGCCGTCCTCGTCTCCGAGCACCACTGACGGCCCGTAGCGCGGCTCCCGAAGAATCTCCGCGCCGCGCGGTCACCTCTCCCCGCCGGGCTCCGCGGCCGGGGCCGGGGGCCGGGGTCATGCAGGAGCCAGATAGCCGTGCTCCAGCAGCCAGGTGACGTTGAGGCGCTGCCCCTCGCCCGGGTCGAGGAAGACCGGGTCCAGCTTGATCTGCTCGCCCCCGCCGGGCTGTTCGAACCACGGCGCGACCGCGCCCTGCCAGACCCAGAAGGGCTTGGTGACCTGGTAGACGCGGTAGTCGCAGGGTGCGGCGGGGTCGCGGGTGTGGAGGTTCTGCGGGGGCAGCGCCCGCTCGGAGTAGTGGTCACCGGCGGGGGCCAGGTAGCCGCCGGACTCCGAGCCGAAGCGGTCGAGCAGCTGGCCGTGGACCAGGCGGGTCGCCTCCCGGTCCACTTTGCCGTTGACCTCGGCGAAGCCGTCGTTCGGCGGGTACTTCCAGCCGCCGCCGTCGGCCGGGCCCGTCCAGTACTTCTCCAGGAACGCGGCCGGGGTGAGGGAGCCGGTCCGCCGCCAGCCCTGCAGCAGCGGGCCGACCCGCGGCTCCCACCAGCGCGGCAGGTGCTCCGGCCCCAGCCGGGCATCGCCGAGGTGCTCGCCGGTGCAGACGGGCTCGTCCCGCAGGGCGGCTCCGCCGGTGGCGCTGGCGGACGCGGAGGCGGGCGCGGTGGCGGAGGCGGGCGCGGTGGCGGAGGCGGGCGCGGTGGCGGAGGCGGGCGCGGGCGCGGTGGCGGACGCGGGTGCGGTGGCGAGCGCGGTGGCGGTGGCGGGCGCCGGGACGTCGGCCGGAGCCGCGGCGGGAGCAGCGGCCGGGACGGCGGGAGCGGCGGCGGCCGGGACGTGGCGGACGAGCGGGGCGTGGGTCGTGGGGTCGGGGTGCCCGGCGGTCACGGCCGCGGCGGGGCTGCCGGTGAGGCCGGCGGCGACGGCGAGCACGGCAAGTGCCATGCGTAGGGTGCGGGTTCGCGGCACGGTGGGGGTCCTTCACGCTCTGCGGACGGCGGCCTCACCATGATCCGCAGCGCGGGCGTCGGGCCCGCCGACCAACACGCGCACCGCCACCCGCCCTTCGGGTGAAGCGGAGCGCCGCGGTCCGTCAGTCACGGTCCGTCAGCTGCGGGCCGCCGGTCGCGAGCCCCCGCCCCCGGCCGTCAGTCGCGGGGCGGGATCCCCAGGTCCGCGAGGAGTTGGCGGACCCGGCGCTCGATCTCGTCCCGTAACGGCCGCACCTCCGCCACCGGCCACCCGCGCGGGTCGTCCAGGGGCCAATTGACGTAGCGCTTGCCGGGGAACACCGGGCAGGCGTCCCCGCAGCCCATCGTGACGATCACGTCCGCCGCCCGGACCATCTCGTCCGTCCACGCCGTGGGGACCTCGGCCGAGATGTCGATCCCGCGCTCCCCCATCGCGGCCACCGCGGCCGCGTCGACCGCGGCGCCCGGGGCGGAGCCGGCCGACCAGGCCATCGCGCGGCCCTCCGCCAGCCGGGCCGTGAGGCCCATCGCCATCATGCTGCGGCCCGCGTTCTGCACGCACAGGAAGAGCACGACGGGCGGCCCGTCGCGGCCCGTCCCCTCCGCCTGGACCAGCGCCCGCAGCCGGCGACGCGCGTAGCGCTCGGTCAGCCGCGGCCATTCGTCGGGCGCGTCGCCGCGCACCGCGATGTCGCCGTACGCGCCGTACAGGAAGCGCTCGATGGTCTCCTCGCCGAACACTTCGCGGAACTCCGCCCGTAATCTCTTGGCGGCGGTGTGCAGCGCGAGGCGGTGACCGGCTCTGGGATCGAAGTGTGTGTAGCCCCCGGGGTCGTCCATCGCCGGATTATGGTCCCTTGCGGGCGCGCGCACACCCGGAACGACTCGGTCAGCCCCGCAACGGGAGTGACAGAGGGGGCACGTTCGGCGCTGTACGGGGTAGGCAATGCCGCGGGCGGGCCGGAAAGGACCACGCGTCGCGGCACACCGGAGGAAGCGAAGGACCATGACCGAGGCACCGCAGGGGAACGACCCGTCGACCACTCAGCGGGCGCTGGAGGCACTGGCGACCGACGCCAAGGACCCGGCGGCGCTGCACGCGCTGGCCCACAGCGAGGTGCTCGTGCCCGTGCCGGACGAGAGACCGGGCGCGCCGGAGGAGGGCGCGGAGCCGGCGCAGGCCGGCGCAGAGGAGACCATGATGCTGCCGGTGATGGAGCAGCCGAACGGGGACCGGCTGGTGCCCGTCTTCACCTCCGAGTCACGTATGGGGTACGCGCTGCCGTCCGTCGAGAGGTACCGCAAGCTGCCGCTGGTGCTCCTGGCCAACGCCTGGCCGTCGGACGAGGTGTCTCTCACCATCGACGCCGGCAGCCCGGGCGCGCTGACGCTGAGTGCGGCGGGGGTACGCACCCTCCTTGGCCGCTCCGGCGGCTGAACCCCGGGGCCGGCGCGCCCGTTGCTCAGCCCGGGGCCCGGCGGCCCGCCCGCCGGGTCCGCCCGCCGGCCCGGTCCGCCCGCCGGCCATCCGCCGGCCCGCGGGCTCACGGCCCCGGCGCCGGCCGCCACACCTCCCGGTACTCCGGATGCCGCTGGTACGGCAGCGCCAGCGTCGCCACGACATGGACCATCGCCGTCGCACAGCCGTCCAGCCGGGCCGCCTCCAGGGCCTCGGCGGGTTCGACGCCCACGCCCGCGGCGGACATCCCGGCGATCCGGTGCCCTGCCTCCGCGGCGATCAGGGACCACCGCTCGCAGTTGTCCACGACCGCCTGCTTGGCGTTCAGCTCGGCGACCTCCCGCTGCCAGTGCTGCCACCGCTGCTCGACCGCGGTCCTGCGCTGCTCCGCGTACCGGTCGCGGAGGAACGTGACTAACTCCTGCGCGCGGTGGGACGGCTCGCGGAAACCGTTGTTCATGTCTGCGGCGCTGACGATGCACACCTCCACGTGTCGGTACTCCCGTACATCAGCGTCGCGATGCGGAAAGGTGTCACACCCGGCGTACCGGGGAGCGCCGCGGCCCGTGCCGCCTCAGACGAGCGACCTGGAGCGGTCGGTGCACAGCGCCCAGATCACGAAGACGGCGATGGCGATGTTCACGATCGCCCACACCGGCCGGTACGGCAGCCACGCGAAGTTGGCGATCACGGCCAGGGCCGACAGCCCGACGCCGAAGATACGGGCCCATTCGGTGCCCCGCAGGATGCCCAGGCCGGCCAGGGCGACGACGACGCCGAGGGCCAGGTGGATCCAGCCCCAGGCCGTCAGGTTGAACTCGAAGGTGTAGTCGCCCTGCCGGATGTACACGTCGTCGTGCGCGATGCCCGCAATGCCCTGGAGCACCGCAAGGACGCCGTACACGAGCATCAGCACCCCGGCGAACACCGTGCCGCCCGTCGCCCACGGGCTGGGGCCGCGGCTCGACGGGGTGGGGGTCGTCGGCGTGGTGCCGCGGGTGGAGGCGGTGGGCGTGGTCATCGGAACACACTCCTTACCGAGGGCCGCCCGAAGGGCCGGCCGGGAGTTCCAGCATCGCGCCGGGGTCGCGGCCGGACGATCCCGTGGGGGCCATACGGGTGAACGGCCCGGCGTGCCTCACGTCTGCCCGGCGCCCCCGCCGTGCCGCTCACCGAGCGCCCGGCGCACCCGGCTGCTCAGCGCCGTCGCCGCGGCGGTGAGGAAGACGAAGCTGTACGTGATCTGCCCCATCACCAGGATCCGGGCCGTCTGCCCGCGCGCGGTGATGTCGCCGTAGCCGACGGTCGCCACGGTCGCGACCGTGAAGTACAGCGCGTCGACCCGGGTCCGCAGCCCGTGGAACTCCGCTGACTGCCGGGCGATCGCGCCGTACGCGGCGGCGAAGACGAGGATCGAGGCGATCATCAGCAGCGGGATGGTGAACCCGGGACGGGCGTGCGGCACGTCCAGCAGCACCGCCCGGATCTCGCGGAGCAGCATCACGGTGACGGCGCCAAGCGCCACCGCGAAGAGCGTCCAGCTCAGCTCGGGTCTTTCCGCGCCCAGCAGGTGCAGGGGCAGCAGGAAGTACGCGACGACCATGAGCACCACGGGCCCTATGTCGCGCAGCCAGGACAGCAGCGGGTTCCGGCGGCACTCCGGGCCGCCGTCCCGGCCGCTGCCCCGGGTACCGTCCTCGTCGTCGCGCACGTCGTTCATGCCCGCAGGACGACGATCGCCTCGTCCGTGTACGTCAGGAACGTCAGCGTCTCGTGCAGGTACAGCTGCACGGTCTTCGCGTCGTGCGCGGTGTACCCGATGGCCAGGTCCTCGCCGAGGCGCAGCTCGAAGTCGCCCCCGCGGGTGGACAGCGCCAGTCCGCCGCTCATGGCCGGCGCCCAGATCAGCTCGCCGTCCAGGAGCCGCGAGATGTGCTCGGCGACCGGGTAGCCGTGGTCCGCGGTCTCGCTCACCTCTGTGTACGCATCCGCGCCGAGCAGCAGCGAGTACGGGCCGCCGACGCCGGCCAGCCGCAGCGCGGACAGCGCCTGGCTGACGGTGTCGGGGTAGTCGCGGACCTCGGCCGGCAGGCTCATCTCGGGCAGCGAGGCGCGCGTCCGCAGGCCGTCGATGCCGCCGGCGGCGTACCCGTCGGCGATCATGCGGTCCTCGGCGAACGCGGCGGTGCGGGCGGCGTCCTTGACCGGCTGCCAGTCGGAATCCCGGGCGCCGCGCTCCACGTCGTCCACGGCGTCGCGGCCGACGGTGAACGGCACCCGCAGCTCGATCAGCCGCTGCGCCGCGCGCAACCGCGCCGTCGCGCCCGGCGCGGGCGGCGCGATCTCCTCCAGGTGCCCGGTGCCCACGGCGGCCAGCTCCGGACCCTCCGGGCCGGTGACGTCCACGACACGGCGGCCGGCGACATGCCGGCGGAAGGTGCGCCGGGCCTCCTCCTCGATCTCCGCCCAGGACGCCGGGGTGATCGGAGCGAGTTCGCGGTGCAGGTTGTTCATCGTGCGGGTGCTCCTTTGAGGCCGCCGATCCCCAGGGAGCCGTCGCCGGCGGCCGGGGGGTCGGGTACGGGGTCCGGGTCGGCCGCCACCGCCGGGAGGGGGGCGGTGGGCCGGTCGGGGAGGTCGTCGAGGAAGTCGGCGGCCGGGGCGAAGAAGAGGCAGCCGGTCACGGCCGTGGAGAAGTCCAGGATCCGGTCGTACGCGGCGGGCGGCCGGCCGAGGAACATGTTCTCCAGCATCTCCTCCAGCACCCCGGGCTCCCGCGCGTAGCCGATGAAGTACGTGCCGAACTCGCCGTCGCCGACGGAGCCGAACGGCATGTTGTCCCGTACGACCTCGCGCTCCTCGCCGTCGGCGCCGGTGATCGTGTTGAGCGCGACGTGCGAGTCGTCGGGCAGCGCCCCCTCCGGCAGCTCGGTGTTGCCCAGCTTGGTACGCCCGATGACCCGCTCCTGCTCCTCGGTGCTCAGCGCCTCCCAGGCGTCGAGGTCGTGCAGGTACTTCTGCACCATCACGTAGCTGCCGCCGGCGAACCGCGGATCCTCGGCGCCGGTGAACACCGCCGCGCCGGCCGCCTGCCCTTCGGGGTTCTCCGTGCCGTCCACGAAGCCCAGCAGGTCGCGCATGTCGTAGTACTTGAAGCCGTGCACCTCGTCGGCCACCTCGACGGCGTCGCCGAGCTGGGCGCACAGCCGTCGGGCCAGCTCGAAGCAGAGGTCCATGCGCCGGGAGCGGACGTGGAAGAGGACGTCGCCGGGGGTGGCGACGGCGCGGTGGCGCGCGCCGGCCAGCTCGCGGAACGGGTGCAGACCGGCCGGGCGCGGGCCCTGGAAGAGCCGGCCCCAGACGGCGGCGCCGATGCTCGCGACGCACGTCAGCCGGTCGTCGGGGGCGCCGAAACCCACCGCGCGCTGCAGCGCGGGGAGGTCTTCGAGGACGTCGCGGACGGTCTCCTCGCCGCCGGGCGCGACGGTGACGACGAGGAAGACGGCGGCGGTCGCGGGCGGGGCCAGCACGGGCTGGGGTTCGGGCACGGTCCCTCCTGATCGCCGGGGCATTCGTGACGATACGGGACGTAACCGACGCAGCAATCCGGCGGCGGCCCGCGTTCACCCGCCCGCCACGGCGATCACGGCCCGCCGCTGATCGCGGTCCTCGCGGCGGGGCGGTCGTGGGCGTCGGCGGCGGTCTGGTCACGCCGATGCGGGAGCGCTGGGAGCGCTGGCTGACGGCCGCCGAGCGGGTGTCGGTCAACACGCGGGACAGCGTCTCGACCACGGCCCGGCGGCGGGTACGGGCCCGGGCCCGGCGCCGCCGGCCGGACGGGGCGCCGCTCAGCCGGACAGCAGGTCGTACTCGCGGATCAGCCAGCAGACCGCCGTCAGCCTCAGCACCGCGAAGTCGTACCCGACCGGCTCGCGCCAGTCGCTCTCGGCCAGCACGTCGGTGAAGCCGACCACGTAGTCCGTCAGATCCTCGCGCCGCATCCGCTGCGGCGCGCAGACACGTTCGATCCGCTGCGGCAGGAGGTCGTGCCAGGGGCGGCGCTGCCGGGGCGCCAACGCGTCGCGTACGGCCGCCGCGTGCTGGTCGACGGCCGCGACCAGCCCCGGTTCGAAAGCGAACTCCGACAGCCGGGGCAGGTACCTGGCGGCGACGGCGGTCAGCGGGCAGCCGACGGCCTCGTCCTCGGGTCCTCCCACGTCCACCGCACGACTGTAACCCGGATCCCGCGGGCCGCCGGGCGTGACGTCCGTCCCACACCCGCCCTCCGCCACGCGCACGGTGTTTCCAACCCGGCGGTCCGCCACTATGCTCCGGCATCGCATGGGAGCGCTCCCATACGCATACCTCCCACCCGGAGGCCACCGGTCTCCGGCAGACGCGACAAGGACGGACCACCATGCGCGCACGCATAAGGCGCCGATTGCACCTCACCACCCTGGCCGGCCTCCTCGGCGCCGGCCTCACCCTCGCGGCGCTCGCCACCGTCGCCCCGGCGACGGAGCCCGACACCGGCCGCGAGGCCGAACCGCGGGCCGCCGCCGACGCTGCGGCCGACACCGCAGCCGACACCGCCGAACTGCCCGGGCCGCTGTACATCGACCCCGAATCCCAGGTCCAGGAGTGGACGGCGGCCAACGCCGGTGACTCCCGGCAGCCGGTCATCGCCGACCGCATCGCCTCCCAGCCGCAGGCCCGCTGGCTCGCCTCGTACAACCCCGACACCGTGCAGCAGGAGGTCGCCGACTACATGGCCGCGGCCGGCGACGCGCTGCCCGTGCTCTCGGTCTACGGCATCCCCAACCGCGACTGCGGCGGCGCCAGTTCCGGCGGCGCCCCCGACCTGCCCTCGTACCAGAACTGGATCCAGCTGATCGCCGACGGCCTCGGCGAACACCCCGTCGTGATCATTCTGGAGACCGACGCGCTCGCCCTGGAGGACTGCCTCGACCAGTCCGGCCGCGACGCCCGGCACGCGGCCCTGCGGGAGGCCGTCACCACCCTGAAGTCCGCCGACCCGCAGGCCCACGTCTACCTCGACGGCGGCCACTCCGGCTGGCACGAGCCCGCCGACCAGGCCGCCCGGCTGTCGGCCGCCGGGGTCGCGGAGGCGGACGGCGTGTTCACCAACGTCTCCAACTTCCACACCACCGCCGACGAACTCGCCTACGGCAAGCAGATCCTGTCGGCCATCGGCGACCCCGACCTGAAGCTGGTCGTGGACACCAGCCGCAACGGCAACGGCGCCAACGGCGACGAGTGGTGCGACCCGGCCGGCCGCGCGCTGGGCGAGAACCCGACGCTGTCGGCCGGGGACGACGCCGTGGACGCGCTGCTGTGGGTCAAGCCCCCGGGCGAGGCGGACGGGTGCGCGGCGGCGGCGGGACAGTTCGTCCCGGACCTGGCGTACGCGCTCGCGACCAACTGAGTCCGGCGCCGACCGGATCCTGCGCGCCGCCGGCGCGCACAGCCGGACCGGTCCGGGGCGGCCGCCACCGCCCCGGACCGGTTCCGGCTCTCAGGGGTAGATCAGCGACTCGTAGCCCGCGCGCACGTCGGACTCGGAGGACTTGACGTAGACGTCGGACGGCGGGCCGCTGTCGATTCCGTAGTACGTGTACTCCAGGGTCGCCGGGCAACTGGAGCCGCCGATCTCGACGTTCGTCTTCTTCACCAGCTTGCCGGTGCGCAGCTCGTAGACCCGGACCGGGATCTCGCGGTTCCTGAACGACACGTTCGCGACCCCGCCGGGGGACAGGTGGTCGTTGTACGGGCAGGTCGCCGCCGTGGACCCGTACGACGAGGCGCCCGCACAGATCACCACCACGGCGTCCTTCGGGCCCTTCGCCTTCCAGGAGGACGGGAGCTTGGAGCGGTGCGTGCTCTGCCCGTAGAGCAGCGCGCGGTGCGGGCCGTTGCCGCGGTAGGGCTCGGCGCCGCGGTACGGGGCCGGCTTCTTGCAGTACGCGGGCTTGCCGCCGTAGTCCGGCGGCTCCAGCAGGCCGGTTACGTTGTCGAGCTGGATGGCCAGTTCCGCGCGCTCCACGCCGTCCTCGGCCGCACCCGCCAGCTCGTGGTCGGGGTACTCGTCGAGGAGCTGACGGTATTGCGTGCGGGCCCCCTCCCAGGTGTCGCTGGCCATCAGCTCGTCGCCGCAGTCGACGATCGCGGCGGGCGCGACCTCGGGTACGACGTCGGCGGCCCGGTCCAGCCCGTCGTCGCCGCTCTCGCGGTGCGCGAGCCAGTCGGTGACCTCCTTGGTCTGGCAGGCGTTGTCGGTGGGCAGCTCACCGAGGAATTCGTCGAGCGCGTCGTCCACGTCGTCGCTCCGGTCCTCGGCGCCCTTGTCGCCCGTGAACTCGTCAAGGACGGTGCCGAGATGGCCGAAGCCCGCGCTCAGCGCCCCGGCGTCGCCGGTCAGTCCGTTCTCCAGCTCGTCCTCCGCCTGGGAAAGGAGGAGGTCGGCCCGGCGGCTGTCGGCGCCCTCCCAGAGGGCGTCGGGGTGTTTCGCGTACGCCTGGAGGGTGCGGGCGCCGCCTACGCGGTCGTCGTCCGCCTGGCGCTCGGCCTTCAGCAGCAGCTCGCACGCCTCGGTGCTGTCCTCGGCGCGGGCGGTCAGCGGGGCGTCGGCGAGGCGGTGGCCGAACCAGAGGCCGTCGAGGTCGGAGACGGCCTGCGCGCACTCGCCGGCGCGGTGGGCGTCGGCGGCGTTGTCCTCGATGCGGGAGGCGTCGAGGCGCAGCGCGGTGCAGGCGAGGATGACGGGCGCGGCGACGGCGAGGGCGACGAGCCGGTCCCGGCGCGCGTTCACGGGCGGGGCGGCGGGCTCCGCGGGGGACGGGTCGGAGGGCTCTGCGGCGGAGGCGGCGGCCAGTGCCGGGAGGGTGGCGGCGGTCTGGGCCGGCGCCGGGGGCTGCTCCGATGCCGCGGCCTGCGTCGGCTCCGTGGCCTCCGGCGGCTCACCCGCGGACTGCGTCGGCCCCGCGGCCTGCGGGGACGCACCCGGCGCGGCGGCTCCGCGGCGCGGCAGGCGACCGCCGGCGAGGTACCAGCCGTGCACCGTGACGCCGATCCACCACGCCAGCACGACGCCCTGGAACCACCCGTTGCGCCCGGCCGTCGCCAGCAGGATGACGAGCACGACCGACACGGCCGCGGTGCCGACGGCGATCCGGGGACGCCGGAGCATTCCGTAACCGACGCCCAGCAGCGAGGCGTTGGCGAGCCCGACGGCGTACGGGTCGCGGGGCCGGGCGGGCGCGGGCGGCGGTGGCGGCACCAGTGCGGCGTACAACGGCTCCGCGGGCCCGAACCCCGACTGCTCGGGATCGGACGCCGACTGCTCGGGTCCGAACGCCGGCTGCTCGGGATCGGACGGCGACTGCCCGGGGCGGGAGGGCGGCTCGCCGGGCATCGGAGGAAAAGCTTCCATCGTGGTCCCTTTCTCGGGCGAGCCACCTGCGGCCGTCTCCCATCCTCGGCGATACGGCCGGGAGGGGTCCCCGAACGACCACCCCCCGGCGGGCACTTCGGCCGCCAGAAGGATCGTGGCCCACCGAAGCCCCGCCGCCCAGGGGGATGTCGGGCGCGTATGCGGGCTCGTGTACGGGCGCGTATGCGCCAGCCGCCCCCGCCTCTTCACCGCCGTGCGCGCTACTCCCCCGTCAGCGCCGCCACCAGCCCGTCCAGCCCGTCGAAATGCCGGTCGAAAGCGTCCGTCTCCGCGGGCGGATCGCCGCCCGGGCGCGGGACGTACGCCGTCCGCAGGCCGTTCCGCTGCGCCGCCCGCAGGTCCCAGGCGTGGGCGGCGACCATCAGCACCCGCTCCGGCGGACATCCGGCGGCCTCGGCGGCGAGCCGGTAGACCTCCGGCGCCGGTTTGTAGGCCCGTACCGCCGCGCCGGACAGCGCCTGGTGCCAGCGCAGCCCGCCGTGCGCGGCGAGGCGCAGCAGCGTGGGAGCGGAGGCGTTGGAGAGGCCGGCGACGGGGAAGTGGCGCGTGAGGCGGTCGAGTCCGGCGGCGGAATCGGGCCACGGGGGCAGCCGCCGGGTCGCGGTGGCCAGCCGGGCGCGGGTCTCCAAGTCAGTGATGCCGGCGCGTTCGGCGACCAGTTCGACGGCCTCGCGGTCGACGGTGTCGCTGTCGGCGTACGGGCGCTCCCCGCGGGCCATCCGCCCCTGCTCGGCCTCGACGTGGCCCTGCCAGAGGGCGAGCAGTTCGCCGACCGCCGTATCGCCGGCGGCAGGCACAGCGGCGCCGATCTCCGCGCGGAGGCCGCCGGGTTCGTCGACAAGCGTGCCGAGGACGTCGAAAACGACGACCTCGGTGTCGCGGCTCTCGGGCATGTGTCACTCCTGTTCACGGCAGGGCTGTCGAGACCGACAACAACGCCGCCGCCCGGCCCATGCCCGTAGTTCCGGCGACAGCGGTTTACAGCGGTGTAATACCGCGCTACCGTCAGTGGGAGCGCTCCCATTGACCTGTTCACGACGAACGTGAGACCCCCTGCCAGGTCGTCGGACGCCGATCCCGGGACGGCTCGGCGGCCCGTCACGCGGACCAGGGTCGCGGGCTCTCGCGTCAGCGCTCAGGGAGAACCCGAAGGAGACCATGACCATGGCTGTCCAACGACTCGTCCGCGCCGGCCGTTCGATCCGCCTCAAGCGCACGCTCGCACTCGCCGGGGTCGCGGGCGTCGCGACCGCGGCGCTCGCGGTGCCGACGCCCGCCTCGGCCCACGGCGTCGCGATGGAGCCCGGCTCGCGTACGTTCCTGTGCTACAAGGACCTGCTCGCGAACGGCGACACGCAGATGCCGTCGAACCCTGCGTGCGCGGCGGCGGTGGAGGCCGCCGGCACGACGCCGCTGTACAACTGGTTCGCCGTGCTGGACTCCAACGCCGGCGGGAAGGGCGAGGGCTACGTGCCGGACGGCACGATCTGCAGCGCCGGCGACCGCAGCCCGTACGACTTCTCGCCGTACAACGCGGCCCGTGACGACTGGCCGGTGACCCACCTCACCGCCGGCGCGACCATCAACCTCCAGTACAGCAACTGGGCCCACCACCCGGGCAAGTTCGAGGTCTACATCACCAACGACGGCTGGAGCCCGACCCAGCCGCTGGCCTGGGGCGACCTGGAGCACCTGCAGACGGTCACCGACCCGCCGCAGGAGGGCGGCGCGGGCTCGGACGGCGGGCACTACTACTGGGACTTGCAGCTGCCCCAGCGCAGCGGACAGCACATGCTGTTCATCCAGTGGATCCGCTCGGACAGCCAGGAGAACTTCTTCTCCTGCTCGGACGTCGTCTTCGACGGCGGCAACGGCGAGGTCACCGGCCTGACGCCGGGCGCCCTGTCGGCGGACGAGGTACGGGAGCTGGGCGGCGACCAGCAGAACAGCAAGGCCGACCCGGTGCACGGCGACCACGGTGACCACGGCGCCACGGGCAAGCAGGCGCAGGCGGTGGAGACGCTGAACGAGGGCGAGTCGAACCTCGCCGCCACCTCCGAGGACTCCTCGGCGGTGCTGCCGGCCGCGCTGGCGGGCGCGGGCGCGGTGATCTTCGCGGGCGGCGCGCTGGTGTACAACCAGCGGCGGAACGCGCCCGGGAGGCAGCAGGGCTGACGGCGCGCTGGACAGCGCGCTCAGCGGCGCGCCCGACGGCGTACTCGGCGGCGTACTTTGCGGCGCACAGGAAGGGCGCCGCAGGCAGGCGCCGTCCGAGGACGCCGCCGGAAGGCGCCGAGCGGGGTCGGACCTGACGGGGCGTCCGGCCCCGTCAGCCCGGCCCGCGGGCCGGGCTGACGGGCCTGGCCCGCGGGGCCCATCACGACCTCCCGGCCAGTTGCCCGTTACCGGGACACGCTCCTAGCTCTCCACCCCGTACAGGCGCAGGACCCCCGTGCGCAGGGCTTCCGCCGCCGCGGCCGGGGTCATCCGGCCGGCGGCGACCTCCGCCCCCGCCGCGTGCCCGAGGGCGACGGTGGCGGCGGCCAGCCAGCGCGGCTCGGCGTCCCGGTCGAACTCTCCCGACTCCTGCCCGCGGCGGGCGATCCGCTCCAGCCGGTCGATGATCGGACGGTGCTGCTCGCGCTCCTGCCGGCGGTCCGCGGGGGGCGGCTCGGCGTGCCGAAGGCCGGGGTAGCGGTCGGCGATCTCCCAGCTGACGTCGAGGAGCCGCAACAGCCCGGTGGCGGCGGGGAGTTCGTCGAGGCGGGCGGAGTCCAGCGCGGCGTCGGTCTCCGCGGTGACGCGGTCGAAGACGGCGGTGAGCACCTCGTTGCGCGAGGGGTAGTGGGCGTAGACGGTCTGGCGGGTGACGCCCGCGGCGGCGGCGATCGCCTCGACGCTGGCCTCCGGCCGCTCGCCGAGCAGCCGGACCGCGGCGTCCACGATGGCGGACCGGCTGCGCTCGGCGTCGGCGCGGCGGCGGCGCGGGGAGGGGCGGTCTCCCGTGGACCCCGTGGGTTCCTTGGCTCCCTTGGAGGGCAAAGTCATACACCTTGTCAAAGTTAGGTCGGGTGTTATATCTTACATAATGTAAGAGATAGCGCCCACGGGGTGCTACCTCGCCGATGCGCGCGGGCACGTCCCGCCCGGGGGGAGAACGACATGGCAGCCCGTGAGGTAACCGACGAGACGACCGGCGGGACGACCGGCGGGACGACCGGCGAGCAGCCCGGCGAAGGGGCCCGCGGGCCGGTCGGCGGGTTGGCCGGCGGTCGGACGGCCCGGCAGTTCATGGCCGAGTTCTTCACGTCCTTTACGCGCGAGATCGTGGCGGACGGCGGCGACCCGGGCCCGGTCGTCGACCGTTACTACACACCGGATGTGGTGCAGACCGCGAATGGGATCCGGATCGACCGGGACCGGCTGGTGGCCCACGTCCGCCCGGTCCGGAAGAACCTGTCGGACTTCGCGTTCGAGGTGCACGAGGCGCTGCGGGACGGGGAGCGGATAGCGGCCCGCATCACCATTCACGCCACCGACCGCAGGGGGCGGCGCACCGCCACGGAGGTCCATCTCTTCGGCGAGCTGGCCCCGGACGGGCGGATACGTCGTACACACCAGCTCAGCCGGACGGACAAGGAACCGGTGACGACCGGCGAAGCACCGAACGAGAAGGGGGAGGGCCCGTGATCGAGTCCCGTCACACCGTGCTGGGCATGGTGTGCGGTCACTGTGCGGAGATCGTCGGCGAGGAGATCGGCCGCGTCCCCGGCGTCACGGACGTGCGCGTGGACATAGCGGCCGAGATCGTGGTCGTCCGGGCGGACCGCCCGGTGCCGCGGACACACATCCACGCCGCCGTCGAGGAGGCCGGTTACACCCCCGGCCCTCCGGGGCGGGACCCGGGAGTGCCGACGTACTCGTAGCGGCGTGCGGGTGGTCAGCCGGCGAAGCCGGCCGTGATGCGGGTGAACTGTCAAGCCCCCGCCCCCGCCGAGTCCGCCTCGTCGGACGGGCCGGAGTCACCGGGGACGCCGGCCCCCTCCCCCTCGGCCGCCCCTCCGTCGGCGAGCGCGACGAAGTCGTCGACCATCCGGTGGAACAGCTCCGCGAGCCGCCGCAGGTCCTCCGGCGACCACTCCGCCAGGGCCACCTGCATCCCCTGGCACGCCACCTCGCGGATGCGCCCGATCGCCTCCCGCCCGGACTCGGTGAGCCGGATGCGCTGCGCCCGGCGGTCGTCGGGATCCGGGACGCGACTGACGTACCCGGCCTTCTGCAGCTGCTGCACCTGCCGCGTCACGTGCGACGCCTCCACCCCCAGCTGCCCCGCCAGCTCGCCGAGGCGCAGCGGCTCGGAGTCCTCCAGCTGCCGTAGCAGCGCCACCGCCGCCCGGTCCAGCGGCACCCCGGCCAGCGCCATCAGCCGGTCGTGCTGCCGGACCCGGCTGCTCAGATACGCGATGCGGCTGAGGGCGCGCTCGATCTCGGCCGCGTCCGGGGAGACGTGGACGGCTGCTGGTGACCGGAAGGACATAGGCATCCCTTTACAAGAAGTTTGCTTGACTCAACTAAGTGCAACATGCTTGCGTAAGTCAAGTAAAGCCCACTTCCCGTCGCAGGAGTCCACCCCGATGACAGACACCGCCGCCACGCTGGCCGAGAAGGGTCACGCCGACCGGCCCGGCCAGGCCGGCCCCGGCCTGACGCTGCTGGCGCTGGGCAGCGCCGGCCTCGTCGTATCGCTGCAGCAGACGCTGGTGCTGCCCATGCTTCCCCAGCTCATGCGGACGTTCGACATCTCGGTCGCCGCCGTCTCGTGGGTCTTCACCGCGACGCTGCTCGCGGGGGCGGTCGCCACGCCGCTGCTGTCGCGCTTCGGCGACATGTACGGCAAGAAGAAGATGATCTCGGTGACGATGGCGCTGCTCGTCGCCGGCTCCGTGATCTGCGCGGTGTCCGACTCCCTCGCCGTACTCATCGTCGGCCGCGCGCTCCAGGGCACCGCCGCGGCCGTCATCCCGCTGGCCATCGGGATGATCCGCGACTCCTACCCGCGCGAGCGGGTCACCACCGCCATCGGCGTCGTCAGCGCCACCCTCGGCGTCGGCGGCGCGGTCGGCATGCTCGTCACCGGCCTCATCGCCGACCACACCGACTCCCACCACCCGGTCTTCTGGATAGCCGCCGCCATGGCCGTCGTCGGCCTGCTGTTCGTGCTGTTCTGCACCCGCGACTCCGGCCGCCGCGCCGGCGGCCGTCCCGACCTCCTCGGCGCCGGCCTGCTCGGCGGCTGGCTGGTCAGCCTGCTGCTCGGCATCAGCCAGGGCAACTCGTGGGGCTGGACCGACACCCGCATCCTCGGCCTGTTCGCCGCCGCGGTCGTGCTGTGCACGGTGTGGGTGGCCGTCGAGCTGAAGGTGCGCGAGCCGCTGGTGCGGCTGCAGATCCTGGTCGGCCCCAAGTCGCTTTCGGCCAACCTCGCCTCGCTGCTCCTCGGCTTCTCGATGTTCGCGGCCTTCACCCTCATCGCGAACTTCATCCAGACGCCCGAGGACCAGGTGGGCTACGGGCTCACCGGGTCGGTGCTGGACGTCGGCCTCTACATGCTGCCCAGCACCTTCACCATGCTGATCTTCTCCGCTCTCTCCGGCCGCCTGGAGGCCCGGCTCGGCGCCGCCTGGACCCTGGCCCTCGGCTCGGTCGTCGCGGGCGTCGCGTACATCTGGCTGGCGCTCATGCACGACAGCGCGCTGGACATCATGATCTTCAGCGGCATCCAGGGCCTCGGCATCGGCATCGCCTACGCGGCCCTCGGCACGCTCGCCGTCCAGCACGTGCCGATGGACCAGAGCGGCATCGCCAGCGGCATCAACTCCCTCGTCCGCACCGCCGGCGGCAGCATCGCCAGCGCGGCCACCGCGGCGGTGCTGGCGGCGCAGGTCATCGACGGCACCGAAGTGCCGACCGTGGACGCGTACGTCCTCTGCTTCGTCATCGCCGGCATCTCGGCGGGCGCGGCGGCGGTCATCGCCGCGGTGCACGGGGTGCGGCACCAGCGCGCGTAGGGCGGCGGCCCCGGGCGCCGATGCCGTACGGCGCCCGGGGCCGCGTCGCGTCGCGTCCTTCGCTTTGCGTCGCGTCGAGGACCGGCGGTGGCGGCGGTTCCGTATCGCGGTCTGCCTGGTCGGCGGCAGTACACTCGACCGCTGTGGCGGACACCCAGTACGAAGACCTGTTGCGACTGGTGCTCACCTCCGGGACGGCCAAGGCCGACCGGACGGGCACCGGCACCCGAAGTGTCTTCGGGCACCAGCTGCGGTACGACCTCTCCCAGGGGTTCCCGCTGATCACCACCAAGAAGGTGCATCTCAAGTCCATCGTGTACGAGCTGCTGTGGTTCCTGCGCGGCGACTCCAACGTGGGCTGGCTGCAGGAGCACGGCGTCACCATCTGGGACGAGTGGGCCGGACCGGACGGCGAGCTGGGCCCCGTCTACGGCGTGCAGTGGCGTTCCTGGCCCACCCCGGACGGCAGGCACGTCGACCAGATCAGCGACGTCCTCGACACCCTGCGCCGTAACCCCGACTCCCGCCGGATGGTCGTCTCCGCCTGGAACGTCGCCGAGCTGGGCGACATGGCGCTGCCGCCGTGCCACGCCTTCTTCCAGTTCTACGTCGCCGGGGGCCGGCTCTCCTGCCAGCTCTACCAGCGCAGCGCGGACCTGTTCCTCGGCGTCCCGTTCAACATCGCCAGCTACGCCCTGCTCACGCACATGGTGGCGCAGCAGGCCGGCTTCGAACCGGGTGATTTCATCTGGACCGGCGGCGACTGCCACATCTACGACAACCACGTCGAGCAGGTGACGGAGCAGCTGTCGCGCAGCCCGTACGAGTTCCCGAAGCTGCGGCTGCGCCGGGCCGACTCGCTCTTCGACTACGCCTACGCAGACGTGGACGTGGACGACTACCGGCACCACCCGGCCATCAAGGCCCCGGTCGCGGTATGAACACAGGGCTCATCTGGGCACAGACCCGCGACGGCGTGATCGGGGCGGACAACGCCGTTCCGTGGCGGCTGCCCGAGGACATGGCGCACTTCAAGGCGACCACCCTTGGGCACCCGGTGGTGATGGGACGCAGGACGTGGGATTCGCTGCCGCCGCGGTTCCGCCCGCTGTCCGGCAGGCGCAACATCGTGGTGACGCGCGACCCACGGTGGGCCGCCGACGGCGCCGTACGCGCCGGGTCCGTGGCCGAGGCCCTGGAACTGGCCGCCGCCGAGCCGGCGGAGCCGGCCGCGTCCGACACGGTGTGGGTGATCGGCGGCGGGGAGGTCTACCGGGCCGCGCTGGCACACGCCACGACGCTGTCGGTGACGGAGATCGACACGACGATCACCGGCGACACGTACGCGCCGGTGGCGGGCCCGGAGTGGCGGGTCGCCGAGGACGGCGGGTGGCAGGTCTCGCGGTCGGGGCTGAGGTACCGGACCCGTAGCTTCACGAGGTAGGCGGCCGAAACGTACGGCCACCCCTGCCGAGGGTGGGCGCGCCGGGCAGTGACGCTGTTTACGCCGGGGACATCGGCGTAGAGGGCATCGCCCCAATCTGGTACTACTGGAACGTCGCCGTCTCCTGAGATCCGTGTCATCACGGACCGCGGGTGTGATCAACGTGGCTCGGCAGCCCGTGACACCGCGAGCGAGACCAACCAAACTGACCACATGGACGCAGAACCCAGGAACGTGGACCTTGCCTCACGCAAGGCAGCTTACTTGAACTACGCCGGGCAGTTTAAGAGGCGACTAGACCTGTTCCGCAGAGCTGGCATCCATGCGACCCTGACCATCGATGCAACCCCGCAGGAGACGGAGGAACTGCTCTCTGAAGCACGGCGGGTATGGAGCGAACCTGTCGAAGCTTTCGGGCCGGCAGAGGAACTTGTTCGCAAGTTGGGGCCTGTCTCCGTGGTGGAGAGCATCGATAGGCTGTCCACCGAGCTGACCGATTACCGCACCGTGGTCCACGAGGCGATCGTGGCGGATAAAGAGTCACGCGATGCTCGCATACGCGCGGCCCGATCAGCTTACGAGCCAACCTATCGCGCATATCTGGAATTTCTCTACGCTGCCACCGACGTCATCGGCGACGACGACGTGCTGCGGCTTCGGATTCTAGTCGACCAGCACCTTCTCGTAACTCTGGATCTAGTGCGGTATCGACCTGGTCACACGTCCGGCGCATGCAATCCACTATCGTTCTCGGATCGGTCACCAGCGCGGTCCACAACTGCGCTGGGCGAGAATCCGAGTTCGATGGCATAAGGTGTCGGAGGATGGTACCCGTGGACGTGGACGAGACCCGGGACAAGTACGTCGAACGCTTCCGTTTCCTCGCACGCGACGGGCTTGAGGAACTCTTCGTCCCGGCGCAACCCCCGGGCTTCGCGGGCGGGCGGCTGGAGCACTTCGCCGTCGTGGCCAGAGGGCTGTCAGTCCACGCGGAGACCCACTTCTCCTTCCGTGGCCACCGCTTCCGCTACGAGCGACGGATCTGGCCGCCCGACTTCCCGCTGGAGATAAAGACCGCCCTCTACGTCGAACACCTGAGGGAACGAGTCCTCACCGGCCGATACGAGGCCGGGGTGGACCCGGAGGCAGCCATCGACATATAGGGCACGCATAGAAGGTGGGTCTTGATCGTCAGATCATCGCGGCTCGCGGCGGAAACTCCCCCTCCTGATCCGGTTTCACCGTCGGCGGTCGCCGTCACCGAGCTTGCGGTCACTCCCATCACTGCCGCAGTGCACACAGCAGAGATTGCCAAGGCGCGCGCATCGCGCCCCCCAATCATCGTGCACGGTTGTCGGATTGACGGCTTCTTGTCTGCCGTCTCATCGATGTCACTGGGCGGGCCTACCCTTGGATGGGAGTGCGGGGTTGATTGGTGGCTGACCGGGGTTCACCGGTGGTCTGACCGCGGGCGTGGTTCGGGTCAGCCGGGCTTCTGCCAGGCGCCGACGCCGAGTTCTCCCGTCGTGCCGAGGTCCAGTTCCGGCGTCACCGTCACCGGCGCGGCGCCGGCCTTCGCCCACACCCGTACGTACGGGACGTTGACCGCCTCACCCGCCTTGACGGTGTTGCGCCACACCAGCAGGGTCATCGCCCCCTCCCCCGGCCGCAGCGCCAGCGCGCGGGGCGGGTTATCGGCGCCGGTGCCGGAGGCGATCGCGGCGCCGCCGCGGTGGATCCGTACGCCGGAGACGACCTCGTGGTCCTCGTCGAGGAGTTGCAGGCGCGGATAGCCGTTCAGCCGGTGGACGCCGGTGCCGCAGTTCTCCAGGTGCAGCCCGACGACGCGCAGGCCCATCGCCGCGTCGCCCCTGTCGGCGTACAGCCGCACCCCCGCGGGCGGGCACGGCCCGCCTGTTGACGGCGCCTCGTCCGCCGGGACGCTGTGCACCTCGCCGATCTGCACCTGCGTCGCACCGCCGGGCGCCATCGGCTCGGCGACGTCGGCCTGCGCCGGCACGGTGCGGCCGGCCGGCACCGACTCCACGGTCTTCTCCGGGTGCGACAGCACCTCGCCGGACGGGTCCCGCACCTCGAAGGTGACCGTGTACGTCATCGCCTCCGACCCGCGGTTGGCGATCTCGAAGTCCACGCGCTCGGGCTCCGCGCCGTCCGCCGCCGTGTGGACACGGGTGATGGCCACGCCGTCGACCTCGACCGGCGACGGGTCGCCGGGCGCGGTCGGGGCCCCGGCGCCCACGGTCGCGTCGGCGGTCCCGGTGCCGCACGCGGCGAGCGGCAGCACGGCGGCGAGGGCGAGCGGGACGAGACGGCCGCGAGAGTCGAGAGGGCCGAGAGGGCTGGTGCGGAGTAGGCGGGTCAGCCAAGTCGCGGGGCGCATCCGCCCAGTCGAGCAGGACGGATGTCCCCCCGGCTGTGACCGGCGTCACTCCGTCGGACACAGCACGGTCACAGTTGCGGGTTCAGCTCACCGGCACGCGCGCCAGGCGGAGTTCGTGCGCACCGTCGGGGCGCGCGGCCTCGAAGTAGATGTGCCACGTCCCGTCGGCGACGACCGCGTCGACGTAGCGCAGCGAGCCGGTGCCGTACGGGACCGTCGCCCACGGTCCCTCGGTGCTGAGCCGGTGCCAGGTGCGCAGGTCGTGGGAGAGCGCCAGGCCGCAGCGCTCCTCGTAGTTCTCCTCGTGGGAGGCGGCACCGTCGTAGAAGGCCAGCCAGCCGGCCCCGGGGCCCAGCGGGACGGCGCAGTTGAGCCGGGTCTGGAAGGCGTCCCAGCCGCTGCCGGTGGGCATGACCTCGCCCTGCCAGGCGAAAGTCGCGCCGCCGTCGATGGAGACGGCGAGGCCCGTGGGGTGGGTGGTGACGCCGGTGTTGTAGATGTCGGCGGTGGCGTGCGCGCGGGCGGCGTCGGCGGCGGAGAGCCCGGCGCGCGCGTAGCTGGCGAAGAGGTAGGTGAGCGGTCCGTGCCGGAGGGTGTACGGGTCCTTGACCCCCTCGGTGCCGGTGCCGGCGGCCGTGAGCGCGGGGCGGACCTCGGCGACGTCGAAGGCGTCGGGTGCGGCTGCATCGACGACGTCGATGCGCCAGCGCGCGTCGGCGGGGTCGACGTAGCTGAGGTAGAGCTGGTAGCCGCCGGGGCTGGGCAGGAGGCTGAAGCGCTCCATCGAGTCGGTCCCCAACTGCCGGCTCTCGACCGTCCACACGTCGGTGAAGTCCACCCCGTCGTCGCTGACGGCGACCGCACAGCGCCAGCCGCGCTCGCCCCCGGCGTGGCCGCGGGGGCGCCGGCGGCGGTACGTGAGCAGCCAGCGGCCCCGCTCCGGCTCGTACAGCACCCCGGGGCAGCCGGTCCAGTACCCGGCTTCGGGGGCCTCGGGGAGCATCACGACCTCCGCTTCCGCGGGGTCGAAGGGGGGCAGGGGCGCGCTGGTGCGGTGGGTCGGCATGCCGGCCAGCGTCTCAGATCAGCTAAGCGAACCCGTGCGAACTGTGGGGTTCGGTGTGGGTTGTGTCCACCTGGGCGGGGTGGCGTGGGCGTGGAGATGGAATCCTGCGCCGAGTGCTGCTCCGCGTGGCCGGTGGCCGGTGGTGGGTGTGCTGATCGTGGTCACGTCCTGGTGCCGGTGGGCTGCGCGGGGCAGCCGGGTCCGGTCCGTTGGTGCGTGTCCCTCCGGACGCTTTCCGGCCGGGCCGGTGGGCCTGACCGGGGAGGGAATCCCGCGTCGCCTGGGCGCGGGACGGTTGGGACGTGGGCGGGTGGGGCCGGTCTTCGACCGGTCGGTCCGGCTGGTCTTCGGGGTGGCTGTGATGACGGCCTTGGCTTCGAGTTTGTCGATGACGTTGCGGATCGTAGCCCGCGCAACGTGACGGGCAGGTGAACGCGCGCGCCGGCGGGGCCGGTCAGCGGGCGCGGAGCCGGGTCAGGGGTCCGGCCACGGGCCCGGTCAGGGGGCCGGTCAGGGGCCCGGTCAGCGGGCGACGGCCGGGGCCGGGGCGCGCCACGTGAGGGTGTAGCGGCGCAGTACGTGGCGGCGGTAGCGCACGCCGGGGAGGAGCCGGCGCGCCTCGGCGCGGACCTCGCCGTAGCTCATCCGCGGGTCGGCGGCCGGCATCCCGGCCGGGCCGGTGGCGCGGCGCAGCACCTTCGTGACCCGTACGACGGGCGCGGCGGCGACCAAGAAGGCCCAGTCCGCGAGCGTCGCCTCGCGGGCGAGGCCGGCGACGACGAGGACGCCGCCCGGGCGCAGCAGGTCGCGCATGCGGGCGAGGGCGGCGGCGAAGTCCATGTGGTGCACGGCGGAGACCGAGCAGACGAAGTCGTACGCCGCGGCGGGCAGGTCGGCTGTGAGGAAGTCGCCCTCGACGAAGCCGATCCCGGGCCGGCCGGCGGACAGTTCGCGGGCCCGGGCGACCATCTGCGGGGAGCTGTCGACGCCGGTGACCCGCTGCGCGCGGGCGGCGAGCTTGCGCGCGAGGAGGCCGTCGCCGCAGCCGACGTCGAGCGCGTCGCGGCAGCCGTCGGGGACGGCGCGCAGGATGCCCGGGTGGCGGGCGACGTTGGTGTTCCAGTACGGCGTGAGGTCAGATCCCTGCATCGGGGCATGGTACGTACGGCGGCGCAGAGGGCACGTACCAGGAGCGTACGGCCCAGAGGAAACCGATCGCGGGCGCGGGCAGCCCGCGGCATACGGGCGCGGGCGCCCCCGGGCCGTAGCGGCGCGCCCTCGCCCAACTGCCACACGAACCCGGACATGTGGCGCGTTCCCGCCTCCCAGACCACGCACCCATGCGCGCTCTCTTGACGGGCCGTTCCCCGCAGCGTAACCACCCACCGTGGTGGGCAGAGCGCTCTCCACCGTTCCGCCGCCTGCTGATCCGTCGGGAGATCCGCGATATTCATAAAGCCTTCCTCACCCGCGGACGCGCCCTGATCTGCCGGAGGCGTCTTGCCGCGTCATGACAGCAGCCGATACCTGCACCAGCACCTTCTGAAGCACTCGTACCGGTCAGTGCACGCGCTCACCGCACTCCGCCGGAAACAGCACGGCACCTGGTGGCAGTTCGCCCGGATGCCGGGCGAACACCCGCAGGCATGCTTCGGGTGAGTCCTCTGCGGGCGGGTATTCGAGGGTGAGTTCGCTCAGCACGGTTATCGCACCCGCATGATGCATTTCCGCTGCATGCACGCCGTCGGGGAGACAGCCGACCAAGATGCCGCAGGCTGCTGTGCCGCCGCTGTCGGCGACACACTCGCGGATCTCGAAGCACCAGTGCTCGGCCGCGACGGCCCGCAGTGACTTGCCCCTCTTACCCAGCCCGACGAGGAAATCGGTGCGGGCCCGCAGCTGGTGGGCGATGGCACAGCAGATGGGAACCGCGGTGCCGTCAGGAGCCGTCACCCGCGTGTACCCAGCGTGCGGAGAGCAGGACAGAGCCTCATCAAGCAGCCCCAACGCGGTGTCCCTTGCCGCCGGATGACCCTGCTGCGCAATGTCCAGAAGCAGCGGGGTCGCAACCACAGCCGCTGGGAGGACAGCGGCGCTGTGACCCTGAACAATTCCGCCGCCAGCAAGCAGGGCGCCTGCCTCCGCCGACTGTACCAGGTTCGCTGCCGCGGCCAGGGTACTCAGACCGCGAGCGGCACGTCCCGGTTCATACCAGTCAGGGTGGCCCGGTATGGAACCCCAGTCCACCGCGTCGATCTCATCCAGCACAGCAGCATCCTCACACGCGGCCGCTCCCAACGCTCAAGCCCCCGACGGGCCTTGAGGCCTGAGCCAGAAATCCCCTCCACCAGCTGAAGGAGGGGAGGACGTCAACGGTCCCAATGCTCAGCCAAAAAAAGGGGGGATCGTCAGCCGGGCCCAGGCGAGGGTGCCGCCGCGCAGCGGGTTCGCCCCCCATTTCTCGGCGAGCTTGTCGACGATGAGCAGACCTCGGCCGGAGTCGGCGATCCCCTCGAAGCCGGGAGCTTCGTCGGACGTGAAGGACTCACCGGTGTCCGAATCGGTGACGTGATCGACGATCCGGACCGGTTGCCCACCTCGGCGCGGACAGCGTCGGCGTACGGGACTCGAAGGACCTGTCGGGTCCCGTGCTCACCTTTGACCGCGGGGCGTTCGCCGACTTCGTCACCGCTCTTACGGAAGATCGACTGACGTAGCCGGCGCCCCCGGTTGCGGGGACGACTACCGAAAGGGCCGCCGGGCGGCCCCTTCGCCGGTGAGCCCGGCCCGCTGGTCAAGTTCGACACCGAGTTCGGCGTACAGCCGCCGGCCGGCCGCAGGACAGCGGCCGGGCGTGAACTCGCCCTGTCCGGCTGCACAGTCAATGGTTCGTCTCCTATCCTTCTGGCCACTGTCCGGTGTCCGGCCGAGGGATGCGAATGTACTCATCCGATGCCGCCCTGTCCGTCGAGAGCTTCCTGTCCCTGCCCTTCCGCACCCTGAGCCAGGGCGGTTACGCCGGAATGGTGTTCCTGCTCGCCCGCACCGCCGACGCGCCGGACCTGCAGCGGGGTTTCTTCCAGCACTGGAGCGACATCGACGACCTGACAGGCCGCCCCATCGCCGTCTTCTCCCCCTCGCCCCGGAGACTCCACCTCTCCGCGGAGCACCCGCATGCGTTCTACGGTCCCGAGACCTTCTCGGTGCGGGGCGTGGAGGAGGCGGGCGGCCACAGCAGGCGGCTGTTCCTGTCGTCCCGCGAGTCACCGGGGGCCGTACGGATGGGGACGGCGTTGCGGGGCGGGGCGGTGGTGCAGCCGGACGGGGAAGCCGAAGCGGCGGCGGGCCTGGCCCCGCGGCTGGTCGCCGAGGCGACCGGCGTCCTGCCGCACGCCCTGGAGGAGCATCAACGTGCCCTCACGCTCGCGGTCTCCGCCATGCAGCGCTTCCTCGGGATACCCGAATCCCTCGTGCCGTGTGCCGTGATCGTCGACCTGGAGCAACGGAGCGCGTCCGCCGTCACCCTGACGGACGTCGGCAGCGTGTACGACCTCTTAAAGAGAATCATGACGCGCATCGAGCACGTCCTTCCCCGCATCGACCAGGCGGACGCGGAGCTCGTCGCGGCTCTCGAAGCCCGCCACCGCCTCCGCGACTTCGTGGGACGGTCGCATTTACCCGCCGCCAACGCCCGCGCGAGCTGGGCCGCGCAGAAGCGCCGCCTGAGCGACGACCTCAAGGTGTTCGCCGAACGGCTCGCCCCGGCGGAGGCCGGGTTGTGCCTGTGGATGGCCGAGCGCGTCGAACGTGATGACCCGATCGCGAACGACGAGTGGGTTTCCGCACGAGCACTGCTGCGGGCCCTCGTCGCGACGGAGTCGCCCGGCAGGCTGCCGCGCAGGCTGCGCCGGACGCTGGCCGGGCTGAACAGCGGCCGACCCGGGCAGGACGAGGCCCCGCGGCGGCTGGCGGCGGCCCGGGCCGAGGCGGCGGCCAACGAGGACCGGATCGGCCGGGTGAAGGGCCGGCTCGACGCACTCGGCCGGGAGCTGCGGCTCGACCAGGCCGTCGCCGGCGCCGCCGGGGAGTTCGGGCTGACCGGCCTGCGGGAACCCGGCCTCCGCGAGCCGCGGGGGCTGGCCTGGCCGCTGACCGTCCTGGGCGATCCGCCGCCGCACGTCCTGAACCACGGGTACGAGCGGTCATGACGGCCGGCACGGCCGACGCCCGCCCCGTCCCCGTACGAGCACCCGAGGCCCCCGGAAGGGCGCGTACATGAACCAGGAGACGCGCCTCCAGCAGGTCTCCGCCCTGGTGGCCGAGCAGCTGGCCGAGGAGCGCGCCAAGAAGGCTTCCTTCGAAGCCCGCGGCATGGCCGTCATCTCGGCCTCGGGCACCCTCGTCGGCATCACCACCGGCGCAGTCGCCCTGGCCGCGAGCGGCCGGTCCGTGACGTTCCCGGGAACGGCTCAGCGCCTGCTCGTGGCGGCCCTGGTCATGCTGGTGCTCGCCGCGGTGCTGGGACTGCTCGTCAACGTGCCGGTACGGCTGCCGCACGCCGGCGCGGCGGACCTCACCTGGCTGCTGGAGCCCCACGTCCGCTCCGGCCCGGACGAGTGGAACCGCGCGAAGGTGGACACGATCCTCGCCCTGCGGCGCGTCAACCGCGGGCGCGCCTGGGCGCTGACCGCCGCCCTGCTGCTCGTGGTGGTCGCCCTGATCCTGATGATGGCGAGTGCCGCCGTCGCCCTGCGGCCGCTGCCCGGGTGATGCCCCCGCTCCACGGCGCCACACACCGGCCGGCCGGCGGCCGGCCCGGTCCGCCGCACCGCGGACCGGGACGGCGCCCGGGAGCACCCGGTCAGGAGCTCCAGTCCTGCGGGACCTGCTTGGTGGTCGCGTTCAGCCGGTTGAACAGGTTGGTCACGGCGATCGTGAGGACGACGGCCGCAAGCCCCTTCTCGTCGTAGTGCTCGGCGGCCTCGTTCCAGATGTCGTCGGGCACCGGGTCGCTGCGGTCGGCCATTCTGGTGGCGGCCTCCGTCAGCGCCAGCGCGGCGCGCTCCGCGTCGGTGAAGTACGGCGCCTCCCGCCAAGCGGCGACCGCGGAAAGCCGTTCCTCGGTCTCGCCGCTCTTACGGGAATTGCGGGTGCCGGAATCGACGCACGCGCTGCACCCGTTGATCTGGCTGGCGCGCAGGTGCACGAGATCGAGCGTGGTCTTCGGAACCCCGCCGGAATGGGCGGCCTTGAAGATGTCCCCGACGGGCCGCATGGCATCGAGAACCATGGCCGGGTTCTGCATTCGCGGTTGCATGGGGTAATTCGCTCCTTATGGAATCACGTGGCGCCGGATTCCGACGTGCACACTGCTACGACGTCCGGCGGCAGACGGGTGTGACGGCCGCATCCGTGCACGCGGACGGTCCCGTGCTTCACTGCTACGACGTCCGCCGGCGCGATGATGTGACCGACGGCGCTCGCGCCGCGCGGCGGCACCGGAAGTAGAGACGGAAAGGGACGACGGACGTGGTCATGCACGAGAGCGAGCGGCTGGCCCGCAGTTTCGAGGAGAAGCGCCCGCGGCTGCAGGCCGTGGCCCACCGCATGCTCGGTTCGGCCGAGGAGGCCGAGGACGCCGTGCAGGAGGCGTGGATCAGGATGCACCGCTACGGCGCGGAGTCCGTCGACAACCTCGACGCCTGGCTCACCACCGTCGTCGGGCGCGTCTGCCTCGACGTCCTGCGCGCCCGCAGCCGCCGCGCGGTGCTGTTCGACGATGAGGCCGACCCCGCCCCCGCGGCCCCCGCGGACGAGAGCGCGGACCCCGAGCAGGCCGCGCTGCTGGCCGACTCGGTGGGGATGGCGCTGCTGGTCATCCTGGACACGCTGGAGCCGGACGAGCGGCTGGCCTTCGTGCTGCACGACATGTTCGCCGTGCCGTTCCCCGACATCGCCGCGGTCATCGAGCGCAGCCCGGCGGCGACGCGGAAGCTCGCCAGCCGCGCCCGCCGCCGCGTCCAGGGCGCGGCGCCGCTGCCCGACCTGCGCCGCCAGCACGAGGTCGTGAGCGCGTTCCTCATCGCCGCGCGCAACGGCGAGTTCGACCGGCTGCTGCAGCTGCTGGCACCGGACGTCGCGATGCGGGCCGACGCCGCCGCGGTGCGCATCGGCGCGGAGCAGGCCACGCACGGCGCGCAGGGGGTGGCGAAGATCTTCTCCGGCGGCGCGCAGGCCGCGCAGCTCGCGCTGGTCGGCGGGTCGGTGGGCGCGGTCTGGCGACGGATGTCCCGCACGCTCGTCGCGTTCAGGTTCACCCTGGAGGGGGGCAGGATCACCGCGATCGAGCTGGTGGCCGAGCCCGGCCGGCTGCGCGACCTGGACATCGCGGTGCTGGACTAGCCGGGGCTGGCTGGGACTGGCTGCGGGCTAGCCGGGACTGGCTGCGGGCTACTTCCCGGACCGGCCCAGCAGCTCCGCGACGATCTTCTCCACCCGCCGCTGCCGGGTCTCGGGCTTCTTCGCCCCCTCGACCGCGAGCACGTACTGCCGCTTACGCCCCGGGGGCAGCTTGTCGTACGCGATCCGGGCCTCCGGTTCGGCGTCGAGGGCGCCGGTCAGCTCCTCGGGCTCGACCACCGCGCGCGGCTCGGTGTCCAGCTCCAGCCCGACCTCGACCTCGTCGCCCGTCTCCACCCCCGCCGCCTGTCGGTTGGCCTGGCTCAGGCCGATGAGGTAGCGACCGCGCATGATCGCGATGCGGCTGCGCCACACGTGCCCGTTCAGCGTGATCGTCACCGGCGGACGCTTGCCCCCGCCGAGCGACTCCACCACCTCGGGCGGAATCTCCAGGCCCTTCATCGGCTCCGGGGGCTCGACCCTGGACTGAAACTTCATCGTCTGCTCCTGCGGCGTCAGAGAGCGGGTGCGCGTGCGCGTACGCCTGCGCGTTGCGCCCACCATCCTGCGCCGCCGGGGCGCCGCCGGGCGGAAGAATCGCCCGGCGGCGCGCCTGACGGCCGGTTTCCGGCCGCGCCTATTCGGCCGCTCCGTCCGCTACGTAGTCGATGCGGTAGATGCCGGCATTCGTGTTGGTGCCGCCGCGGCCGACGCCGACGCCCTCGCCGAAGTCGATGACGTAGAGCGATCCGTTGGGGCCGAAGTGGGCGTCGAACGGCTGGATCCAGCTCATGCCCTCGAACACCGGGTCGATCGCCTGCAGCTCGCCGTCCGCGTACGAGAACGTCTTGAACCACTTGCGGGTCAGCTCGAAGTTGAACCACTTGCCGTCGTACGACTCGGGGAACTTCGTCGCGCTGTCGAGGTCCGGGTCGAAGTCGTACGCCGGGCCGCCCATCGGACCGCCGCCGCCGGTGCCCAGCTGCGGGAACTCGGCGGAGGCCGCGTACGAGTACCAGACCTGCGCGGCGGTGGCCGGGGGCAGCTGCGTCTTGCCGGTGTTGTTCGGCGACTCGTTCACGGGCGCGCCGCAGTCGAACTTCGCGCCGGAGGTGGCGGCGGCGAAGTCGTAGTCGTTGAACGGGATGTTGTCGCCGACGCAGTACGGCCAGCCCATGTTGCCGGCCTGCGAGATCAGGTTGTACTCGACGATGCCCGCCGGGCCGCGGTCCGGGTTCGCCTCGCGGGAGTCGGGGCCGTAGTCACCGACCATCAGCGCGTCGGTCGCGGGGTCGACGGCGATACGGAACGGGTTGCGGAAGCCCATCGCGTAGATCTCCGGACGGGTCTTCTTCTCGCCCTTCTTGAAGAGGTTGCCCGTGGGGATCGTGTAGGTGCCGCCCTCGGTGGGCTTGATGCGCAGCACCTTGCCGCGCAGGTCGTTGGTGTTGGCGGCGGTGGCCTGCGCGTCGAAGACGTGCCGGCCGTCGCGCTCGTCGATCGGCGAGAAGCCGTCGGACGCGAAGGGGTCGGTGTTGTCTCCGGTGGCGGCGTACAGGTTGCCCTTGCTGTCGAAGGTCAGCGAGCCGCCCATGTGCACGTTGGCCCGGGCTTCGTAGCGCCAGGTGGGGATGGACAGCAGGACCTTCTGAGAGGCGGGGTCGAGCTGGTTGCCGTCGAGGGTGAACCGGGAGATGTCGACCTTCTTCTCGGCCTTGTCGGAGTGCATCACGTAGAGCCAGTTGTTCTCCGCGAAGGCCGGGTCGAGCGCGAGCCCGAGCAGCCCGTCGGACTCGACGGTGAACTCCAGCGGATAGTCGAAGTCGTACGCGGTGGTGATCTCCCGCGTCTCCTGGTCGACGATCTTCAGCTCACCGGTGCGCTGCGCCCAGAGCACCCGCCCGTCCGGCGTGACGGCCAGCTCGAAGGGATCGGCGAGGTCGGAGTCGACCAGCGCGGTGCGGGTGAACCCGGCCGCGTTGGCGGCGCTCGTGCCGGTGGGCTCGGGCGCGGCCACGGCGGAGGGCGTCGCCACCAGTAAGGCCGGCAGGACGGTGAGGGCGGCGACGAGGGACAGGGGTTTGATCGTGCGGCTCATGAGGCTCCCTATGGTGGAGGCGGTACGGCGGGACGACGGTCCCCGCCTGCTCGTCACTTGCCAAAGACCTCGATCACGATGTTCCGGAACGAGACCTCGTCCCCGTCGCCGTGGTTCTGCAGCCCGATGTGGCCGGGGCCGAGGCGGCGCTCCGGGACGGTGTCGGTGTAGTCGTTGATCTCCACGCCGTTGAGGTGCACGGTGAGCCGGTCGCCGTCGACGCGGAGATCGAAGGTGTTCCACTCTCCCGGCGGCTTGAGAGCGGCGTCGCGGGCGTCGATGTCGGGCGACTGGAACCCGTACACCGAGCCGGTGGTGCGGTCGGGGGAGTCGGTGGCGTCGATCTGGACCTCGAAGCCGCTGTTGCGGATGGCGGGGTCCTCGCCGGCGGGAAAGCCGAGGTGCACGCCGGAGTTGTCGTCGCCGGCCACCCGCCAGTCGAGCGTCAGGTGGTAGTCCTGGCCGAACTCCCGGTCGGAGTACCAGAGGAGCCCGAGCCCGCCGTACGAGGTGAGCGCGCCGTCGGCGAGGGTGAAGCCGCCGGGTCCGGCCTGGCTCCAGCCCTCGGTGGAGGTCCCGTCGAAGAGGACGAGGCGCTCGGCGGCGGGCGCGGCGGCGGGCGCGGGCGCCGGGGCTGCGGCGAGCAGGCATCCGGCGGCGGCTGCGACGAGGGCGGCCCGCAGGGTCGTGCGGCGGTGGGGGGTGGGCACAGCGGTCTCCCAAACCTAGAAGAAAGCGCTTACTGACTGTGCCCTGTCAACGTAAGCCTCTTGCCGCCCGGGGTCAACGCCCTGGCGGGCATGGGAAATTGAGACCGGGTACGGGCACACAACCCGCCGACGAACCGGTCCGCTACCGGCCACCACCTCGGCCCCCGACCCGCCCTGTCAGCGACAGCCGCCCGCACCGCGCGGGACGGCGAAGACGCCGGGCCGGGGCACCATAACGCGACTTCTTCCCCCATGCTCCATGATGGACATCCTCCCGGGGACGTAGCCCGTGATCTCGGATGCCCGTCACACCGGACCAAGCCCAGAAAGAGGGGAACTGCCCAGCTCACTGGTGGTGTGCGCGCCGATGGCGCGCCCCGCAGATCGCGCAGATCCCCCGTGATACTTCCGGCAGATTTAAAGCCGCCTACTCGGCAGATTTAAATTCACTGCTACCGTGGACGGCGTGCGGAACGCAGACGGCTACCTCCCCCGCCGAGCGGCGGCTCTCGTGGACGAAGCCCTCACAGATACCCGGGTCGTCGTGATCAATGGCGCACGCCAGGTCGGCAAGAGCACCCTCGCGGAGCGCGTGCTGCGCTCCGGCACAGGCGGGCTCGCCCGCTACCTCGACAACCCCGGCACGCGTGCCGCTGCCGACGCCGACCCCGTGGCCTTCGTCCGGCATGAAGGACTCATGCTCATCGACGAGGTCCAGCGCATCCCCGACCTCTGGCTGGCGATCAAGCACATGGTCGACCGCGATCCGCGCCCTGGCCGCTTTCTCCTCACGGGCTCGGCGCGACTGCTCGGCCTCAGCAGCGTCACCGACGCACTGCCTGGCCGCGCCGAGACGATCGAGCTCTGGCCCCTTTCCCAAGGGGAGATCGAAGGCACCCCGGACGGATTCGTCGACGCGGCCTTCGCCGCCGGAGCCGAGCTGCGTGCCACCGAGGCCGGACTGATCCGCCGCGATTACCTCAACCGGGCGCTGCGCGGCGGCTACCCGGAGGCGGTCCGCCGCGACGCCCCCCGCCGGCGAAACCGGTTCTTCGAAAGCTACCTGGCCGATCTGATGGCCCGTGACGTCAAGCAGGTGGCCGACATCGCGAGGGCGGACGACATGCGCCGCCTCGTATCCCTGCTAGCCGCGCAAACCACCGGACTTCTCAACATGCACCGCATGGCGAGCGAACTCGGCGTCACTTCACCCACGGTCAAGTCGTACGTGTCGATACTGGAGACGATTTACCTGGTCCGTCTGGTCCCGGCATGGTCGACAAATCTGACTACCCGCGCCGTCGCCACGCCCAAGGTGATGTTCACCGACTCCGGCATGGCCGGCTTCCTCTTCGGAAGAGCAGCCAAGAACGGCGCCGCCGGGCCACTGCTGGAGAACTTCGTCCTCGGCGAGCTGGCCCGCCAGCTCACCTGGTCCGACACCCGCGCCACGCTCCACCATTACCGCGACCGGGACCAAAACGAGGTCGACGCAATCCTCGAAGACCCCACCGGGCGCGTCATCGGCATCGAGGTCAAGGCCGCCGAAACGGCCCGCACCGACGACTTCAGGGGCCTTCGCTTCCTCCAGCGCCGCCTGGGCGACCGCTTCCACGCCGGCTTCGTCCTCTACTGCGGCACCGAATCCCTCAGCTTCGGTGCCGGGCTGACCTGCCTCCCCATCTCCGCCCTCTGGACCCAGTCCCAAGAACCTTGACGTCGAGCACGCTGTCCCGACTGCGCTTGACCCCGGGAGGACCGTGCCGGGGCCGGTAGCCGCAGAAGGTTGCCCTCCGTGGCGGTCCCACTCGGTTGACGGATCACCGGATCCGTTCTCCATTACCTGCATCACAATGTTGGCCCACGGATCTTCGGCAGCAAGGAGGACCGCGAACCTGAGCAAACTCTCCTGGCCGCAGCTTCGCTGACCGAACTGGCCGGATGGATGGCTCACGACTCGGGGCATGATTACCCGTGCCCGAGAGCATTTTGGGAAGGCGTTATCCCTTGCACAAGCAGGCAATGATCTGACACTGGGCGCGAACATCATGGCAAGCATGAGTCACCTTGCACTCCAGACTGGCCGCCCCAACGAGGCCGTATCGCTGGCGCAAGCCGGACGCAGCAGTGGCAATATCAACCTCAGGGCCCCCGCACTCTCCTCCCGGCTGTACGCCATGGAAGCACGGGCACGCGCCAAGCTAGGCGAGACCGACGCCACACAGCGTGCCCTCGACGAGGCGCACGACGGGTTGGCCACTTCCCCGCACAACGCCCCCTCCCGATGGACCAGCAGCTTTGACGCCGCGGCCCTCGCGAGCGAATCGGCCCTGTCGCTGCAAGACCTCGGCAAGCTCACCGCCGCGGTCACAGAGGCCGAGCGCGCGGTTTCCCTCCGCACCGGAGATCGGGCTCGTAGCCGGGTCTTCGGGCAGATCTCACTCACCCTGATCAGAATCCAGCAGGGAGAACTCGATGCAGCCTGTGCCGTGGGACACGAACTGCTCGGCGCCTGCCAGGCGCTCGGGTCCAAGCGAGCCACCAAGCAGCTCAACGATCTAGCCCGTGCGCTGAGCCCATATCAGGCCAACCAGAGGGTGAACGATCTACTCGACCGTCTCGTAGCGGTCAGCCGGCAACGAGCGATTCTGTTCGCAGGTATCGACGCATCGCCCGCGATCGGAGGTAATGTCACGTGACCAAGCATCCCGTACCGGGTAGCGCCGAATGGGATTCTTACCTTGCGGAGGGGAATGCCAAACAGGCACGCAAACGTGTGGCCGCGGACGTGCTGTTCCGCGACGATGCCGGACGTCTGCTCCTTGTCAAGCCGACCTACAAGGAGGGATGGGACCTGCCCGGCGGTATGGCGGAAGCGAATGAGTCGCCGCACGACGCCGCCAGGCGGGAGCTGAACGAGGAGCTTGGCCTCACCGTCCCGCTGCTCGGCGTACTGTGTGTGGACTGGGTTTCTCCACACGGCCCGTGGGACGACCAACTGGCCTTCATCTTCGATGGCGGCACACTCACCGAACAGCAACGTTCCCGCCTTTATCCTCGTGATCACGAACTATCCGCGTGTGAATTCTTCGAGTCAGCCCATGCATTGAAGCAGTTGCGACACCGTGCCGGTCTCCGCACCGCCCAGGCCCTGGCGGCGCTCAAGGACCGGGTTCCCCGCTACCTGGAGAATGGTCGTCCCCTTGCGGCCGGCGCCAACGGCCCCGACCCGCCGTAGACCGGCCCTCAGGGGGCGACGATCACTCTACCCGGCTGTGTCTGCTCGATCCACGCAGGAGGAATGCGGCCGGTCGAGCAGGTGGCCATCACCCGATCGTATGGAGCCCGCGGAGCGTATCCCCGGGCACCGTCCCCCACCACCACCAGCGGATCGAACCCGACCGCCGTCAGCCGGGTCCGCGCATCCTGCCCGCTGGCCTCGTCCACCTCGACGGTGACGACGTTGGACGAGCCGAGCCGGAAAATGACGAGCGGCGACCTACTGCGCCTCAACTCCGGCGCCGATACCCTGCTGACCCGCATCACGGTGATAAACGAGTTTCCTTCGTTCACCGCACTACTCGACTCCGAGTACCCGGCAGCGATCGCAGGAACCGACGAGTCCCGAGACGAGTTGATGAGCGCCATCCGTGAAATCTACCCCCTGCAGAAAGAAGCTCTCGGCACTTTCGCCATCCACGTCCACGTGCTCACCTGATAGGTCCATGTTCAGCCACTGGTTCGTGTAGATGCGCTCCTCCCTCAACGTCGTTCTTTCGTGGCGTCCGCAGCAGTGCGGACAACAGCGGACAGACTTCTCGTTGTCCCGGTCTTTCTCGTCGGTAACGCTGATCCTGGGCGGCGCCGCCTTACGGCGTCGGACACCATGGATCTGCGAGGCGATGAGTGATGCCAGAACTGGCGATGCGTCAGCCGACTTCCGACCGAAAGCACGAGGTGGTGTGGCACTGGCGGCGGCATCGCCGGTGTGTGGGGCTGGCGCGGGCACAGTTGCGCAAGACGCTGGCCCGGTGGGACATGGCCGAGGTGGAGTTCGCGGCGGTGTCGGTGCTGTCGGAGTTGGTGGCGAACGCGGTGGTGCACGCGCGGGTGCCGCCGGGGCGGGAGATCCAGACCCGGTTCGTCCCGTTGAACGACGGGGTGCGCATCGAGGTGCACGATGCCTCCGACGAGCCGCCGGTGCCCCGGGCGCCGGACGAATCCGGTGGCTATGGGCTGGCGCTGGTGTCCGGCCTGTCGGACCGTTGGGGCGTGGAGAAGCGTCGTGGAGTCGGCAAGTGCGTGTGGGCCCTGGTGACGGCCGACACGAGTGCGGAGTGATTCCGTGGCGGGTGCGGAGCGTCCAGGGGACGGGGCGGTGCACCGCGCGAGCGCGGTCCGCGGGCCCTCGGCGATGGCCGCATGCCGCGGCTGCGGCCGAGGCATGGGCAGCGCGTCGGAACCGCCGTCCCCGCCTCCCGTGTCGGGCCCGGGTACGGGACGTACTGTATGAGGCCCGCCAGCGTTGGAACGGAGCAGGTTCATGCCCCAGGACGTACGAGCCGTCGTCGCGCGCGCGAAGAACGAGCCGGTGCGGATCGAGACCGTCGTCGTGCCCGATCCCGGACCGGGGGAGGCGGTGGTGGCGGTGCAGGCGTGCGGTGTGTGCCACACCGACCTGCACTACCGGGAGGGCGGCATCAACGACGACTTCCCGTTCCTCCTCGGCCACGAGGCCGCCGGTGTGGTGGAGTCGGTCGGCGACGGTGTTACCGGGGTGGCGCCCGGTGACTTCGTGATCCTCAACTGGCGTGCGGTGTGCGGCCGGTGCCGGGCGTGTGAGCGCGGGCGGCCCTGGTACTGCTTCGACACCCACAACGCGGCGCAGAAGATGACCCTGGAAGACGGCACCGAGCTGGCGCCGGCGCTGGGCATCGGTGCGTTCGCGGAGAAGACCCTCGTCGCCGCCGGCCAGTGCACGAAGGTCGACCCCGAGGCGTCCCCCGCGGTGGCCGGTCTGCTCGGCTGCGGCGTGATGGCCGGCCTCGGCGCGGCGCTCAACACCGGCGACGTGGGCCGCGGCGACTCCGTCGCCGTCATCGGCTGCGGCGGCGTCGGCGGTGCCGCGGTCATGGGGGCGCGGCTGGCCGGGGCGGCGAAGATCATCGCGATCGACGTGGACGAGCGGAAGCTGACCACCGCGACCGGCCTGGGCGCCACCCACACCGTCGACGCCCGCGCCGCCGATCCCGTCGAGGCGGTGCGCGAGCTGACCGGTGGCAACGGCGCCGACGTCGTCATCGAGGCGGTCGGCCGCCCGGAGACGTACAAGCAGGCGTTCTACGCCCGCGACCTGGCCGGCACCGTCGTCCTCGTCGGCGTGCCCACGCCCGAGATGCGGCTGGAGCTGCCGCTGCTCGACGTCTTCGGGCGCGGCGGCGCGCTGAAGTCATCCTGGTACGGCGACTGCCTGCCGTCCCGCGACTTCCCCATGCTCATCGACCTCTACCGGCAGGGCCGCCTCGACCTCGACGCCTTCGTCTCCGAGACCATCGAACTCGACGGCGTGGAGGCGGCCTTCGCGCGCATGCAGGCGGGCGACGTGCTGCGCTCGGTGGTCGTCCTGTGAGCCGCGCGCGGATCGGCCACCTGGTCACCTCCGGTACGTTCTCGCTCGACGGCGGCACCTGGGACGTCGACAACAACGTGTGGATCGTCGGCGACGACGCCGAGGCGCTCGTCATCGACGCGGCCCACGACGCCGACGCCATCGCCGCCGCCGTCGGCGACCGCCGACTGACCGCCGTCGTCTGCACCCACGCGCACGACGACCACATCGACGCCGCCCCCGCGCTCGCCGACAGGACCGGCGCCCCCGTCCTGCTCCACCCCGACGACCGGGTGCTGTGGGACATGACCCACCCCGACCGCGCCCCGGACGCCGGCCTCGCCGACGGCCAGCGGCTGACGGTCGCGGGCACGGACCTGACGGTCCTGCACACGCCGGGCCACGCGCCGGGCGCGGTCTGCTTGTACGCCCCGGACCTGGGCACCGTCTTCACCGGCGACACCCTCTTTCACGGCGGCCCGGGCGCCACCGGCCGCTCGTACTCCGACCGCCCGACGATTGAGGCGTCGATCCGCGCGCGGCTGCTGACGCTGCCGGCGGAGACGGTCGTACGCACCGGGCACGGCGAGTCGACGACGATCGCGGCGGAGGCGGCGGGGGTGCGGGGCTGGTGAGGCAGAGGGGTGCCCCGGGGCGCCGTTGACCCGCCCGGGGACGCCCGGCATGCTCATGGCCGGGACATGCCACCTACTCGTCACTCCATCCCCCACTGGAGGTCTCTCATGCCGTCCCACAGCGGCAACCACCCCGTACGTCCCGGCGCGAGCCGCCGCTCCCTGCTGTTCGGCGCCCTCGGCGCCGGCGCGCTCGGCGCCGCGGGCATAGGCGTCGGCGCCGCCCACGCCGGCCCGTCGCAGGCCAGCCGCCCCACCGCCGGCCGCGCCGCCCCCGCCCTCGCCCTCGCCCTCGCCCTCAACCCGCTCTACCTGGGCACCTACGGCCGGGGCATCATCGCCTGCACGTACGACACCGCCACCGGCGCGCTCACCGAGACCGACGGCGGCTTCGGCGACGTCACCGACCCCGACTTCCTCGCCCTCTCCTCCTCCGGCGACGTGCTCTACTCCGTCGTCAACGGCGGCACCGATGACGGGGTGCGGGCGTACGCCATCGGCGCGGAGGGCGCGCTGAGCGCCCTCGGTGACGTGCAGTCGACCGGCGGCGCGGGCGTCACGCACCTCTCCGTACACCCCGAGGGCGGCCATCTGCTCAGCGCCAACTACAACAGCGGGAGCGTCGCCGTGCACGTCATCGAGGCCGACGGCAGCGTCGGCGAGCGCACCGGCTTCGTCCAGCACACCGGTTCGGGGCCCGACCCGGACCGCCAGGAGGGGCCGCACGCGCACCAGATCATCACCGACCCGGCCGGCGGCTTCGTCTACGCCGTGGACCTCGGCACCGACTCCGTCTACACCTACGCCCTCGACACCGGCAGCGGCGCCCTCTCGGCGGTCTCGGAGGTGAAGTCCGTGCCGGGCGCCGGCCCCCGGCACATGGTGTTCCACCCCGGGGGCACGCACGCCTACGTGGCCAACGAGCTGGACAGCACCGTCACCGCGTACTCCCACGACGCGGCGAGCGGCGAGCTGACCCGGCTGGAGAGTTGGTCGACCCTCCCCGACGACGTGGACCCCGGCGGCAACGCACCGGCGGAGATCACGATCTCGGCGGACGGCGGGTTCGTCTACCTCTCCAACCGCGGCCACGACAGCGTCGCCCGGTTCGCCGTCGAGGGCGACGGCGCCGCGCTCGCCCTGCAGGACGCCGTGCCGTGCGGCGGCAACTGGCCGCGGCACATCACGCTGTCGCCCGACGGCGCGCTGCTCTTCTCGGCAAACGAACGCGGTAACAACATCGGCGTGTTCACCGTGGACGCCGAGACCGGCGCGCTCACGCCGTCGGGCGAGCCGTTCGCCACGGCGTCCACCGGCTGCGTCCTGCCCACCTGAGCGGAGCCGACGGAGCCGACGGAGCCGACGGGGCCGCGGGTACGTCACGTTCGGTCACCGCGTGACGGGCCCACGGCCCCCCGGAGCCGCGGCCGGCGCCCTCGTGCGCCGTACACCGTGAATCGAAACGTAAATCAAACACAGCCTCACACCTCCGCCAGGGCGCCTGAGAGGTCAGGCGTGTCTTGTATGTCGCTTTTCCCGTGACGAATGCTCAACCGGGTGCCAAGTCATCTCCGGTTGGCGGCCAAGTCCACCACCCCACACTGTCGGCGCGCATTTCGAGGGTGTACCGGCGCCCTCGGTGACAGAAGGTGACGCCGGTCTGGGTGGAGGGCATCATGAGCCGGAATCCGAACCACAAACACGGCCTCTATCTGGGTACGGTGCCGGAGCGGGCCGCGGTGAAGCACGGCGCCACGCTGCTCGCCCTCGACCACGACCTCGACGTGCTGCCGGAGGCCGGGCGCCGGCTGACGGTGGCCGAAGTGGCGGCGTACGCGGCGGACCTGGCGAACCGTCTTGCCGCGGCCGGCGTACGGGCCGGGAGCCACGTCGTCGTCTACAAGCGGGCGAACTTCGACGCCTGGCTGCTGGCGACCGCCGCCGCCCGCCTCGGCGCGATCCCCGTCATGCTCTCCCCCGCCCTCCCGGCGCCCACGGTCGCGACGCTGCTCAAGCGGCTGCACGGGCCGAGTGGTTCGAGTGGTTCGAGCGGTTCGGGCGGTTCGGGCGCACCGGCCGGAAGGCGGCAGCCGCGCCGCCCGCATCTGCTGACCGACGGCCCGAAGCTGGACGAGCTGGCCGGCCTGCCGCTCGACGAGCTGACCGCGTCGGTGATCGGCGTGGCCGGCGCGGGCCGCGGGGTGTCGTCGCTGGCACGGCTCGCCGGTTCGCCGCCCGTACGGCCGGTGTTCCAGGGCCTCGACGAGCCGGCGATGATCACGCACACCTCGGGCACCACGGGTTTGCCGAAGCTGGTGGTGCACACCGCGCGGACGATGCGTACCCGGCTGCGCCCGCAGCTGTTCATGCTGGCGCTGATGCGGCGGCGGGAGACGGTCGCGATCAGTATCCCGTTCGTCCATTCGCGGCTGTTCGCTGCGATGGCGCTGGTGCTGATGAAGGGTATGCCGACGATCCTGGTCAACAACCACGACCCGGAGGACGTCGCGAAGTTCTTCGTCAGGAACCGGCCCGGTCTGATCGAGGCGCTGCCCAACTCCTTCCTCGCCTGGGAGGGGCTGGCCACGGACCCGCGCCGGCCGTTCGCGTCGGTGAAGTACTTCTCCTCCACCTTCGACGCCATCCACCCGCGTACGGTGCGGCGTTTGCTGGATTCCTCCC
>NZ_JCANTA010000015.1:0-183421 GCF_059570575.1 Streptomyces sp. CNX435 | reverse complement strand
CTACGGGGCCTTCGCCTCCGGCGCCGCGCTGCTGCCGATGACCGGGCTGCTGATGGTCGTCATGACCCTGCTGGCCGCGCGGCTGCTCGGCCGGTTCGGGCCCAAGCCGCTGCTGGTCGTCGGGCTGCTGACGCTGGCCGCCGGGCTGCTGTGGCTGTCGGCGGTCGGGCCCACCGGGTCGTTCGCGGTCGATGTCCTGCCCGCCTCGCTGGTGGCGGCGCTGGGCATGTCGCTGGCGTACATCCCGGGGCTGATGGCGGCGATGTCCGGCGTTCCGCAGGAGCAGGCCGGGCTGGCGTCCGGCATCGTCAACACCACGTACCAGGTGGGCTCCGCCCTCGGCCTCGCGGCGCTCACCGCGCTGGCCACCTCGCAGGGCGCCGACCGCCTCGGCGATCTGCCGGCGCTCACCGACGGGTTCAGCGCGGCGTTCACCGGGGCCGCCGGAGTGGCCGCGGCCGGCGCACTGCTCACCGCACTGCTCATGGGCCGCCGCGGCAGCCGTCCGGCGGCCCGCGACGCCGGCCGGGGCGCGGGGACTCCGGACGCCGCGCACGCCGCGGACGCCGCCGGGGAGGTGGGCCGCTGACGAAGGGCCGCGCCGCACTACCGGGGTGCGGGGTCACGGAGCACCGCCGCCCGGCGGGCCCGTCACCCGCACCCCGGACGCGTACTCGGGAGGGGTACCGAATCTGCGGCGGTACAACATATGCGGCGACGGTGACCGGGCACACACGGACCGTACCGACCCGTTCCGATCCCCCTCGCCGCCCCGTACGAAGGACACCCGCGCCGGCCGGCCGGAGTGCCCGCGTCGCGGCCGTGCGGAGCCGGGCACCGGCCCGGCCGCCGTCCGCGACCCGACCGCGAGGAGGTCCCCGTGCCCACCGACTCCCGAGTGTTCGCCGAGGCGAGCCGCGCACTGCGCTACACCATCGCCGGGATCGTCCTGCTCGCCCTCGTCTACGTCGCCGGCGTCTTCGCCTGGGGCGGCGCGTCCTGGTCCACCGCGCCGTTCCGCGGCGAGAACGAAGCCCGCGACCGCACCGTGGGCTCGGGCGAGTTCCGGATCTCCACGTACGAGGAGTTCTTCGACCTGTGCGCGGCGGTGGAGACGAAGGAGGACGAGATCACGGCGCTCCAGGACGAGCTGGACACCAAGCCCTCCGAGTACCGCACCGAGCAGATCAACACCTCCCTCACCGCGCTCCGCGCCACGCGGTCCGAGTTGGTCAACGACTACAACGCCAAGTCCCGGCAGGAGCACCGCAAGGCGTTCAGGGACGCCGGGCTGCCCGCCGAACTGGACACCGACGCGAAGGAGACCACGTGCGCCGCCTGACCCGCATCCTCACCGCCCTCGCCGCGACAGCCGCCCTCGCCTTCACCGCCGCGGCCTGCACGGACGACTCCTCCCAGGCCCAGGAGTCGCGGACCAAGCAGTCCGGCTACGACAGGCTCGTCAAGCGCCAGCCGGCCGACGCGATGACGTACTCCCCGACGCGGAGGACCATCAACAAGTGGGTCGACAACTGGGAGAAGCCCGGGAAGCTGTCGTACGTCTATCTGCAGAACGCCAACGGGGAGTACGGCTACTTCGTACTGGAAGGGCTGCCGGTCTCGTACTGCGCCATGCTCACCCCGCCGGAGGACGTCGACTCCTCCAACAGCGGCATGGTGACGAAGACCGCGCCGGGCATGGACGGCGTCTACTACTCCGGCGGCCAGTGCAGCGCGTACTACGGCTTCGACGCCACCACCGGCGCCTACCTGGAGTTCACCATCGGCAGCAACCAGAGCTTCTTCCTCTACGACAAGCCGATGTCGCTGCCGGAGTTCCGCGACGCGACGCCCCTGGGCGAGACGCGCATCGAGGACGGCAAGGTCGTCCGGTAGGCCCGTCCCGCCGGGGCGCCACCCCCATGGGTGAACCCCCGGCTCCCTCAACCGGGAGGGACGGGAGAGCCGGCCCCCGGGCCGGCCGGCGTGGACGGCACGCTCGTCGTACGGGACGTCCTCTTCCCTCGGCCGTGGCGTATTTCCGCCTGGAATGATCTCGGCCACTTTCATCTCCGCAGGGCCGCCGCGCCGGAGCGGACGGCGCTCCTGGACCGGCCCGGTGGGATTCCGCCGGCGCACGGCGTCTACCTGCTGGCAGCCGGATCCTCCCGAACGTACAGCTTTCCCAGCGGCGTGACCTGGGCGGACTACGAGCTGGACACCCCCCTCCAGGACAGCCCGCCGCTCGACCGAAACGCGGGCAACCGGCCCCCGGTCGACGGAGTCATCCGTGACACGCGCCGACCAACCGGCCAGTAACAATCCGGTTGATCCGGCTTAAATATGCTCAAAGACAAGCCCTCATCAAGAGGGCTACAAGGGCGATGAGGAACAGTTTCGGCCACCGGACCCGGGATGCTCGCGGAGGTACGGAACGCCATCGTCACCACGGTGGCATTCATCGTGCCCCTCCGTTCCCCCACGAGGTCCCGGGTCTGCTCCCCGCGCAACTGTCATCTCGAAGAAGAGAAAACGGAGAGCGACATGAGACGTATGAGCAAAGGCCGGTTAGTGGGCGCAACCGCGGCGGCCCTGGCGCTGGCCGGTGTCGGGGTGGGCTCCTCGGGCCCGCCCGCCGAAGCCGCGAACAGCACGGGCGGGACGGGCGCCAGCGGCACCCTCTCCGCCGACTCCCCGGTCACGGTCGTGGCCAACGAACTGCACGAGCCACGCAGCCTGACCTGGGGCCCTGAGGGTGAGCTGCTGGTCGCGGAGGCCGGCACGCCGGGCGGCGTGTGCGACGGCGCCGACCTGAACTCCATGGTCTGTCACGGCCTGCGCGGAACGGTCGCCGACGTGTCCTCCGGCAAGCCGGACCGCATCGTCACAGGACTGCCGACGCACTTCAACACGGGCGAGTCCGTCGGCCCCAACGGCGTCAAATACATCGACGGCAAGCTGTACGTGCTGTCCCCGGGCTCGCCCCAGGGCGTGCCGTCCTGGCTGCCCGACGACCTGGAGCAGAAGCTCAAGAAGGAGTACGGCGCGCTGCTCGACATCACCAGCGGGCGCGCCGTGGTGAAGTCCAACCCCGGCCAGGTCAACTACCGGTGGATGCAGGAGAACCACCCGGAGTACTTCGAGGTCCCCGGCTTCGACGCCAACGTCTACGACATGACCCCGAAGCCCGGCGGCGGGCTCTACGTGATCGACTCCGCGTCGAACACCCTCAGCTCCATCGACCGCGGCGGCAACGTCGAGGTGCTCGACTACATGCCGCTCACCCCGGCCGGCACCGACGCGGTGCCCACGTGCATCGACACCGGCCCGGACGGCGCCCTGTACATGGGCCAGCTCACCGGCTACGGCAACTCGGCCACGGCCGCCAACGTCTACCGCTACGCCCCGGCCGTCGGCGACTGGGAGGTCTGGGAGTCCGGCTTCAGCACCATCTCCGGCTGCGGCTTCGGCATCAACGGCGACTTCTACGTCACCGAGTTCGCCACCACCGGCCTGCCGTGGACCGGCGACCCGAAGGGTGACGTCGTCCAGATCGCCGAGGACGGCACCCGAACCAAGCTCGCCGAGGGCGAACTCCTCGCCCCGCACGGCTTCCTGGCGGGCCCGGACGGCTCCGTCTACGTAGCCAACAACTCCCAGATGTGGCCCCGCGGCGAGGCCACCGACGGCCAGGTCGTCAAGATCGGCTGACCGGGACACCTCTTCCGGCCGCGCGCGCGGCCGGCGGGTACGCCACCGCCGGCCGCGCTCCGGTGCGGCCGGCCCGGCCGCCCGGCGGGCGTGCGGCGGGCTGGCGGCTACGAAGCCCGGCCCGGGCCGACGTCCGCACCGGCGTACCGCGGGTGCCCGGCGGGCCGGTAGACCTGGACCGTGACACCACCCGGGAAGGCCCCGCGATGGGGTTGTCGTCGGGGTCCGGCAGCTTCCACGAACGGGGCGGCCCGGATCCGACACCGTTCGACGGCATATTTGCGAACCGGTCGGGAACGGCCGGTGGTCTCGTGCCGCACACTGCTCCAGGCGTGGCGTGTTCCGCGTGGAACGATCTCGGCCATTTTCCTCTCCGCAGGGCCGCCACGCGCAGCCGAGCCCTCGGCGACGTACACCTTCGCCAGGGTCTTGACCTGGGCAGACCGATCGGACGCAAGGGATCCGTCCGGTTTCTCCCGCCCCTGAATAAGCTCAGCACCAAGTCCCTGACAAGAGCGCTACAAGGGCGGCGGGGAACAGTTTCGATCATCGGACTCGGGCCGCTCGCGGAGGTACGGAACGCCATCGTCGTCCCGGCGGCGCCCATCGTGCGCCTCCGTTCTCCCACGAGGTCCCGGGTCGATTTCTCGCGCGACCTTCAGCTCGATGAAGAGAGAACGGAGAGTACATGAGGCGTCTCAGCAAGAGCCGGTTAGTGGGCGCAGCCGCGGCGGCACTGACACTGGCCGGTGCCGGGGTGGGCGCCCCGGCCGCCGCGGAAGCCGGGAGCGGCGCGGACGGGTCGGGCACCGCCGGCACCCTCTCCGCCGACTCCCCGGTCACGGTCGTGGCCAACGAACTGCACGAGCCACGCAGCCTGACCTGGGGCCCTGACGGTGAGCTGCTGGTCGCGGAGGCCGGCACGCCGGGCGGCGTGTGCGACGGCGCCGACCTGAACTCCATGGTCTGTCACGGCCTGCGCGGAACGGTCGCCGACGTGTCCTCCGGAAAACCGGACCGCATCGTCACGGGCCTGACGTCGAACTTCAACTCGGGCGAGATCGTCGGTCCCAACGGACTGAAGTACATCGGCGGCAAGCTGTACGTGGTGACGCCGGGCTCGCCCCAGGGCGTGCCGTCCTGGGTGCCCGACGACCTGGAGCGGAAGCTCAAGAAGGAGAACGGCGCGCTGCTCGACATCACCAGCGGGCGCGCCGTGGTGAAGTCCAACCCCGGTCAGGTCAACTACAGCTGGCTGCAGGAGAACCACCCGGAGTACTTCGAGGTCCCCGGCTTCGACGCCAACGTCTACGACATGACCCCGAAGCCCGGCGGCGGGCTCTACGTGATCGACTCCGCGTCGAACACCCTCAGCTCCATCGACCGCGGCGGCAACGTCGAGGTGCTCGACTACATGCCGCTCACCCCGGCCGGCACCGACGCGGTGCCCACGTGCATCGACACCGGACCGGACGGCGCGCTCTACATGGGCCAGCTCACCGGCGACGGCAACTCGGCCACGGCGGCGAACGTCTACCGCTACGACCCGGCCGTCGGCGACTGGGAGGTCTGGGAGTCCGGCTTCAGCACCATCTCCGGCTGCGGCTTCGGCGCCAACGGCGACTTCTACGTCACGGAGTTCGCCACCACCGGCATACCGTGGACCGGCGACCCGAAGGGCGATGTCGTCCAGATCGCGAAGGACGGCACCCGCACCAAGCTCGCCGAGGGCGAACTCCTCGCCCCGCACGGCTTCCTGGCGGGCCCGGACGGCTCCGTCTATGTCGCCAACAACTCCCGGATGTGGCCCCCCGGCGAGGCCACCGACGGTCAGGTCGTCAAGATCGGCTGACCCGGAACGCTTCTGCGACCGCGCGTGCGCCCGGCGGGTATGCCACCGCCGGGCGCACCCGGGCAGTGCGACGGCTACTACCGGAAGCCGGGGTAGCCGACGGCGGTCGGCGCGGCGGCGGCACCGCGGGCGGCGGTGTGGGGCTACCCGACTTCGGAGCGCTGGGCGACGGTCGCCGGGTCGGCGGGGCGGGCGCGGGTGAGGTACTGGGGTACGGGGGTGCGGTTGTCGCCGGTGTCGCGGACGAGACCGTAGCGGACGATGCCCGCCTGCGGGTCGGGGGGTGTGCGCAGGTCGAGTTCGACGTCCTCGTGGGTGGCGGGCTGGATGATGAGGTTGTAGTCCGCGCCGCGCTCGTTCTGGTTCAGGGTGACCGTGCCGTCGAGCCAGAAGTACTCGTTCTGCCACATCTGCTGGGTTCCGGGCGGCAGCACGGTGGTGCCGATGGCCGGCGAGCCCATCCAGGTCTCGTCCGGGCTGCCCGGCTTCAGGTCGTCCATCCGCCGGCCGCCCCCGGAGGCGACGTGGAAGAGCCTGCCCTCCAGACCGGTCCAGGAGGCCATGACCAGGCCGCCGGGGCGTTGCACGGGCAGGATCTGCCAGCGGACCCGCACATAGCCCGTACCGCGCAGCGTGGCGCTCTCCCCCCGGTGGGTGAGGTTGACGTTGGGGCCCCCGCTGCTGGTCAGGCCGGGTTCCGCCCGGCGTGGCAGCGGAGCGGGCCGCGCGGCGGGGTCGGGCGCTTCGTCGACGGCGTCGACCACGCCGCCGTAGCGGGGGGCGGGCCGGGGAGCCGGGGACCGGGTGGTCGGGGGCGGCGAGGAGACCGGGGGCCCGGTGGTCGGGGGCGGGGCGCTCGGTGCGGGCGACGACGACGAGGGGGCGGCGCTGCGCGGCGGCGGGTCCGCGGGCCGCTCGTAGACGAGCAGCGCCGCGCCGCCCGCCGCGAGCGTCGCTCCGGCGGTCACCGCCGCGGCGGGCTTGCCCACAGCCGCGAGCACCTTGGCGGACCAGCCGGTGGCGACGGCCGCGGCGGCGGTCTTGCCGCCCAGGGCCAGGGAGAGGGCGAACCCCGTGGGCAGCGGCACCAGGGCCAGGCCCACCAGCAGCAGTTCCGCGGGCACGATCCCCTCGCGTGGCGCCCCGCATACGGCGCAGCCGCGGATGTGGCGGGCCAGCCGCTTGCGCCAGACGGAGACGGGCCGGCCGTCCCAGGGGGCGAGCAGGTCACGCAGGTCCGCGCAGTCGGCCGGCTGCGGGCCCGCCAGGACCCGTACGATGTCGCGCGCCGTCGCCAGCCGCTCCTTCATCCGCTGCACGCGCACGGCGGCGTGCGCGCGGCTGATGCCGAGCGCCGTCGCGAGGTCGCGGCGGTTCAGCTCGCCGGCCACCTCCAGCCACCACAGGGACAGCAGCTGGCGGTCCTCGTCGTCCAGCCAGCGCGCCGCCTCCGCGACCTCCCGCCGCTGCCCCGCCAGTTGCAGCCGCGCCACGGTCAGGTCCGCGAAGTCGGCCGCACCGGCCGGGTGGGCGGCGGGCTCGGCGGCGCCGGCCGGCGGCTCGCGGTGCCGCGACCGCTCCCGCCGCCGGGCCCGTTCCCGTATCTGCCGCATCGCGATCGCGACCAGCCAGGAGCGGAAGCGGTCCGGGTCGCGCAGCGACGGCAGCCGGTGGACGGCGCGGAGCATCGTCTCCTGGACGACGTCGTCGACGTCGGCGTGACCGCCCAGCGCGCGCCCGACGATGTTGTAGACCAGCGGCAGCCACCCGGCCACCAGCCGGTCCATCGCCTCCCCGTCACCGGCCTGCGCCGCCGTGATGACCGCGCGCCACTCCCGCGCCTCCACCGTCACTCCTCCACCGTCACTCCCGTCGCAGATCAGCCATACCGGCGGAGGTTACTTGGCGTAGAGGAGAGTGCCGAAGCCGAGCTGGTCGTAGCCGCCGCTGTTGGGACCGTAGTCCCCGCCGCCGCCCTCGGGACGGACCTGCTCGGCGATGGCGGTGAGGTACGGCACGGACAGCCCGCGGCGGCGGGCGTAGTGGTAGTGCAGCATGTCCCACACCGGGCGGGCCTGCCCCCGGCCGGCCGCGGAGATCACGGTGTGCGAGCGCTGGGCGCAGTTCTGCCCGGTGCCCCAGGTGTACGTGGTGAAGGGGACGTCCTGGCCGAGGTTGTACTTGGCGACGTACTGGGCGGCCTTCATGAACCGGTTGCCGTCGTGGCCGTAGAGGTCGACGCCCTGGCTCCAGGCCATCTCGCAGATCGCGCCCGCCTGGCCCATGCCCATGATGGTGTGGCCCTGGTCCCGGCCGGACTCCTGCCACTGCGCGAGCCCCTCGTCGTCGTAGACGAACGGGATGGCGTGCGGGAAGGAGCCGTTGCCCGCCCCGGTCTTCATGTACTCCACGGCGCGGTCGAACATGGCCTGGTCGTCGCAGAGGATGCCGATCGCCATGACCGAGGCGACGTTGCACAGGTCCCAGTTCGCCCAGTAGTTGGTGATGCAGGCGTCGTTGTGGCCGACGAGGAACTGGTCGTTGAGGGGGTAGAAGACGTCCCGCATCAGCTGCTGGCACCGCGCCAGGTCGAAGCCGTCGTAGCCGCGCATCAGCTCGGCGGCGTTGGCGAGCTGCCAGCCGTATAGGCCGGCGGCGAGGAAGCGGTCGGCGTTGCCGGTCACCGTGCGCAGCGTGCCGGACCAGGCGTTGAGGATGTCCCGTGCGGTGTCACCGTGCTCGGCGGTGCCGCCGATGTGCCAGCGCAAGGCGTTCTGGTACGCGGCGTGCACGTCGTTGTAGAAGACGGTGTAGTTCTGGCCCTCGCCGCCGCGTACGACCGTCTCCAGCGGTCGCGGGGCCCATCCGCTCTGGGCGTGCGGGTTGGCGGTCAGCCGCCGCCAGCCGGAGAGCCACGGCTCGTCGCCCGCGGCCACCCGGACCTTGGCCCGGTTCAGCTCGCCGTAGGCGTGCAGCATGCCGGGGTGGGTGAAGGCCGCGGACGCGGAGCTTCCGTCGTCCGCGGCCCCGGTGCCGGGCGCGGCGTCGGCGGAGTCTCCGCCCCACGCGACGGCCGCGCCGCCCACGGCCCCTGCCGCCGCCAGTCCGCCGGCGAACTGCAGCACGCTGCGGCGGCTCGGACGCTGTGCTCTGTGGTGACCCATGGACGGCTCCTGTGGTGGGGGACGCGCGCCGCTCGTGCGGCGCACACCACGGGGACGCGACCGGGGGCCGGACGATAACAGTTTTTCCGCGCACCGCGCGCGGGCCCCGTCGAGCCGTGCGCCGCCATGTGCCGGCGGACTCGTGATCGACGAGGCAGCCGGCTACGCGGCCGCGGGCTCGAAGAGTTCGACCGGGTTGCCGGCGGGATCCTCCAGCAGGATCTGCCGACCGCCCCGGCCGGAGACGATGTCGTTGCGGAACACCGCTCCGGCCGCGCGCAGCGAGGCCACTGTGGCGTCGAGATCCTCGACGTGCAGTTGGATACGGTTCCAGCCGCCCGGCTCGGGACGCCGCCCGTCCGGCATGGCCTGCGCCGCACCGCCCGGCCCGGTCGGAGCGGACAGCAGCAGGCACAGGTCTCCCCGGAGGAGGGCGGCGAACCCGGGCGCGGGCGGCCGGTCGATCTCGAAGTCCAGGTGGGCGGTGTAGAAGGCGACGGCGCCGGCCACGTCGTCGACGATGTAACGGACGGATACGCGACTCATGGATGCGATCCTTCCACGTTCACCGCACCACCGTCGCGGGCGCGCGCCCGGGTGCACCGGATACGCCGTCCGCGAGGTACGCCGGCGCCGCGCGGGTCCGGCGGTCCGTACGGTGGCCGGCCGACGCGGCGCCCGGCGGCGTGCGCGCCCGGCGGGGGTGCGGGTCGCAGCAGCCGGCGAATCTCCCCGCGTACGCGGTAGAAGCCGGTGGCCGCCGCGTGCGGCGCGTCCACGACGTACCGTGCCCCCGGCTCAAGCCGCTGGGTCACGCGGTGCGCGCTTCCCGCGTATACCGCATCGTCCTCCTGCCAGCCGAACAGGACGCCGCCCCGCGTCGGCGTGTGCCACGGCTCGCCGCTGCCGTCGGGCGCGTAGGCGGTGACGCCCCGGTGGTGGCCGTGGTAGACGGCCCGCTCGTCCGCGCGGACCAGCCAGGCGTGCTCGCCCCGGCTGCGGCGGGCCCAGTGGTACTCGTCCTCGTGGTCGATGACCGTGAGCTGGCCGTCTCGGTCCGAGACGCTCAGCACGCCCTCGTGGATGTCGAGCCAGAAGATGTCGACGTCCGCCGCGATGTCGTACGCGGCGAACGGCAGCTTCGAGGACAGGTCGTAGACCCGGCCGTCGTCAGCCCGCATAGTGACATCCCCGCCGGCGCCGGCCACGGGCTGGATCTCGCGCTCCGCGCGGATACGCCGGCCGGGCGAGGCTCGTCGTCGACGAGCCCGCCCGGGCGACAAGGACGTTCTCACGCGGCGGAGTCCAGGCGGTCGCGCTGCTCGGCCGTCAGCTTCAGCGACGTCCCGACGAACGCCTCGTCCAACTGCCCGGTGGAGCTGACGCCGACGACGGGTGTGGCGGCCGGGTTCCCTCCGGTCAGCCAGGCCAGCACCACCTGGTTGCGGGTGGCGCCGGTCTCGGCGACGGTCTCGTCGAGCGCCGCGAGACGGCGGTCGGTGCCGGGGTGCTCGTACGCCGGGTGCAGGGGCCGGTCCGCGCGGGTGTAGCTGCCGTTCAGCAGGGGCGTGTACGCCCACAGCGCCATGTCGGTGTGGTGCTCCAGATAGTGGAGCACCTCGTCGCCGACCGCGCCGAAGCGGTGCACCACCGTGGGGCGGGTGGCGGGGCAGGGCTGCAGGTACGTGTGGTGCTGCTGCAGCGCGGTGAAGCCGGCAACGCCCTGGTCCCGCGCGATCCGGCGGGCACGTTCGACCTGCCAGGCGGGGTAGTTGGAGCAGCCGAGCCGGCCGACCGTACCCGCGGCCACCAGCTCGGCGAAGGCGGAGACCGTCTCTTCCAGCGGCGTGGCCGCATCGGGCTTGTGCGCCCAGAACAGCTCCACGTGGTCCGTGCCGAGGCGGCGGAGACTGCCCTCGATCCCGCTCTTGATCACCGTGGCCGAGAGCCCCTCGGACTCGGCCCCCGGACCCGCGTCGACGGGCTCGCAGCCCACCTTTGTGCTGATCTTGACGCGGTCGCGGACGCCCGGGCGGCGGGCCAGCCACCGCCCGAGCAGCGCCTCGCTCTGCCCGCCGAAGCCGGTCGGATCCTCCCAGAAGGCATAGCAGTTCGCGGTGTCGATCCAGACGCCGCCGGCGTCCACGAAGCGATCCAGGATCTCGAACGACCGTCGCTCGTCCTGAACCGTGCCGAACAGCATCGCCCCGAGGGCCAGATTCTCCGTCATGGCACTCACCGTAGGCGGATTCGGCTTGGCGGTATTCTCCAATTCCATGGCAGTTTTCCAGACCAATTCCGCCTGGGCGACGCTGCTGGACGTCGCTCCCGCGGCGCACGGCCGGCGCCGCCTGCACGATCGCCTCGCGCACGCGCTGCGTACCGCGATCAGGGACGGCCGGCTGACCGAGGGCGCCGCGGTCCCGCCCAGCCGGGTGCTCGCCGAGGAACTCGGCTGCTCCCGCTGGGTGGTCACCGAGGCGTACGGACAACTCGTCGCGGAGGGCTACCTCTCCGCCCACGTCGGCTCCGCCACGCGCGTCTCCTGGGCACCCGACACCGCGCCGCCACGTCCCCCCGCGCGGCGCGCGCCGGCGCAGCCGCCGGTCCGCTACGACCTCGCGCCCGGCCTGCCCGACCTGCGGGCGTTCCCGCGCCGCCGCTGGGCGGACGCCGTCCGGGCGGTCACCGGCTCGGCCGTCCACTACGACCTCGGCCTGCCCGACCCCGACGGGCACGCGGTGCCGCGCGACTCCGTCACGCAGTACCTGCGGCGGTCGCGCGGCTCGGACACGGGCACCGAGTCCGTCTTTGTCTGCGCGGGCGTCACCGACGGCCTGGTGCGTACGTGCCGGGCGCTGCGCGCCGAGGGCATCGGCGACCTGGCCGTCGAAGACCCGGGCTGGGGACGGCTGCGGGACGCCGCGACGAGCGCGGGCCTGCGCGTGCACCCGGTGCCCGTGGACCGCGACGGCCTGTGCGTCGACGACCTCGCGCGCACGCCCGCCCGGGCGGTCGTCGTCGGGGCCGCGCACCAGTTCCCCACCGGCGCGGTGCTGTCCGCGGCGCGCCGGGCCCGGCTGGTCCGCTGGGCCCGGGAGGTGAACGGGTTCGTCGTCGAGGACGACTACGACTCCGAGTTCCGCTACGACCGCCGTCCCGTCGCCGTCATGCAGGGGATGGACCCCGGCCGCGTCTTCCTCCTCGGCTCGGTCAGCAAGACGCTCTCGCCGGCGCTCGGTCTGGGCTGGCTGGTCGCGCCCGCCGCGATGGCCCCGGCACTCCGGGCGGCCAACCCCGTGGCCGCCGCACCGCCGGTGCTCGACCAGCTCGCGCTGGCCACCTTCATCGACCGGGGGTGGTACGACGCCCATCTGCGCGCGGCGCGCAGGCGGTTCCGTACCCGCCGGGACCTGCTCGTCGACACGCTCGCCGCCCGCGTGCCGCACGGGCGCGTCGCCGGCACCGACGCGGGGCTGCACCTCCTGCTGCACCTGCCGGACGGCACCGGCACCCGCCGGGCGGTCCGCTCCGCCACCGCCGCCGGCCTGCGCCTGGCGGACCTCGACGACTACCGCGCCACGCCGTCGGCGGACCGCGCGCTCGTCCTGGGATACGGCAACATCGGCGACACGGACATCGCCCCCGCCGTCAGCCTGCTGGCCCGGGTGCTGCGGGCGCCGGACCGGGCACCGCGAGCGGGCACGCGCGGCCCGGCCGCCCGGCACCGGCACGCGCCCTGACACGTCGCCGGTGTCCGCGGCGGACGGCTCAGCCGCGCGTCGGGCGCCGGAGCCGGGGCAGCGCCGCGAAGGTCCTCAGCAGCCGGGGCACGAGGACGTAGACCACGAGGGGTACGACGACGCCGGTGATCACCAGTACCCGCAGCGGCACCGCGTACGGCTCCAGGACCGGGGTGAAGAGGAGCTGGGCCACGGTGATGCTGGGGTATACGGCCAGCCACGTCGCGAGCACCCGTATGTGCACGGACGGCGTCGCCGCGGCGGGCGGCGGCGTCCGCCGGGGGCACGGGGCGGTCATGCGACCGCGTAGGGCGGGGCGGGCTGCGGGCCCTCGCCGTCGTAGGCCGTGATCCATGAATCGTGCAGCCACATCTCGGTGGCGCGACGGCCCGCGCCGGAGTCCCAGCGGATGTCGCGTTCGTAGGTGACGACGGTGAGGACGGCGAGTGCGCCGGCCAGGGCCCGGCACGGTTGCCTTGCGCATGGTGGTGCCTCCGTGGGTCGGAGCTGCGGAGTGTGCGGTGGCGAACGTAGCCAACCAACCAGTTGGTTGTCAACCATCCGGTTGGTTGGCGAGCGGGCCGCCCGGCTCTAAGCTGTACGCATGAGCGGCAAGGCAGGTGAGGGCACCAGGGCGCGGCTGCTGACCGCGGCCAGGCAGGAGTTCGCCGAGTACGGCATCGCCGGCGCACGCGTGGACCGGATCGCAGGGCTGGCGGGGGTGAACAAGGAACGCATCTACGGCTACTTCGGCAACAAGCAGAAGCTCTTCGACGAAGTCGTCGCGCAGGCCCTCGACGAACTCGCCGAGGCCGTGCCGCTGCGGCCCGGTGACGACCCGGCGGAGTACGTCGGGCGGGTCTACGACTTCCACCACGCCAACTCGGACCTCGTCCGGCTCCTCCTCTGGGAGGCCCTGCACTACCGGGACGACCCGCTCCCCAACGAGGGCCGGCGCACCTCACGCTACGACGAGAAGACCGCCGCCCTCGCGGAGACCGTGGGGCACGAGCGCTCGCCCGCGGTCGCCGCCTGCCTGCTCAGCCTCATCGGCCTGGCCGCCTGGCCGGACGCCGTACCGCAGATGACCCGTATGATCCTCGGCGACTCCGGAGCCGGCGCCGACGGCTCCGGGCAACTGCGCCGGCACCTCGTGGACTTCGCCCGCCGGGCCATGGACGGCCTCCCCGAGGACACCGCGGCCGAACACCCGGCGGCACGTCAGGTCACCCGGGACTGACGGCCGCCCCGCGCATGCCCACGAAGGCCACATCCCGGTGTCTCAGTGCTACGTGAACAACTCACCCGGGCGACGGACCTGCTCGTCCCGCCGGAGTCCCGCCGTCACCGGTGTCCCGACCGGCGCCATGCCGGGTGAGGTCGTGCACCGACGCTTCCAGTCGCTGCAACTGCTCGGCCTGCACGGCGAGTTGCCGGTTCTTGCGGTGCAGCTCCAGGAAGACGTTGACCTTGGTGCGCAGTATCCAGGGCTCGATCGGCTTGGCCAGGAAGTCGGCGGCGCCGACCGCATAGCCGCGGTACGCGTAGTCGGGGTCGATGCCCTGGCCGGTGAGCAGGATGATGGGGACGTCCTTGGTCTGGTCGAGCCGCTTGATGTTCGCGGCGGTCTCGAAGCCGTCCATTCCCGGCATCAGGATGTCGAGCAGGACGACGGCGAACTCCTGGCGCAGCATCGCCTTCAGCGCCTCCTCGCCGGTGCGGGCGAAGACCACGCGCTGGCCGAGGGGGCCGAGTACCGCCGCCAGCGCGACCAGGTTCTCCTCCATGTCGTCGACGATGAGGATGCCGGCCGGGTCCGGCGCGGGCGGCGGCTTCGGCGTGGTGGGGGTCGTCATGCGGCCCGTCCCGGTGCCGCCGGGTCGTCGCCGTCGGCGTCGCCGCCGTCGCCGCCGGAGGCGGAGCCGGAGCCGGCGGGGCCGTCGTCGCCGGCCGGGTGGCCGCCCGCCCGGCGGTCGTGTGCTTCGAGTTGCTCGTAGATCTCCGCCAGCAGCCGGTCGACGTTGACCGGCTTCGGGACGTAGCCGTCCGCGCCGGCCTCGATGGCCTTCTCCCGGTCGCCCGGCATGGCCTTGGCGGTGAGGGCGATGATCGGTGTGCCGGCCAGCCGCGGCGTGGCGCGGATGGTCCGGATCACCTCGTAGCCGTCGACCTCCGGCATCATGATGTCCATCAGCACCAGCGAGATCTCTCTGGAGCGGTCCAGGACCTCGAAGCCCTCACGGCCGTTCTCGGCGTACTTCACGGAGATCCCGACCCTGCCCAGCATGTGCGTCAGCGCGAACACGTTGCGGATGTCGTCGTCCACGATGAGGATCTGACGTCCGGTCAGCACCCGGCCGGGCCGGCCGCTGAGCCACTGCCGCAGCCGGGTCGTCTCCGGCCAGGTGTCCGCCCGTTCCCGATCCGCCGAGCCCGCTGCCGCGGGACCCACCGCGTCGCCTTCCACACCGGGAGCGGGAGCGCGGAATACGGGCACCTCCGGCGCCTCGACCCGGCCGCGCCGTGGTTCGCCGCGGTCCGCGACGGCCTGCTTCTTCCACGGGCCGCGCGGTTCCGCCGGTTCGAGCTGCGGCGTCGCGCTCCCCGAGGCCGCCGCCAGTGACTTGCCGGGCAGCTGGGCCGGGACGTACAGGGTGAACCGCGAGCCCACGCCCTCCTCGCTCTCCGCGTCGATGCGCCCGCCGAGGAGCCCGGCGATCTCCCGGCTGATGGACAGGCCCAGCCCGGTGCCGCCGTACTTGCGGCTGGTGGTGCCGTCGGACTGCTGGAACGCCTCGAACACCACGTCCAGCTTCTCGGCCGGGATGCCGATCCCGGTGTCTTTCACGGAGAACGCGAGCACCGTCTCCGCGTCGTGCAGCGTGTCCTCCGCGAACCCCTCCGGCGGGACCCGCTCGACCCGCAGCTCCACCCGCCCGCTGCTCGTGAACTTCACCGCGTTGGACAGCAGGTTGCGCAGCACCTGCTGGATGCGCTGCTGGTCGGAGTAGAGCTCGGACGGCACGTCGTCGCCGACGGTCACCTCGAATCCGAGCCCCCGGTCGATCGTCAGCGGCCGGAACGTGGCGCGTACGTAGTCGAGGAGTCTGGTCAACGGGATCCGGTGCGGGCGCACGTCGGTCTGGCCGGCCTCCACCTTGGACAGGTCCAGGATGTCGTTGATGAGCTGCAGCAGGTCCGAACCCGCCTGGTGGATCGTGCTCGCGAACTCCACCTCCTGGTCGGACAGCCGCCCGTCGGCGTTGTCGGCGAGCAACCGGGCCAGGATCAGCAGGGAGTTCAGCGGGGTGCGCAGCTCGTGCGACATGTTCGCCAGGAAATCCGACTTGTACTGGGACGACGTGGCCAGCAGCGAGGCCTTCTCCTCCAGCTCCGCGTTGGACCGCTGGAGTTCCTCGGAGCGGGTGCGCAGCTCCGCCGTCAGCCCCTGCGACTGGGACAGCAGCGCCTCGGTGCGGGCGTTGGCGAGGATGGTGTTGAACGAGACGCCGATGGTGTGCGCGAACTGGTCGACGAACGTCAGCTGGATCTCGTTGAACTTGCTGAACGACGCCAGCTCGATCACGCCCAGCAGCCGGTCCTCGAACAGGATCGGCAGGATGAGGATGCTGGAGGCCGGGGCCGAGCCCAGGCCGGACTCGACGGTCACGTAGTCCGGCGGGGCGTCCTCGATCAGGATCCGCTTCTTCTGCTGCACGGCCTGGGCGATCAGCCCGCGGATCGGGGACTCCGACTGGAGGTCGTCCCGGCCCCGGCCGCCGACCCCGTAGTCCGCGATCAGCTCCAGGCCCTCGCCGTCGGCGGCCGTGGAGTCGACCCGGAAGAACAGCTCGGAGTGCGCGTTCACCAGCGGTGCCAGTTCGCGCAGGATCAGGTCGGCGACCTCCACCATGTCGCGGTGGCCCTGCATCAGGCCGGCGATGCGGGTCAGGTTGGACTCCAGCCAGTCCTTGGTGCGGGTGGTCTCCCGCAGGTTGGACACCATGCGGTTGACGTTGTCCTTCAGGTCGGCCACCTCACCCTGCGCCTCCACGGTGATGGACCGCGACATGTCGCCCTTGGCCACCGCGCTCGCCACTTCCCCGATGGCGCGCACCTGCGTGGTGAGGTTCAGGGCCAGTTCGTTGACGCCCCTCGTCAGCCGCTTCCAGTTGCCCGACACACCCTCGACGCGCGCCTGGCCGCCGAGGCGGCCTTCGCTGCCCACCTCGCGCGCCACCCGGGTCACCTCGGAGGAGAACGACGACAGCGTGTCGACCATGGTGTTGAGGGTGGTCTTGAGTTCGAAGATCTCGCCGCGCGCGTCGACGTCGATCTTCTTGGAGAGATCGCCGTTCGCGACGGCCGTGGCGACCTGGGCGATGTTGCGCACCTGCGACGTGAGATTCGACGCCATGAAGTTCACGTTGTCGGTCAGGTCCTTCCACACCCCCGACACCCCGTGCACCTGGGCCCGCCCGCCCAGCTTCCCCTCGGTGCCGACCTCGCGGGCCACCCGCGTGACCTCGTCCGCGAAGTCGCGCAACTGCTGCACCATGCTGTTCACGGTGGTCTTGAGTTCGAGGATCTCGCCGCGCGCGTCGACGTCGATCTTCTTGGAAAGGTCACCGTTGGCGACCGCGGTGGTCACCAGGGCGATGTTGCGCACCTGCGACGTGAGATTCGACGCCATGAAGTTCACGTTGTCCGTCAGGTCCTTCCACACCCCCGACACGTCCTTCACGTGCGCCTGGCCACCGAGGATGCCGTCGGTGCCGACCTCGCGGGCGACCCGCGTGACCTCGTCGGCGAACGCCGACAGCTGATCCACCATCGCGTTCACCGTGCTCATGAGCTGGCGTATCTCACCGCGCGCGTCCGCCGTGATCTTCTGGCTGAGGTCGCCGCGCACCACGGCCGTGGTCACCTGGGCGATGTTGCGTACCTGGGAGGTGAGGTTGGACGCCATCAGGTTGACGTTGTTCGTCAGGTCCTTCCACACCCCCGACACGTCCCTGACCTGCGCCTGGCCACCGAGGATGCCGTCGGTGCCGACCTCGCGGGCGACCCGCGTGACCTCGTCGGCGAACGCCGACAACTGGTCCACCATCGTGTTCACCGTGAGCTTCAGCTCCAGCAGCTCCCCGGCGGTCTCCACCGTCACCTTGCGGGTCAGGTCGCCGCTGGCCACCGCCGTGGTCACGGCGGCGATGTCACGTACCTGCTGGGTCAGCCGGGAGGCCATGGTGTTGACCGCCTCGGTCACCGCCCGCCACGAGCCGGACAGCCCCCGCACGCTGGCACGGCCGCCGAGCCGGCCCTCGGTGCCCACCTCGTGCGCCACCCGCATCACCTCGCCGGTGAAGGTGGACAGGTGGTCCACCACGCGGTTGAGCCCCACTCCCAGACTGCGCAGCTCGCCGTGGAGCGGCCGGGTACCGACCCGTAGCTCCATGTGCTGGCTCAGGTCCCCCTCCGCCACCGCCTCCAGGACCCGGGTGGCGTTCGTCATCGGCACGGCCATCGCGTCGAGCAGGTCGTTCGCGTCGTGTACGGTCTGCGCCCAGCCACCCGGCCCGGTGCTGGCGGAGATCCGCTCGTCCAGGACGCCTTTGCGCGCCACCACGGCCCGCACCCGGCGCACCTCTGACGCCAGGTGCTCGTTGCGGGCGGCAACCCTGTTGAACGCCTCGGCCACCTCACCCAGCACGCCCTCGCCGTCCTCCGGCACGCGCACCGAGAAGTCACCGTCGCGCAGCAATCTGAGCGCGGTCAGTAGTGGGCGCAGCTCGGCGGCGGGTACCGGCTGCTTCTCACGGTCCTCCATACGACCATCCCTGCACGTTTCCTGCATGGCCTGCGGCCGGTCGTCCGTTCTGAGCCGCTTTTTCTATTATATTAAGCTTTGTCTGGATGAGAATCGTGAGGGCAGTGCAGCCTTTCCCCAGGGCACCGGCAATCACACAGGCAGGAGCCACTCGTGCAGGCCGTCTCTTCGGGCGGGCCCGGCGCGCAGGACGGGCCCGGCACGCGCACGGAACTCCCGGCCAGCCAGCAGGCGCCGGCCCGGGCCCGTGCCTTCGTACGAGCCATGATCACCGAGCGGGCCCTGGCGACCTCCTCGCTCGGCCCGCTCGCCGAGCGGCTGGCGGACGACGCCGCGCTGCTCGTCGGCGAGCTGGTCACCAACGCGCTGATCCACGCCGGCACCCCGATGGAACTGGTCTGCCGGGTGGAGACGGACCCGGACGCGGACGACGCTCTGACCGGCGTCCGGATCGAGGTATACGACCGGCAGCCGGCCGCCACCGTGCCCGGCGCCACCGGCGGCGCGGGCACCGGCCGTGGCCTGGGGCTCCAGATCGTGTCGGCCCTCTCCGACTCGTGGGGGGTCATCTACCGGCACACCGAGAAGGCGGTGTGGTGCCGTCTCACCCTCCCCGCGCCCGGTGAGACGCAGGTACCGGTCGGCCCGCTCAACCCGGTGCTCTACCGGCAACTGCAGGCCACGGAGCTGGCCCGCCCCCTCGCCCGCACCGAGTACCGCGGCCAGGCCGGCGTGGGGGGCCACGGCGGGACGTTCCTCGCCGAGGCCAGCGAGCTGCTGGCCGGACAGCTCGACGAGAACATGGTCGCCGCCCTGGCCACCCAGCTCATGGTCCCCCGGCTCGCCGACTGGTGCGCCGTCTGGCTCCTCGCCGAAGACGGCGCCATGCGGCTCACCAGCGTCTGGCACGCGGACGAGAAGCACATCGCCCGGCTCCGCGCCGACCTCGAACCCGAGGCGCCGCCGCCGAAGCTGCGCACCACGGGGACCCCCTGGCCGTGGCCGCAGAGCGCCGGCACGGCGGACGGCGGGTCGGCGCTGGCGTTCTCCCTGGTCTCCGGCGGGACATGCCGGGGCACCCTGCTGATCGGGCGGTCCGGCCCGCCCGAGATCACCGACTCCGTGGCCCACATCGTGGAGGACGTCTCCCGCCAGGTCGCCCAGGCCCTCGTCACCGCCCGCCAGTACACCCGCCAGACGAGCATCAGCCGGGCGCTCCAGCGCCGACAGCTCCCGGCCACACTGGGCAGGCTGCCCGGCATGGAATCGGCCATCGTCTACGAGCCCCACGCCAGCGGGCAGACCGTCGGGGGCGACTTCTACGACCTCTTCCCCACGGGCGACGGGCGGTGGTGCTTCCTCCTGGGCGACGTGCAGGGCAAGGACGCCGAGGCGATGTCGGTGACCGGCCTGACCCGGCACCTGGTGCGCCTGCTCGCCCGCGAGGGCCACGGCGTGGAGTCCGTGCTGCGCTGGCTGAACGCGATGATGGCGGAGGACGCCGCGGAAGCGGTGAGCGCCAGAGGAGAAGGGGCGCGGCCCCGCTTCCTCAGCATGGTCTACGGGGAGCTGATCCCCGACCCGAGCGCGGGCGGCGCCCAGTGCCGCCTCGCCAGCGCCGGCCATCCGCTGCCGCTGCGGATGACCGCCGAGGGGGAGGTGAGCTCCGTGGTCCGCTCCCAGCTGCTGCTCGGCATCGACGAGGACGCCGAGTTCAGCGCCGACACCTTCCAGCTCGCCCCCGGCGAAACCCTGCTGTGCGTCACCGACGGCGTCACCGAGCGCCGGGACGGTCAGCGCCTCCTCGACGACGCGGACGGTCTCGCCGGCATTCTGCGTGACTGCGCGGGCATGGGCGCGATGGCGGTGGCCGAACGGGTCCGCCAGGCCACCCACGACTTCAGCCACGATCCGGTGGAGGACGACCTCGCCGTCGTCGTGCTGCACGCCGAGGCGCCGCCCCGGTGAGCCCTCGCACGGCTGCCGTCCCACGACGCGGTGGCCCGGCGCACGGGCCTCCGACCAGAGCAGTCCAACGGGCGGGGCGGGCGGTGAACCTTCAGGCTGGAAAAATATGAGAGGTGCGCGCGGTTCCCACAGGCACCGGCGCCCCCTGCGCTGGGCGGTCACCGGCGCCGCGGCCACGGCCGCCGCCCTGACCACGCTGCCCCTCGCCGGGGCCCCGTCCTTCGGCCCCGACCCGGATCCGGGCGAACGCTCACCGACCCCCTCGGTCAGCCCACCCTCTCCGGCCCACGCGCTGCAGCCCGCCATCGTCGCCCGTAAGGAGTGGGGCGCCGATCCGAAGCTCCTCGACCAGAAACCGCGCTACGCGGACTCCGTGCACGCCGTCGTCATCCATCACACCAGCCACGCCAACGACTACGACTGCTCGGACAGCCCCTATCTCGTACGCGACATGTACGCGACCCACGCCGTCGCCAACGACTGGGGCGACCTCGGCTACAACTTCCTGGTCGACAAGTGCGGCACGATCTTCGAGGGCCGGCTCGGCGGCGTGGACCGCGCGGTGGTCGGCGCCCACACCGTCGGCCTCAACCGGGGCACGACCGGGATCGCCGCGATCGGCACGTACGCGGAGGGCGTGCCGGTGCCGAAGCCGCTGCGGAAGTCCCTGGAGATGCTGGTCGCCTGGAAACTCGGCCTCACCGGAATCGCCCCCGTCGCCCGCGCCCGCCTCGTCTCCACGAACAGCAACAGCCGGTTCACGAAGGGCTCCTCCGTCAACGTCCCGACGGTCATCGGCCACATCGAGGCGTACGAGACGAACTGTCCCGGGGACGCGCTCGTCCGGCTGCTGCCGGCCCTCCGCAAGGAGGCGGCCCGCCTGCAGAGCGAGGCGAAGGTGCTGGTCAAGAGAGACGCCGAGGGGACCACGGGCCGGAAGGCACCGGGCGGAAGGCGCAGCGCACACGCGGAGGTCCGTCCGGATGACCGGCCGGGGGGCGGATAGTCCTCGCCGGCCGAAGCGGCCGGCGAGGATTGTCCGCCCCCACACCGCGCCGCGCGGCAACGGGGGATCGATCACACCGGAACCGTCATCCGGACGGCCGCCGCCGGTATGCCTCTGCCAGCCGCTCGGCCATCATCCGCTGGTTCCACAGCTGTCCCGGGTCGTTGGGCATCGCCGCGTCGTACAGCTCCAGGCGGGCCTCGGTGGGCACCCGCCACAGCCGGTCGCACGCGTCGGCCGCCTCGGTCACCTTCAGACCCAGGGCGGCGCGGGTGTCGGCCGACAGGCGTGTGCCGGTGCGGACACCGCCGGCGCCGATTCCGGGCAGGCCGGTCAGCCACAGGGCCGCCTCCGCGTGGTCGAGGTCGGCGGCCTTGGCGAGGTGGGCTGCCGCGTCAGGGTCGAACGGCACCGGCTCGCGGCGCTCCAACTCGTCGGCCAGCAGGCGCAGCCGCTTGACGGTGGCCCAGCCCCGGGCCACCGGCCGGATGTCGACGAAACCCTCCGGCCGGGGCATGTCGCCCCGTTGCAGGAAAGCCTTGATTCTGTAGTTCCCGGCTGCTTGCCACCGGGACCAGTCGCCGAAGTGCATGGCGATGTCCAGCGGCAGCAGCTTGCCCTCCGCGGTGGACTGGGCCACCGGGGGTTCCTCGTCCCCGTCCTCCCCCGGATCCAACAGGCCGCGGTGCAACGCCGGATCGGTCAGGGGCGAGGAGGCCCAGAACCGCAGCAGCGCGATCACTGCCGCGCGGTGCTCGGCAGGTGTGACGGCGCTGGCCGCGCGGATGCCGAGGCCGCCGATGCGACCGACGAGCTCCGTCCAGTCGTAGTGGCTCCCCTGGACCGCCCAGTGGGCCATGGCCGTCTCGCCGTCGATCGAGCCGGCGAAGAACGCGGCGGCCAGCTCGATCTGCCGTACGGTCCCGCCGGTTCCCTCGGAGTAGAAGCTGACCAACCCGTCAAATGCACCTTCCAGGTCCGGTTCCGGCACCTCCAGTGGCCGGGCGGTCTCCCGACCGAGCACTTTCAGGAGCCGGTCCCGGTGCTGGATCCGGCGGTTGGTCTCCTGGAAGAAGCCCGTGAGGCCGTCCAGGAGCAGAGGGTGGCCGACCTCGGGCAGCAGGGAACCGAGGGCATTCCGCAGCGCGGACGTGGAGGTGGAGGTGGCCGTCGCCGTCAGCAGGGCCCGTACGGTGTCCTCGGATATCTCCCGCAGCGCTCGCGAGCCGGGAAGGTCACGGGGGGTCAGGAAGTGCCAGAACGCCTTCGGCGGCATGCGGCGCGTGCCCGCGGCCATCGGGGACGGCTGATTGACGATCCAGTCCTGGTCCATCATGTAAACGCGCCAGTGTGCGGCACCGGTTTCCGGATCGCGCGCGGTGACGTCGTAGCCGCCGTCCAGCAGCAGCCGCCGGTCCGAGCCGGGTACGTCGAGGAGTCCCCAGGGGACGGGCGGCCGGGCAGTCCAGCGTCCGTGCGGCAGCGCGCCGGTCGTCGGGAGAGCGGTGCCGTGGACGCCGTCGATGCGGTGGTAGCGGACGTGTCCCGTCACGCGGTCGTACGCGACCCGGAAGCCCAGGTGGGTGCCGTCGGTGCCCAGGGGCGAGGTGGCGGTGCCGGCGGTGACCGGGGCCAGCGACGAGTGCTCGATCAGCCAGCCCTCGTCCGCGCCCAGCAGGGACGCGTCGAGGAACGCGGGCCGGCCGGGCTCGCCGAGCTGCCCGGTGGCCGGGTCGATGGGGCGCACCACCAGGGATTCCTTGTCGACGCCGGTGTACCACCAGTACGTCCGGCCATCGTGGAACATGTGGCCCTCGGCGCCGACCCGGCGATCGCCCACGGTCAGGAGCCGGTGGCCCGTGAACCGCCGGGCGCGGGGCCCCAGGAACGTGTAGCCGGAGCGCGTCTTCTCGCCGTGCCGCCACTTCCACGAGGCTTCCTGTGCCGTGTGGATCTCGCCCGGGGCGCCGGACCAGTACACGCTCTGCATGCGGTTGACGCTGTGGAAGACCTGGAACTCTCCCTCGGAGAAGAACGCCCGTACGTCGTAGGAGAATTGGCTCGCACCCCTCGGCACCACCAGCCGGTGCTCCGCGATCCAGCCGCCGGGTCCGATCGCGATGGCCTTGCGGCGGTCGTGCACCGTCAGGATGGGCCAGCTGGCGCGGCACCAGTTGTCCTCGCCCTTCAGCTCACCGGCGGCCTTGTCCAGGGCGTCCCAGCCCAGTTCGTCGAAGATGCCCGCACGGAGCGTCCTGGTCAGTGGGGCCACCAGGTCGATGCCGGCCAGCCGGTCGAGGAGGTCCGGGACTTCCGCCACCGCCCGCCGGGACAGCATGGTGTAGAGCCAGTCGAAGGCGTCGAGGGCGCTTTGCAGGGTGCCGGAGGTGGCGTAGTGCAACCGGTCGTCGATGATCCGGCGCAGGGAGGGCCACAGTGGCTTGATCGTCCACGCCCTCTGCCAGCGTTCGTCGGACCAGTTGTCGGCGAGGAGGGAATGGACGAGCGGGTCGGTGAACCGGTCGTCGGCGGTCAGCGCTTCGAGATCGGCGCGGTCGTGGTCCCACCAGTGCCCGAGCAGCAGCTTCGGATCCGGGTCCGGCACCGCTATGCCCGCGGCGAGGCAGCCGCCGATGACCGCGGCGTCGATGCGGTATTCCTTCGCGGTGCCGTTGCCGAGGCGCAGCGGGCCCTCGTCGGGGCCGATGCGTGCGGCCAGGCGCGGCAGCAGGTCGAGCAGCTCCCGGGGGGCCTTGGGCGTGCGCATCTCGGGTCCGCGGTAGCGGCGGAGCATCGCGGTGAGCCAGCGGGCGGTGTCGTCGCCGAGTTGGTCGAAGGCGCCCGCCTCGTCGAGGAGGGCGACCCACCAGGCGTCCATGTCCGAGTACGGGAGATCGGTCAGCTGCCACACGAGCCGCTGCTTCACCGCGGACGAGGTGGCGACGACGGCGGCCAGCCAGGTCTTGCGCTGCGAGGTCCAGAAGCCGTCCGAGGCCCGCCAGAGCGCGGGCGCATCCACGAGGGCTGCCAGCACGGACCCGTGTTCGGCCGCCACGTCGAGGCCGGCGGCCTTGGCCAGTTTGGCGAGTTGCTTGAGCATCTCGGGCCAGGGCGGCAGGCCGCCGAGCGTACGGCGTACGGCCAGCTCCCGCAGCTCCCGGTATGCCTCTGCGGGGTCGCCCGGGCGCTTGCCGAGGTCCGCGACGTAAGTCTTGATGTCCTTGACCGACAGTGCCCCGGCGAGGGCGAACTCCAGGAACACCGCGCGCTGCCGGGCCGGATCGACGGACGGCAGGTACTGATCGGCCTTGCGCGCCCGGCCGAACATCATCGCGGCCTGCCGGTGGCGGCCGGCGGCGACGAACGCCCGGCCGACCTGTTCCCAGTAGGCCGGAAGGTGGGAGTCCGGCAGCGTCGTGGCAATCTGTCCGTACAGGTCGAGCGCGGGTCCCGGCTTGGGCCCGGCCAGCCGCTCGGCGCGCGCCATCTCGGGCGCCGCCCCGAGGGCCACGTCGGCGTGGGAGGGGTCGTGGAGCACGGCCCACGCCGGGTAGCCGGGCTCTTGGCGGTGCCCGGCCGACACCGGTGGGCCGGCGTCGGGTGCGGAGAACCCGGCGGCGGCGAGCACCTGGTCCTCGCCGGGCGCGGCGGCCTGTCCGCTCAGCCGGACCACAGGCCGGGTGCCGAGCAGCGGGTGGGTGTAGCGGCGGGCGGTGACCGGCTCGCCGCCCGGGGTACCGACGGGCGCCAGGCCCGTCTCCAGCGCGATTCGGTCAGCTGTCATCGGTCGTCCTTCCCGCGTAGATCAGCTCTGCCATGCGCACGCCTTCGGACCAGGCCACCGGGCCGACTTCGGCCAGCGCGACGGGCCGTTCAGAGGCGTCCACCCACCACAGTCGTCCGGTCTTGGCGGGCAGTCCGGGATCGTCGGACCCCAGCCAGTAGCGGGCCTGCAGACCGACACCGCCGTCGGCGATCCGCAGCGTCGCGAAACCGCCGCGCATGACGAAGCCGTGCTGGGCGGCGCGGGCGGTGGCATGACGCAGCTCCGCGAACTCTCCCCCGGCGTACTCATCGAGGCCGGTGGCTCCGGGGTCGGCATCGTCCGGCCGGTGGTGGATCTCGCGGGCGAGCTGCGGGAGACCTTGCGCTGCCGCACGGTCATCGAGCAGTTCCCGCCACTTCTCCGCGTCGGACAGCAGGACCGGATGCGGCAGGGGCACCGGGCCCACCGGTGGGGTGTGCGCAGTGCCGTCACGGCCCACTAAGCCCGTACGGCCCGCCTCGGTCACGTCCGTCAGCAGGCCCGTCCGCCCGTCGACGACCACCACGAGGTGTTCCAGGACGGACCGCCAGCACGGGTCGGGCCACACGCGGGCCAGCAGGGCGGCGGGCACCGGAACACCGGCCAGCAGCCAGGACTCCACGGTGGACCGGCACTCCTCCTCGTGCCGCACCAGCCCCTCGCGCAACTCGGACAGCTTCTTGCCCGCCGAGCTGGCGCGCACGGCTCGGGGGACGGACTGCAGAAGGCGGCCGTCGGACTTACGGCATCTGAGAGTGGTTCCGTCCAGGGCCAGTTCGTGGCCATGAGTGGCGGGAACCCACGCAAGGGGAGTCGACATGCCCCGCATCGTGTCAGCCCCCTCTGACAGTCGGCCCGGCCAGGTGGCATCGCGCCGGGCTTCGCGGAGCGCCGCGGCCCGCGCCGGTGCGGCTGCCGTTCAGGTGCTGGCGCGGGCGACGAGGTGGGTGGGGAGGATCAGGGAGCTGGGTTCCTCGCCGGTGATGCGCCCGACGAGCATGCGCGCCGTCTCATTGCCCAGGGCCTGAATGGGCTGGTGGACCGTGGTCAGCGACGGTTCGGCGATCTGCGCGATGTCCAGGTCGTCGAAGCCCACGACCGCGACGTCACGGGGCACCGCCCGGCCGGCGCCGCGCAGCGCGCGCAGGGCGCCGGCCGCCATGTTGTCGTTGGCGGCGAACACCCCGTCCGTATCCGGCTCCCGCTTCAGCAACGCCGCCATGGCGGCGGCGCCGCTGGGTTCGGTGAAGTCTCCGTGTTCCGGAGGGATGGGCCGCAGTCCAGCGAGGACCATGGCTTCCCGGTAGCCGCGGTGACGTGCACGGCTCGCCTGGGTGTCCGGCAGCCCGGAGATCATGCCCACGCGCCTCCGCCCGCGGGCGAGCAGGTGCTCCGTTGCCTGGCGGGCGCCACCGACGTTGTCGACGTCTACGTACCACGGCGCTTCGAAACCCGCCGGGCGCCCGCCGAAGACGACGGGCACCTCGGCCTCGCCGGCGATGTGGAGCACAGGGTCGTTCTCCCGTACGGCCATGAGCATGGCGCCGTCGACGCCACGGGCGCGCAGGAGTTCCGCCAGACGGCGCCGGCTGCGATCGCTCGCCGCGAGGCACAGCATCAGGTGCAGGTCGGCCTCCTCCAGGGCGGCGGAGGCGCCGACGATCACCTTGGCGAAGAACGGGTCCGCGAAGATCGACGGAGCCTCGCCCGAGATGACGAGGGCGACCGCGCCTCTCTGGCGGGTGGCCAGCGCCCGCGCCGTCGTGTTCGGCACGTAGTCGAGTTCCCTGATGGCCCGCTGGACCGCCGCACGCTTCTCCGGGCTGACGTGAGGCGCGTTGTTGAGCACCCGGGACGCCGCCGAACGGGAGACGCCGGCACGCTCGGCCACCTCGTCGAGCGTGGGCTGCCGGCGCGGCACGTCTGTCATGGACCCCGGGCCCTCTCCGAGCTGTGGTTGTCGAAACCCCCTTACCCACCGGGAGCGCTTCCAGTCCCGGCCGCCTCGACGTCGCCTCGCCCTCCGGTGCGGGGTGACCTTGCACCCTCTCTTGACAGGTCCCCATCAGCACGCACACGATGGCGAAGCACTCGCGAATCTCTCTGCCGCGAAGTGGGAGCGCTCCCAAGATTCACCGCTGCTCCCGTGCGCCACTCGTGCTCGGAGTGCCGCAGCTCGACGTCGTCGCACCTTCATGCCGCGGGCCCAGGACGAGGGCCGCGCGGCGTACCCCTTCATGAATGAGGTTCACCGATGCGCAAAGTCATACGCGGGGCGGTGGCGGCAGTCCTCGCCCTGCCGCTGTTCCTGTCCGCGTCCCCATCCGCCCTGGCGGCGCCCACCCCGCTCGCCATGACCAGCGGCTTCTACGTCGATCCGAACTCCAGTCCCGCGGTCTGGTCGGCCGCCAACCCCGGAGACAGCCGGGCCGCCGCGATCGGCGACTCCATCGCCGACACCCCCATGGCCCGCTGGTTCGGCTCCTGGAGCGGTGACATCGGCTCCGCCGTCAGCTCCTACACCGGTGCGGCCGAGGCCGCCGACAAGCTGCCGATCCTCGTCGCGTACAACATGTACGGCCGTGACGCCTGCGGCGGGCAGTCGGGCGGCGGGGCCTCGTCCCCGTCCGAGTACGCCGGGTGGATCGACGCCTTCGCCCGTGGCATCGGCAGCCGCCCGGCGGTCGTCGTACTCGAGCCCGACGCCCTCGGCGACTACAGCTGCATGACCCAGGAGCAGATCAACGAGCGGCAGACCATGCTCACCAACGCCCTGACCCAGTTCCAGTCCGCCGCACCGAACGCCTGGGTCTACCTCGACGCGGGCAACCCCGGCTGGGTCGACGCCTCGACCATGGCCGACCGTCTCCACTCCTCCGGCCTCAGCCTGGCCCGAGGCTTCTCCCTCAACGTCTCGAACTACTTCCCCACTTCGGAGAACGTGTCCTACGCCGGCGCCGTCAACCAGGCACTGGGCCGCTACGGCTACAGCAAGCCGTTCGTCGTGGACACCAGCCGCAACGGCAACGGCTCGAACGGCGAGTGGTGCAACCCCGGCGGCCGCAAGATCGGCACGCCTCCCCAGGAGGGAGGCGGCGCCGAGATGCTCCTGTGGATCAAGACCCCCGGGGAGTCGGACGGCGACTGCGGTGTCGGGGCGGGCTCGACCGCCGGGCAGTTCCTGCCGGAAGTCGCCTACAAGATGATCCACGGGAACTGACCCGGCCACCGGGCGCGGCCTCCGGGTCTGCGCACGGGTCTGCGTACAGGGCTGGGCACCGGGACCAACTCCGCCTGCCGAACACCGGACAGCCGCAAGGACGGCCCGTCCCGCGGGGAGCGGGACCCCGCGGGACGGGCGCGGCGAAAGGAGCGACAATGCTCACGCGATCACGAAGACGACTGGCCCGGCTGCTCGCGGTGACGGCCGCGGCGCTGATGCTGTCCGCCACGGCGCCCCACCAGCCGGTGGCCCAGGCCGCGCCCGGGAGCCCGGCCGTCACCCCGCCGCTGGGCTGGAACAGCTGGAACAGCTTCGGCTGCGGCGTCACCGAGGACATGGTGCGCCAGGCGGCGGACGCCATGGTCAGCTCGGGCATGCGGGACGCGGGCTACGAGTACGTGGTGGTCGACGACTGCTGGTTCGACCCGCAGCGCGACGCCCAGGGCAACCTGCGCGCGCACCCGACCAAGTTCCCCAGCGGCATGAAGGCGCTGGGCGACTACATCCACAGCCTCGGCCTGAAGTTCGGGCTCTACCAGGTGCCCACCGAGCGCACCTGCGCGCAGCGCGTCGGCACGTTCCCCGGTTCGACGGGCAGCTTGGGGCATGAGGTCCAGGACGCCCGCACCTTCGCCTCCTGGGGCGTGGACTACCTCAAGTACGACTGGTGCTCCCCCGACGGCACGCGCGACGAGCAGGTCGCCCGGTTCGCCCTGATGCGCGACGCGCTGCGGGCCACGGACCGGCCCATCGTCTACAGCATCAACCCCAACAGCTTCCACGCGATCACCGGCCCCACGTACGACTGGGGCGAGGTCGCCGACCTGTGGCGCACCACCGAGGACCTGCTGGACATCTGGCAGAACGGCAACGTCAACAGCTATCCGATGGGCGTCGGCAACGTCGTCGACGTCAACGCCCCGCTCGCCGCGCAGGCCGGCCCGGGCCACTGGAACGACCCGGACATGCTGGTCGTGGGCCGGCCGGGGCTGTCGCTGACCGAGTCGCGCTCCCACTTCACGCTGTGGGCGCTGATGGCCGCGCCGTTGATGGCGGGCAACGACATCCGCACCATGTCCGCGGACGTCAGCGCCGTCCTGCGCAACCAGCGGCTGCTGGCGGTGAACCAGGACTCCCTGGGCGTCGGCGGGCGGCGGGTGCGCGACGACGGCGCTACCGAGGTGTTCGCCAAAGTGCTGTCGGACGGCTCGGTCGCCGTCGGGCTGTTCAACCGCGGCGACAGCACCGCCACCATCAGCGCCTCGGCCGCCCAGATCGGCCTGACCGGCGGCTCGTTCACCCTCACCGACCTGTGGACCGGCGCCACGTCGAGCACGAGCGGCCAGATCACCGCGAGCGTGCCGGCGCACGGCGTGACGGCGTTCCGGGTCGACGGCGGCACGCCGCTCGCCGCCGAGACCGCCCGGGTCCGCGGCACCGGCTCCGGGCGCTGCGTGGACGTCGTCAACTCGTCCACCGCCGCCGGCGCCGCCACCCAGATCTGGGACTGCCACACCGCCGCCAACCAGTTGTGGACCACCTGGGCGGGCGGCGAGATCCGCGTCTACGGCGACAAGTGCCTCGACGCCGAGGACCAGGGGACCGCCAACGGCACTCCGGTGATCACCTGGTCCTGCAACGGCCAGGACAACCAGAAGTGGACCCTCGCCGACGACGGATCGATCCGCAACGTCTACGCCGACCTCTGCCTGGACGTCAGCGGCGCGGCCACCGCGAACGGCTCGCGACTGGTTCTGTCGGCCTGCAACGGCCAGCCCAGCCAGCAGTGGACCCGCACCTGACCCGATACGACCAAGGAGACCGACCCCCATGTCCGACCCGACGCGCCCCTGGAGCCGCCGGAGGATGCTCACGGCCACCGGCCTGGCCGCCGCGAGCGCACTGCCCGTCGCGCACGCCGCACAAGCCGCACAGCCCGCACACTCCGCACCGGCCCGGCCGGCCGCGGCGTCCCGCGGCGCGGCGAGCGCTCCGCAGGCGACGTACACGAACCCCGTCCTGTGGCAGGACTTCGCGGACATCGACATCATCCGCGTCGGCGATACCTACTACTACTCCGCCTCGACGATGCACTACTCGCCGGGCGCGCCCATCCTGCGCTCCTACGACCTGGTCAACTGGGAGTTCGCCGGGCACTCGGTGCCGGTGCTGGACTTCGGGAGCAAGTACGACCTGAACGGCGGGCGCGGCTACGTCCGCGGTATCTGGGCGTCCTCCCTCGGCTACCGCCCCGGCAACAGCACCTTCTACTGGCTGGGCCAGATCGACTTCGCCCGCACCTACCTCTACACCGCCGCGTCCGTCGAAGGACCGTGGACCAGACACGCCTCGCTCGACCACGTCTACTACGACGCGGGGCTGTTGTTCGACGACGACGACACCCCGTACGTGGCCTACGGCAACACGGCCATCCACGTCGCGCAGCTCTCGCCGGACGCCCGCACGCAGGTCCGCTCCCAGCAGGTGTTCAGCACCCCGCCGAGCGTCGGCACCCTGGAGGGCGCCCGGTTCTACAAGATCAACGGGAACCACTACATCTTCCTGACCCGGCCGGCCAACGGCCAGTACATCCTGAAGTCCACCTCCGGCCCCTTCGGCCCGTACGAGATGCGGCAGGTGCTCCTCGACCTGCCCGGACCGATCGCCGGCGGCGGGGTGCCGCACCAGGGCGGCCTGGTGAGCACCCCGGACGGCGGCTGGCACTACATGGCCTTCGTCGACGCCTACCCCGGCGGCCGCGTCCCCGCGCTCGCCCCGATCACCTGGTCCGGGGACGGCTGGCCCACCCTCCAGCTCGTGAACGGCGCCTGGGGGCAGTCGTACACCGCACCGCTGCCGCTGCGCCCGGTCGCGCCGATGACCGGAACCGACACCTTCGAGGGCGACCGGCTCGGCCCGCAGTGGGAGTGGAACCACAACCCCGACACCGCCAGCTTCTCCGTCGGCGACGGACTGACCCTGCGCACCGCGACGGTGACCGGCGACCTGTACAGCGCCCGCAACACGCTCACCCACCGCATCCAGGGCCCCACCTCCACCGCCGTCATCGAACTCGACTGCTCCCAGATGGCCGACGGCGACCGCGCGGGTCTCGCCATGCTCCGTGACTCCTCCGCCTGGATCGGCCTCAAACGCGACGGCGGCACGACGCGCGTGGTGATGGTCGACGGCCTGACCATGGACGGCAACTGGAACACCACCGGCACCGGCACCGAGCGCGCGAGCGCGGCCCTGTCGGGCAGCCGTATCTGGCTGCGCGCCCGGGCCGACATCCGGCCCGGCAGCGGGCGGCAGGCCCAGTTCTCGTACAGCACCGACGGCAGCGGCTTCAGCCCGCTCGGTCCCGCCTTCACGCTCAACAACGCCTGGCAGTTCTTCATGGGCTACCGCTACGCCCTCTTCAACCACGCCACCCGGGCGCTGGGAGGCAGCGTCCGGGTGGCACGGTTCGAGCTGACCGCGCCCTAGCCGGGGCGCCCCGCCGGCCGGCGGGGCGCCCCGCGGTGCGGCGCTGCCTTACGCCGGGCCCGCGTTGGAGATCACTTCTTGGGCCTCGGCGGGGATGTTGCCGGTGTTGAAGGTGACGTTGTCGCGGACGACGTTGCCCCGTTGGCCGTCGACGAGGCCGGTGATGGCCGAGTTGGTCGTGTAGTTGCCGGTCAGGGTGAGGTCGCCGGTGCGGTTGCCGTTCTGGTTGTTGGCGTGCGCCCACTGACCGGCGCTGCCGACGAAGACGTTGCGGCTGCCGCTGAGATAGCGGGAACCCTCGTCGAAGTACAGGCCGAGCTGTCCGCTGCCCTCGCAGTAGTTCTCGTTGATGGCGCCGCTCGGGATCGCGGAGAGCGTGTAGATGCAGCCGGCGTCGAACATCGTCTGCACGACATTGCGCACGTGGTTGCCTTCGATGCGCACGTCGCGCAGCGTCGTGGGCGTCTGGTAGATCGGCTGGAAGTCGTAGAGCCCGCGGTTGATGTACTCCGGGCTGCCGCCCGGATCGTTGGCGCCCCAGCCGTAGCCGACCCCGATGCCGGTGTAGGGCATGTCGGAGACGTAGTTGTGCTCGATGGCCAGTCCGGAGATGTAGCTGGCGAAGATGCCGTCCTGGTCGAGGTATTCGAGCGCCGTGGAGTGGATGCGGTTGTTGCTGATCAGGATGTCGCTGTTGGTCATGCGCTCGTCGGACGGGTGGTGCGCGTCCGGCCGTACGCCGCCCGCCACGATGCCGCCGCCGGCGCTGGCGGTGAACTCGTTGCCCACGGCCGACACGTTCTTTGCGCCCAGTCCCACACCGGTGGCGTGCGCGTTGGCGTCGTTGCCGATGCCGAGGCCGACGGAGCCGAGGTTGACGAAGGTGTTGTTCTCGAAGGCGATGTTCTCCGCGGCGGACACCTGCACCGCTCCGGGTGCCTGGGCCCAGTTGTTGCGGGCGCCCTCGAATCCCTTGCAGCCGACCGCGCACGAGGTGAAGGCGTCCGCCGGCCGGTGTTCCTGGGCGCCGGTGAGGAACGCGCCCGTCTGCTGGTTGGCGTATCCGTTGGCGGTGCTGGGGTGCAGCCACGTGGTGCCGGTGTAGGTCAGCCCTTCGAACCGGAGGTCGCGGGCCGGCTCGTCGTAGGTGCCACCGACCTCCACCAGTGACTCCAGTCGCGGCAGCTCGACAGGCGTGCTCTGCAGGTCCTGTCCCGGAAGCGGCTTGTAGTACAGCGTTCCGGCGGTCGTGTCCAGGTACCACTCACCGGCCTCGTCGAGGAAGCTCTTGGAGTTCAGCAGGGAGAACGTCGGTGTGCGGAACGGGGACTGGATGGTGTCGTAGCCGTAGGTGTTGTTGTCCCAGCCGGGTTGCTGCATGAGCACCGTCGAGCCGGAGATGCTCTGCACCGGTGCGAACCGGTTGGTGAACGACAGCTTCGCCTGGAGTTCGATGCGCTTCTGGTCGGGCAGGTTGGCGAGGTAGCCCAGGTCCGGGTTGTTGAGGGTGAAGCCGGACGCGTTGAGGGTGATGTCGGAACGGGACAGGCTGATCTGCGCGCGCTGTGCCGGTACGCCGTCGACGTAGAGCTGCCGGCTGTCGAAGCCGGTGCCGACGTCGGCCTTGTAGATGCCCGTCGCGGGGTCGTCGAGCTCCCAGCCCGTGACCGGATCCGCGCCGCTCAGCACGGCTTCGGCTCCCGGTGCCGCCTGCCAGGTCACGGTGTGTCCGTCGCGGCCGGAATCGGCGGCGCCGAAGCGCAGCGGGGACTCGATTCGGTGGATGCCCTTCTGCAGGCTCACCGTGACGTCGCCGTCGCCCCGGCGGGCGAGGTCCCGGGCTCGTTGCTGCGCCTCCGCCAGGGTCTGCAGCGGCTGCTCGGCGGTGGCCGGGCCGTCGTCGGCGGCGCGGGGGGCGCCGGTCGGCGCGACGACGAGCGTGTACTGGGGTGCGGCGACTGACTCGGTGGGCAGGACGGCGAGCAGTCCGGCGGCCAGGGCCGCGGCGGTCGCCGCGGCTCTTGTGCGTGCGTACCGTGAACGGAGTTCAGGCATGACCACGTCCTTTCTTCGCGGTGGGGGGGTCAGGGCCATGAGGTGTGCGGCACCTCGTTGTGGCGGTACGGCGGGCGGAGCACGGGAGGTTCGGGGTGGTGCGCGGCGAGGGGGCCGCGGTCGGCGACTGCCAGCAGTCGCCGTCCGGCGTGCTCGGGCCGGATGTGGGGGCCTTCGTACGCGCCGGTGTGCGGGGGGCGTTCCGCCGCCGCGATCGCCGCCTCGTCGACCTCGATGCCCAGGCCCGCCGAGTCGCCGAGGACGAAGGCACCGTCCTCGATGCTCAGGTCGACGGTCAGGCCCACCGGCGGCTGGAGGTTCTGTAGTTCGCTGGCGATGTGGTTGGGCACGGCCGTCGCCGCGTGCACCAGGGCGACGGGAGAGTCGCCGATCGGGCTGACCGGCAGGTCGTGGGCGTGCGCCAGGGCGGCGACCCGCAGGAAGTGGGTCACGCCCCAGACCGCTGCCATCTGGACGATGTCGACCGCGCCGTGGGCCAGCAGCGGGCGGTACTGCTCAAGACCGGTGAGGTTCTCCCCGCTGGCCACCGAGGTACGGATTCCCCGCCCGACGACGGCCAGGCCCTCGGCGTCCCAGCGCCGGACGGGCTCCTCCACCCAGGTGAGGTCCAGGGTCTGCTCCAGCTCCCAGACGTGACGGACCGCCTGCTTGCGGGTCCAGCTCTCGTTCGCGTCGAGCATCAGGGCGGGCCGCGTCCCGCGTCCGGCCCGGGTGAGCACCTCCCGTACGAGGGTGAGCCGGTCGCGGTCCCGCTCGATGTCGAGACCGCCCTTGAGCTTGGCCGCCCGCAGGCCGCGCTCGGCGTAGACCTGGTAGACCGTGGCGAGGTCGTCGTCGCTCAGGGCGATGTCGAGTCCGGAGGCGTACGCCGGGACTCTCCGGTCCCGTCCGCCCACCAGTCGCCACAGCGGTTCGCCCGCGGCCTTCGCCTTGATGTCCCACAGGGCGGTGTCGAATGCGCCGATGGACCCGAAGACGGCACCGCTGTGTCCGGCCTTGAAGGTCTGCCGGATCATGCGGTCGTAAAGCGCGGTCACGCAGCGCGGGTCCTCGCCGTCGATGGCGGCGAAGACGGCTTCCGCCGCCGCGTGGGGTCCCAGTCCGACGCCGGTGATTCCAGCGTCGGTGTCCACCAGGATCACCGGCACCGGGAGGATCCCGTCGGTGAGTACGCCGTTGGCGTCGCCGGCGGGCCGGCCCCAGTCGTGGAACGTCGTCAGCTTGCGGTACCCGGTGATCCGCATGTCAGCCCTTCGTGGCGCCGGCGGTGATCCCGTCGGCGATCTGGCGCTGGAAGAAGAGGTAGATCACGAGGACCGGCAATGCGGCGATCAGTACTCCGGAGGCGAAGGTGGGGATGTCGTCGGAATACTGACCGCGCAGTGAGGTGACGCCCACCATGAGGGTGCGGTGTTCGGCGGACGGCATCATCAGCAGGGAGATGAGCACGTCGTTCCAGCAGAACAGGGCGTCGAGGATGCCGACCGAGAGCAGCGCCGGGCGGCCGATGGGCAGCATGACCCGCCGGTAGACGCCGTACAGCGTGTTCCCGTCGATCCTGGCGGCGTCCATGATCTCGCGTGGTATCCCGCTGTAGTAGGTCGTCATCAAGAAGATCGAGAAGGGGAGGAACTGCGCCACGTAGGCGAGGATCAGCCCGGGGTACGTGTCCATGAGGCCGACGTCTGCCATGACCTGCGCGAGCGGGACCATGACCACCTGGAACGGTACGAACAGCGCCGCGAGGAAACACAGGAACAGTGCTCGTGACCCCCGGAACCGCAGCTGGCTCAGGGCGAATCCGGCCATCGATCCGAACAGCAGGAGAAGCGCGACGGCGCACGCCACCACGACGACGGAGTTGACGAAGTACCGGCCGAGCCCGACGCTCGTCCACGCCGTGGCGATGTTGTCCCAGCGCAGGGAGTCCGCCGGGGAGAACCGGTCGAGGATGTAGTCGTGGCGGGACTTCATGGCGACGTTGACGGTGAACACGAGGGGGTAGACCGTCGCGAGCGCGAGAGCCGCCATCGGGACGGCGACCGCCCAGCGCCTCAGGCGTGGGACGCGCATCAGTGCTCCCTCCCCGCGCGGCGGAGCAGCCCGACCTGTACCAGCCCCACCACGAGCATGATGAGGAAGAGGACCGTCGAGGCGGCCGAGGCGAGCGCCGGGCGGTTCATCTGCCCCTGCTGGATCCAGATGTAGTACTCCGGCAGGTAGGTCGACCCCTCCGGTCCGCCGCTGGTCATCACGTAGAGCAGGCCGAACATGGAGGTCAGCATCCCGATCATGGTGGTCACGAAGACGAACTGGATGGTGCGGGAGAGGCCGGGGACGATCACGTGCCGGATGACCTGGCGGAGCGAGGCGCCGTCGACCCGGGCCGCGTCGAGGAGGCTGGCGTCCAGGGTAGAGAAGCCGGCGAGGAAGACCACCAGAGCCATCCCGAACGTCGCCCACACGTGCACTCCGACGACGGTGAACATCGTGACGTCCGGATCGCCGAGCCAGTCGACCGGACCGATGCCGACCGTGTCCAGCAGGGAGTTGAGCGGGCCGTCGATGGCCAGCAGGAGGTTGAAGATCGCGCCGACGATCACCGGCGAGAGCACCGCCGGGAAGAAGTAGACGCTCCGGAAGACCCGGTGCCCCGGCACCCGCAGGAAGATGAACGTCGCGAGCAGGCCCGGGATCGCCACCGCCACCGGGAGGAGCAGCACCAGCAGTCCGACGTTCTTCAACGCGGTGCGGAAGAGCGGGTCGCGGAAGAGTTCCGTGTAGTTGTCCAGACCGACCGCGGTCCCGTCGAGAGCGCCGTCGCCGGTGAAGGAGAAGTTGACGCCCAGGAGCAGCGGCCACAGCCGCAGACCCGCGATGATCAGGACGGCCGGGGCCACCAGGACGTAGGGCGCGAGGCGTTCGGCGCGCTGCGCCCTACGGGCGCGGGGAGAGTCCGTCCCGGGGCCCGCGCGGCGCGTGCGCCGCCCGGACTTCGTCCTGTCGGTCCGCGGGGCGCTGGCCGGGCGGACCGACGGCTGCGAGCCTCCGAGCAGCACGCGGTCAGCCCTTCTGGTCGGAGTCGGCCAGTTCCTTCAGCGCGTCGTCGACGCTGGTCGATCCGCTCAGAATCTGCTGGGACAGCCTCCCCATCAGGTCCAGCGTCTTGGTGGACAGCGCGACGTGCAGTGCGGGCTTGCCGGCCTCGGTCTCCGAGACGATCGTGGAGAGGGCCGCTCCCCCGGCAGACACGTCGATGGTGGTGTCGGACACGACCGCGCCGGCGTCGGCGTAGAACTTCTTGAGAGCGTCCGTCGAGGTCAGGGAACGCACCAGGTCTGCGGCCACGTCCGGCTTCTTCGTCCACTTCGCGACCGCGTAGCCGATCCCGCCGTCGTACGGGAGGGCGGGCTCGGCGTCGGCCTCGGCACGCGGGGCCTGCATGACGCCGATGTCGTCGGGGTCCAGGAACTCGCCGAAGTCCTTCCAGTGGCCGACGTCCGACATCAGCCCGACGATGTGGGCGGCCTCACCGGACTGGAAGAGTGCGAAGGCGTCGTTGAACAGGGCGGTCGAGTTGGCCCCGTCGTTGTTCAGGCCGGCGTCGTTGGCCTCCTTCCAGAGTTCGAAGATCCGTCGGACGCGGGGGGAGTTCCAGTCCCGGTCGCCGGCGATCCAGTCGTCGTACTCCTGCGGGGTGAGCACACCCGGCCCCAGTCCCGAGAGGAAGAACTGGATGCCGAAGCCCTCCTTGTTCCCGAGGGAGAGACAACTGGCTTCCGTCGCCTCGGTGATGGCCTCGCAGTCGTCGACGAACTCGGTCCAGGTGGTCGCCGGGCGCTCGGGGTCGAGCCCGGCCTCTTCGTAGAGCGCCTTGTTGTAGTAGAGGGGATGGCCCTGCAGCGTCACCGGTGCGGCGTAGGTCTTGCCCTTCGCGGTGAAGGCTTCCCAGCCCGCGAGCCGCTTCCTGTCCTCGGTGACGTAGTCGTCAAGGGGAAGCAGGGCGTCCGCGCGGTCACGTATCTGGCCGCCGCCGTTGAAGAGCATGACGTCGGGGCCCTCGCCGGCCTGAATGGCCGTGCCGAGCAGCGTGTAGTACTGGTCGAAGGGCTGGGCCACGAACTCGACCTTCACATCGGGGTGCTGCTCGGCGAAGTCGGCCTTCGCCTGCTCGATGTAGGAGGCGGCCGTCTCCTCGCCCGACTTCCAGTCCCAGACCACGAGTGTGTCGTCCGAGGTGCCGGACGACGAGCCGGAACCCGCGCTGCCGCAACCTGACAGCAGCCCGGCGACCAGGACGGCCGCCCACAGTGCTGGCCGCTTCATCTCGATCACTCTCCGTTGCTGCCGGGAAACGGCGGGCCATCGCCGATAGCTCGGAAACGTAACTCGTATGACGTATTAGGTCAATGCCTTGCCGGTATGATGACCGCCTAGTCATGGCGCCGCGTCGTCGCGGGGCCGCCGGAGGAACTATGACGACATCCCAGCCAGCCGCCCAGAGCAGTTCCCCGCCTCCCACCTGGGCGCAACGACCGGCGAGCCTGGCGAGAGCGGTCACGGCCGAACTCGTGGGACGTATCGTCCGCGGGGAACACCCACCGGGAACGCCGCTGCCCCCCGAGCCCGCTCTCTGCGAGACCTTCGCCGTGAGCCGGACCGTCGTACGGGAAGCCGTGAAGGTGCTGCAGGAGAAGGGACTGGTGCAGGTCCGCCAGGGCTCCGGCACCACCGTGACCGCACCGGCGCTGTGGAACATGCTCGACGAGCAGGTCCTGACCGCGAGCATCGCCCAGGACGAGAGCCTGGAGATCCTCGACGACCTCGTCGTCACGCGGCGTCTGCTCGAGTCCGACATGGCGAACGTCGCCGCCAGGCTGGCCACCGCGGATGTCGTCGACCAGTTGCGCACGCTGGTGGACCGGATGGACGAGCTGGTCGGCGACCACGTCACGTACGCCGAGCACGACCGCGCCTTCCACGACGTGATCATGCAGGCATCAGGGAACCGTATCGCTCGAGCGGTGGTTCGCGCCCTGGAGAGTCAGGTCGTCAACACCGCCCGGTACATGGGGCATCCGGAGCGTCGCATGTGCGTCGCGTCCAACCGCGGCCACCGCGGCATCTACGAACGCATCGCCGCTCACGATCCGGGCGGCGCCGCCGAGGCGATGTTCACCCACATCACCGAAGCCTGGCTCGTCCGCCGCAGTGCACCGGGTGACCCGGTGCGGCTGGACCGTTAGCGATCTCTCCCGGCAGGGCCGGCGCTGCCGCGGTGGTCCACGTCCGCGGGCGGGCGAGCGGGCGATCACGCGCCGTCTCCGCCGCGCCGCGATCCCAGGGCATTCGCACGATACGTGTGCCCCGGTTGAGCGGCGAACTCGATGAGATCCGGCTCGGGTTGCTCGTGCTGGACGGGCTCGCCGCCGGTCAGGTCGAGGAGCTCGTAGTCACCGCCGAACAGCTGGCTGCGGACTTTCACCGCCCCGTCGCGGTCGGGTGTGAGGGAGAGCTGCGTGGCCCGGCCGCCGGTCCATGCGGCGCCGACGGTGTATCCGCCGCGCCCGCGCAGGCCCTCGACGCTCCCGTTCGGCCAGGCCGGCGGCAGTGCGGGCAGCAGGTGCAGTTCGCCGTGGTGGCTGTGCAGCAGCATCTCGGCGATGCCGGACGTCGCGCCGAAGTTGCCGTCGATCTGGAACGGCGGGTGCAGGTCGAACATGTTGGGCGCGAGCCGCTCCGGCGTCACGAGGTCGCGGATCAGGTCGTGGGCTCTGCCGCCCTCTTCCAGCCGCGCCCAGTAGTTGATCTTCCAGGCCAGCGACCAGCCCGTACCGTCGTCACCGCGCAGCTCCAGGGTCCGGCGGGCGGCCTGGAACAGCTCGGGTGTGCCGCGCTTGGTGATCTGGTTGCTGGGATGCAGACCGTAGAGGTGCGAGACGTGCCGGTGGGCAGGCTCGGTCTCCGTCCAGTCGTACAGCCACTCCTGGATGTTGCCGCGGGAGCCGGTCCGCGTCGGCGCCAGGCGCTCCCGGGCCGCCAGGACCTGGGTGCGGAAGTCGGCGTCCACGCCCAGGATCTCGCCGGCGCGGGCGCAGCCGTCGAACAGGTCGCGCAGGATCTGCATGTCCATGGTGGGTCCCGCGCACACGGACGCGTCCGGGTGGTGGGCGAGCTCCGGCGAGTTCGACGGGTTGGTGACCAGCCAGCCCAGCTTCGGTTCCGCCACCAGCGTGTCGAGGAAGAACTGCGCGGCGCCCTTCATCGCGGGGTAGTTGGCCCGCAGGAAATCGGCGTCGCCGGTGTACTGGTAGTGGTCCCAGATCAGGGTGGCGAGCCAGGCCCCGCCGGTCTGCCACATGCCCCAGAACGCCCCGTCGACGACCGAGGTCCCCCGCCACGCGTCGGTGTTGTGGTGTGTGACCCAGCCTCCGGCGCCGTACTGCACTTGTGCCGTGCGGGCGCCGGTCGTCGTCAGGTCGTCGATCATGTCGAACACCGGCTCGTAGCACTCCGAGAGGTTCGTCGAGTCGGCCGGCCAGTAGTTCATCGGCAGGTTGGCGTTGAGGGTGTACTTCGAGTCCCACGGCGGGGCCATCTGGTCGTTCCAGATGCCCTGGAGGTTGGCCGGCTGGGTGCCGGGCCGCGAGGAGGAGATCAGCAGGTAGCGGCCGTACTGGAAGAGCAGGGCGGAGAACTGCGGGTCCTCGGCGCTGTTGTGCTGTGCGATCCGGACGTCCGTCGGCTGGTCGGCCGCTCCGGTACGGCCGAGGTCGATGGTCGTCCGCCCGAACAGCTCCTGGTAGTCGGCCACGTGCCGGCTGCGCAGCTCGTCGTACGTGCTGCCCTGTGCGGCGTCGAGGTGCTGCCGGGCGATGCCCTGGTGGTCGCCGCTCACGTTCTGGTAGTCGACGTAGCTGGTGCCGATGGAGACCAGCAGCGTCACGCTGTCGGCGTCGGCCACCCGGAGCGTGCCACCCGAGCTGGATACCGTGCCTCCCTCGGCAACGGCCCTGGCCAGCGCGAGGAACCGGACCGAACCGGCGATGCCCTCCATGCTGCCGGAGATGCCGTCCAACGCGATCGTCGTGCCGTCGGGGCTGGACGCCGAGGCGTTCTGCGGGCTGGCGAACGTGGCCGAGAACGCGATCGAGCCGGGCGCGTCGGCGGTCAGGCGCATGACAATCACCTGGTCCGGTGCGCTGGCGATCACCTCGCGCTGGAACCGCACACCGTTCGCCACGTAGGTCACGGTGGCGGTGGCGGTGGTGAGGTCGAGCCACCGTCGGTACTCGGACGTCCCGCTCGTGCCGGGAAGGGCGAGCCTGAGGTCGCCGACGGGCTGGTACGCCAGCTCTCCGGCCGGTTTTCCGAGCATGCTCCGGTCGATCAGAGACTGCGCCTGGCCCCACTGATCACCGAAGACCAGTTCCTGGATCTCCCGCAGCGCGCCCGCGCCCGCCTGGTTGGCGGGGTCGTACGGCCCGCCCGCCCAGAGCGTGTCCTCATTGAGCTGCAGCCGCTCGGTGTCGGCGTTGCCGAAGACCATGGCGCCGAGGCGGCCGGCGCCGACCGGCAGCGCGCGCAGCCAGTCCGAGCCGGCCGGCTCGTCGTACCACAGCGCCAAGTCGTCGACCTGTCGCACCTCCGGGGGTGCGGTCGCGTCGGCACGGGCAGCCGCCGTCCATGGAACGGGCATCATGACGGCGCCCGTACCCGCCGCGCCGAGCCTGATCATGTGCCTGCGGGTCAGTCTCCGCATCCTGGTCCTCCACTGAGTCCCGGCGGAGTCGCGGCGGTCGCCGTCGGGAAGGGGTCCGTCGCCGAGGGCCGACCCGGAGCCGGTCTCTCACTGCCGGCCATCTCCGGTCCGCCGATTGCCTCATCGGCCGTGACACGCCGGAGACGTTAAATGTCCACGGGCACCCACGCAACCCTTCTCACGCAAACTTCGGCTGCATAAAAGGTGCATAGCGGGTGTTTACACACGTGATACGTCAGACCTCTCCCCCCGAGAGATCGCCCCCCATCGACGGCTCGACAACCCAGACATCACATGTATTGTGCTTCGCACTACCCCGAAGACCGGTGATCGCGGGGCGTGCCGGACACACAGCCGAGGCTGGAGGCCGAGCGATGTCACTGACCGACAAGGCGATCAGGCGCATTCGGGAGCTGATCACTTCGGGCGAACTTCCGCCGGGCGCGAAGCTGCCGCCCGAGCAGCAACTGGCCGCGGAGCTGGGCCTGTCGCGGGGGCTCATGCGCGAGGCGGTCAAGGCGCTGGTCGTCGCACGAGTGCTGGAGATCCGCAGGGGCGACGGCACGTACGTCACCACGCTGGAACCCAGGGTGCTGCTCGAAGGACTGGGCTCCGCGGTCGAACTGCTCCAGGGCGACACCCTGCTGGAGCTCACCGAAGTGCGCCGGCTCCTTGAGCCGGTCGCCACCGGACTGGCCGCCACCCGCATCTCGGCCGACGAACTCGCCGGGGTGGCGGGACACCTGGACGCCATGCGTGCGGCCAGGGACGACGTCGAACTGCTCAACAAGCACGACGTGGCCTTCCACCAGGCCGTCGTCTCCGCCACCGGCAACCAGACACTGGCGAGCCTGCTGGAGGGCATCTCCGGTCGTACCGTACGGGCCCGGGTCTGGCGCGGGATGGTCGACGGGAACGTCGCCGACCGGACGCTCGCCCAGCACCAGGAGATCTACGACGCGCTGGCCGCCGGAGACGCCGCGCTTGCCCAGGCCGCCGCGCTCATCCACGTCAGCACCACCGAAGCGTGGCTCCGCAGGCATCTCACGCCGGCCGCGGAGGTCGCGCCGCACCCGGAGGCCGGCATGTGAGAGTGCAACTGGCATACGGTGAGCACGGGCTCGGCATCGAGGTCCCGGACACGGCCACGGTCGTCACGCCCGCGCATCAGCCCGGAGCAGGTGATCCGTTGGCCGTGCTGCGGGCCGCGCTGCGCGAGCCGGTGGCCGGACCGCCGCTGCGCGAGCGGGTGCGCCCCGGGCAGACGGTGGCGATCTCGGCCTGCGACGGCACCCGTCCGCAACCGCGGCACCTGGTGATCCCCGCCCTCCTCGCCGAACTCGACGGCCTCGTCCGGCCCGAGGACGTGGTGATCCTGGTCGCCACCGGTACGCACCGCGGCAACACCGACGCCGAGCTGCGCCGGATGTTCGGTGATGCCGTCGTGGACACCGTGCGGATCGTCAACCACGACGCGTTCGACCGCACGCGGCTCACCTGGATGGGCGTCCACGGTGCCGGCGTGCCGGTGTGGCTCAACAGCGAGTGGGCCGCGGCGGACGTGCGGATCACCACCGGCTTCGTCGAGCCGCACTTCTTCGCCGGCTTCTCGGGCGGGCCCAAGCTGGTTGCGCCGGGGCTCGCCGCGCTGGAGACGGTCCTGGTCCTGCACGACGCCACCCGCATCGCCGACGAGCGCGCGACGTGGGGCATCACGCACGGCAACCCGGTCCATGACGACGTGCGCGCGATCGCCGACGCCACCGGCGTGACGTTCGCGCTCGACGTCGTGCTCAATCGCGACCAGGAGATCGCCGCCGCCTTCGGCGGGGACCTGCCGGCCATGCACGCCGCCGCCACCGCACACGCCGCGCGTACGGCGATGCGCCCGGTCGACGCCCGTTACGACGTGGTCGTCACGACCAACTCCGGCTTTCCGCTGGACCAGAACCTCTACCAGGCGGTCAAGGGCATGTCCGCCGCGTACCAGGTGGTGCGTCCGGGCGGCACGATCATCTGCGCGGCCGAATGCCGCGACGGCTTCCCCGACCACGGCTCCTACCGCGAGGTCCTCTCCTCCGCACCGTCCCCGCAGGCGCTGCTGGACGCCATCAGCGCCCGCACCGAGACCGTGCCCGACCAGTGGCAGGTGCAGATCCAGGCCGCCATCCTGGCGCGTTGCCGGGTCGTCATGCACACCGACGGCCTCTCCGTCGCCGACCTCGCGGCCGCCCATCTCGACCAGACCGACGACGTCACCGCGGCCGTTGCCGAGACGCTGGCCTCCGCCGGCCCCGCAGCCCGTCTGTGCGTGCTGCCCGAGGGGCCGCAGACCATCCCCTACCTGCGTGAGGTGATCGACTCATGAGGTGTGTTCCGGTTGAGGCGCCTCCCGCGCGACCTCGCTGCCGACCGGTAATTCGCTCGAAATTTTCGCCCCTGAAGCCGAAATCATTCAGCGAAGGGGGTTGACGCGCAGCCGCCACCGCCCAATCATCCATGTCTGAGAGTTCGACCATAGTTCGGTATATCGAACGCTCGGGGCCTCTTGGGCCTGCTGGATTCGGCAGGCCACCGCACGGCAGCACGCGCACAGCCCGTTCCTTCGTTCCGGAGGCTCTCCCCGCGCACACACGACGCCGCGTGGCGGGCCCCCGGTTGAGCCGCGATGGAGAAACCCCCCATGCCTCTGTCGAACCACCGCCGCCGCTCGCGTCCGATACGCGCAGCCGTGGCCATCCTCTTCGGACTGGCACTGGCGTCCTTCGCCGTCCCCGCCGAGTCCGCTCCCCTCCGCGCGCCCACGCCGGCCGAGGCCGGGCAGGCCACCGCCCAGCAGGAACTGCCGGACAGCTTCCAGTGGTCCTCCGGCGGGCCGGTGATCTCACCCCAGGCGAACATCAACTCCGTCGCGGCCAAGGACCCGTCCGTCGTCCAGGACCAGGAAGGGACCTGGCACGTCTTCTTCACCAGGGTCGACACCTCGGGCGACTGGGGCCTGGCGCACACCAGCTTCGACGACTGGTCCCAGGCCGCCGACGCCCCGCAGACCGACCTGGAGACCGCCTCCGGCGTCGGCACCGGCTACCGGGCCGCACCGCACGCCTTCTACTTCGCCCCGAAGGACGAGTGGTACCTCGTCTACCAGACGGGCCTGCCCTCGTTCTCCACGACCACCGACCCCGACGACCCCACCAGCTGGTCGGCCCCGCGGAACTTCATGGACAGCGTGCCGGACATCGTCGAAGAGAACATCGGCAACGGCTACTGGCTCGACTTCTACGTCATCTGCGACGACACGAACTGCTACCTGTTCTCCGCCGACGACAACGGCCACGTCTACCGCTCCCAGACCACCGTGGCCGAATTCCCCGGCGGCTTCGGCGACACCGAGATCGTGCTGTCGGACACCAAGAACAACCTCTTCGAAGGCGGCGCCGTCTACCGCGTCGCGGACACCGACACCTACCTGCTCATCTGGGAGGCCATCGGCAGCGACGGCCGCCGCTGGTACCGCTCCTTCACCTCCCAGGGCCTGGGCGGCCAGTGGCAGCCGCTCGCCGACACCGAGGCCAATCCGTTCGCCCGCAGCAACAACGTCACCTTCGAAGGCGGCAACGCCTGGACGAAGGACATCAGCCACGGCGAACTGATCCGCACCACCCCCGACCAGACCATGACCCTGGACCCCTGCAACCTCCAGCTCCTCTACCAGGGCATGGACCCCAACGCCGGCGGCGAGTACTCCCAGCTCCCCTGGCGCCTGGGGCTGGCCACCCTGACCACCGACGGCTGCTGAACCTCCCCGGCCGCCGGGCGCATCGCGCCACGGCGTCCGCCCCACGGATCCCTTCCCCCACACAGGAGTGTCTTCGTATGTCCATGAACAGGCGCAAGGCCATGGGTGCCCTGCTGGGCCTGGGTGTCGCCGGCACGGCAGGCGCCTCCTCGCTGTTCGGCGCCGCACCGGCCGCCGGCCGCCCGGCTCACCTGCCCGTCCTCTCCCGGTCCGCACCGACCCAGGACTTCGCCATCGGAGTGCGGCAGTTCAACTGGAGCCGCGGCGGCCGCTCGATCTTCACCAAGATCTTCTACCCGGCCACCGGCTCCCCCGGCGGCAACCCCGTACCCGACGCCCCGCTCGCCGACGGCGTGTTCCCCATCGCCCACTGGAACCACGGCGCGTACGGCAACTCCGACTCCTACGCCTCGCAGACGCACGCGATAGCGTCCGCCGGCTTCATCTGCCCCGCCCCCTCGATCAGCGACAACACCAACATAGGCTCCGTGTACGGAGGCGAGTGGTCGAAGGACGTCTCCGAGGTCATCACCCAGACCCTGGCGCTGAACGACGCCTCGGACAGCCCCTTCGCCGGACAGATCGACACCGCGGCCGGCGTCGGCGTCTCCGGCCACTCGATGGGCGGCATGACCACCCACGGCCTGCTGACCAACTGGCCGGACGACCGGATCAAAGCCGCCGTCCCGGTCGCCTGCGTGGACATGGGCGACCCGGCGGGGCTGGACGCCAACGTGCTGTTCATCCACGGCGACCAGGACCCCACCTGCCAGTACAGCCTGGCCCGCCAGGCATACGAGGAGCTGTCCGCCCCCAAGGCGTTCCTCACCCACCTCGGCGCGGACCACGCCGCCTACCTCAACCCGGGCTTCCCGACCTTCGACCAGACCCAGAACACCCTCGTGGACTGGTTCCGCTGGAGCCTGTACGGCGACACCGACGCCCTCGAACGCCTCCCCGGGGGCGCCACCGCGCCCGGCACCAACTGGGAAGCCGTCCTCGAATGAACCACCGGGTCCGGTGCGGCCCCGGCCGCACCGGACCCTCGGCACCGCTTCCGGACAGCAGCCGGACGGCACCTGTCACCCTCCACCGGAACACAAGGAGTAAGTCATGCTCAGCACCTCCCGCCGGCGGCGCACGCGCCGCCGGGCCTGGTCGGCGGTCATCACGGCCGTGACGTCCGCCGGGCTGGCGACAGCCGGGCTTCTGACGTTCTCCGGCAGCGCCCAGGCGGCCGACACGCTCGGCGCCTCGGCGGCCGAGAGCGGCCGGTACTACGGCGCCGCCGTGGCCCCCAACCTGCTCGGCGAGAGCGACTACGTCGGCACGCTGAACGCCGAGTTCAACAGCATCGTCGCCGAGAACGTCATGAAGTGGGACGCCACCGAGCCCAGCCAGGGCCAGTTCAACTTCCAGGGCGGCGACCAGCTCGTCGCCCACGCCCAGGAAAACGGCATGTCCGTACGCGGCCACACCCTCGTCTGGCACGCCCAGCAGCCCGGCTGGGTGCAGGGACTGACCGGCGACAACCTGCGCCAGGCGATGGTCAACCACATCGACGGGGTCGCCGGCCACTACGCCGGGGAGATCGACTCCTGGGACGTCGTCAACGAGGCGTTCGAAGGGGACGGCAGCCGCCGCCAGTCCAACCTGCAGCAGCAGATGGGCGACGGCTGGATCGAAGAGGCCTTCCGCGCCGCTGACGCCGCCGACCCCGACGCCACCCTCTGCTACAACGACTACAGCACCGACGGCATCAACGCCAAGAGCGACGGCATCTACCGCATGGTCGAGGACTTCCTCGCCCGCGACGTGCCCATCGACTGCGTCGGCTTCCAGTCCCACCTCGACTCGAACTCCGATCTCAGCACCTACCAGCAGAACCTGCAGCGCTTCGCCGACCTCGGCGTCGACGTGCAGATCACCGAGCTGGACATCGGCGGCTCCGGCGGCGCCCAGGCCGACGCGTACCGCACGGTCACCGAGGCGTGCATGGCCGTCGAGCGCTGCACCGGCATCACCACCTGGGGCATCACCGACAAGTACTCCTGGCGCGGCGACGACACCCCGCTGCTGTTCGACAGCAACTACCAGAAGAAGGAGGCGTACAACGCCGTACTGGAGGCGCTGAACGCCGGCTGACGGGCGTACCGCCGTCTCACCAGGACCGGGGCGGGGCGCCCGGGAGGGCCCCGCTTGGCGCGCGGATGCAGGGCGCCCCGTCCCACCCCCCGTTCACCACGCTCGGCCGTGCGGCCCGCCACCCGACCGGCGGGCCGCACCGAGCGACCCACTGCCCCACGGAGGATCGACATGCACAGACGGTTCAGAGGAGTTCTCGCGGCGGCGATCTGCCCGCTGCTCGCCACCGCGGGCGCCGTGGTGGTGCTGTCGCCCGCCTCGGCCCAGCCCGCCGAGAAGGCCGACACCCGGCAGGCGCAGCTTCAGCAGGTGACGCTCGCCAAGGGGGCCGCCGAGATGGGCGAGCCGATGACGCTGGCCGTGCTGCCCGACCGCTCGGTGCTGCACACCTCGCGCGACGGCACCGTGCGGGTCACCGACCCGGAGGGCAACACGAAGGTCGCGGGCAACGTCTCCGTCTACCGCCACGACGAGGACGGCCTGCTGGGCCTCGGCGTCGATCCGGGCTTCGCCACCAACCGCTTCGTCTACCTGTACTACTCCCCCCAGCTCGACACTCCGTCCGGGGACGCACCGAGCGAGGGCTCGGCCGCTGACTTCGAGCGGTTCAAGGGCGTCAACCGGCTCTCCCGGTTCACTCTGAACGAGGACAACACCCTCGACGTCGGCAGCGAGAAGTCGGTCCTCGAGGTGGAGGTCGACCGCGGCCAGTGCTGCCACACCGGCGGCGACATCGACTTCGACGCCGAGGGCAACCTCTACCTCTCCACCGGCGACGACAGCAACCCCCATGCCTCCGGCGGCTACACCCCGATCGACGAACGCGGCAACCGCAACCCGGCGTTCGACGCGCAGCGGTCGGCGGGCAACACCAACGACCTGCGCGGCAAGATCCTGCGGATCAAGGTCAACGACGACGGCTCGTACGACATCCCGGAGGGCAATCTCTTCGCGCCGGGAACGTCGCAGACCCGGCCGGAGATCTACGCCATGGGCTTCCGCAACCCGTACCGGATCAGCGTCGACCAGGAGACCGGCGTGGTCTACGTCGGTGACTACGGCCCCGACGCCGGGTCGGCCTCCGGCAGCCGGGGTCCGGGCGGCATGGTGGAGTTCTCCCGGGTGGCGGCACCGGGCAACCACGGCTGGCCGTACTGCGTCGGCGACAACCAGCCCTACATCGACTACAACTTCGCCAACGGCGCCTCCGGCTCCGCGTTCAACTGCTCGGCGCCCGCCAACAACTCACCGCGCAACACCGGCCAGGGCACCCTCCCGCAGTCCCAGCCGGCGTGGATCCCCTACGACGGCGGCTCCGTCCCGGAGTTCGGCAGCGGCTCGGAGTCGCCCATGGCCGGCCCCGTCTACAACTACGACCCGGACCTGGACTCGGCGGTGAAGCTGCCGCAGGAGTTCGACGGTGACTTCTTCGCCATGGAATTCGGCCGGCGCTGGATCAAGAACATCGAGGTGAACGACGACGGCAGCCGCGGCAGTATCGGCAACATCCCCTGGTCCGGCACCCAGTTGATGGACGCGGCCTTCGGCCCCGACGGTGCCCTGTACGTCCTGGACTACGGCACGACGTGGTACACGGGCGACGCGAACAGCGCCCTGTACCGCATCGAGAACGCCTCCGGGGCCGCGGAGTCACCAACGAAGGCGGGCTGACCAGGCACGACCAGCAGGCCACCCGGAGACCAGCCGGCGCCAGGCCGGGCACCGCACCGACCCGAGCGGCGTCCAGACCGCCACAGAAAGGAAGATCCACATGTCTGAACTCCCGACCCGCCGGAGGCTCCTCGGCGGAGCCCTGGGTGTCGCGGCGCTGCCGATCGTGGCGGCTCCGGGCGCCCGGGCGCTGCCGCTGCCGGACTCGGGCTCGTCCGCGGCTGCCCAGGACCCGTACGAAGTCCTCGTCTTCTCCAAGACGGCAGGTTTCCGCCACGACTCCATCGACGAGGGCATCACCGCGCTCGGGGAGCTGGGGGCGGAGAACGACTTCGCGGTGACCGCCACAGAGGACGCCACCACGTTCACCGGCGACGCCCTTGCGCGGTTCAAGGTGGTCGTGTTCCTGCACACCACCGGCGACGTGCTCGACGCCACCCAGCAGACGGCGTTCGAGGAGTACATCGCGGGCGGCGGCGCCTACGTCGGCGTCCACTCGGCCTCCGACACCGAGTACGACTGGCCCTGGTACGGCGAACTGGTCGGCGCGTACTTCCAGTCCCACCCGCAGATCCAGAACGCCACGGTCGTCATCGAGGACCAGACGCACGACGCGACCGCCCACCTCGGAACGACCTGGCAGCGCACGGACGAGTGGTACAACTTCCGCGCCAACCCCCGCGCCGACGTCCAGGTGCTGGCCTCGCTTGACGAGTCCAGCTACAGCGGCGGCACCATGAACGGCGACCACCCCATCGCGTGGTGCAAGGAGTACGCGGGGGGCCGCTCGTTCTACACCGGCGGCGGGCACACCGCCGAGTCGTATGCCCAGGAGGACTTCCGGCGCCATCTGCTCGGCGGCATCCGCTGGGCCGCGGGCACCGTCGGGAACGCCATGTGATGCCCGGCGGACACCCGGACTCGCCGGGCGGATGCCCGAGCCGGGATCCGTGCGGTACCCGGGGCGGGAAGGCTGCGGCGCGGGTGCTGGGCCCCGCGCCGCGGCTGCTTCCGCTTCAGCGGAGCGGGGGCTGGCGCCACAGCAGGGCTGTCGAATGTTTCGATCAATTCAGCGAATCATGCGACAGTGCTGACGCCGTCCGCCGGCTCCCTCTCAGCCAGATCGACCGATTGTTTCGACGCTTGTTCGACATCAAGAACATCTCGACGTCACCCGGACGTGCCCCAAGTATGAGGAGGCCCCCATGCGCAGCCGAAGTTTCAGCCGCAGACATCCGTTCGTGGTACTCGCCGCCGCGGTTGCGGCAGTGACCGCGTTGGCGCCGACGCTCATCTCCGACCCGGCTCAGGCGACTGGCAGCGGCACCTCGCGCGATGCCGCATCCGACCCGGACAGCCAGTGTGCTCTTCCGTCGACGTACCGGTGGTCGTCGTCGGGTGTGCTGGCGCAGCCCGCGAACGGGTGGGTGTCGCTCAAGGACTTCACCGCCGTGAAGCACGACGGCCAGCATCTCGTCTACGGGACGAAGTTCGAGGGGAATTCGTACGGCTCGATGGTGTTCAGTCCCTTCGGGGACTGGTCGGACATGGGTTCGGCGGGGCAGAACGCGATGAACCAGGCCGCGGTGGCGCCCACGCTGTTCTACTTCGCGCCCAAGGACGTCTGGGTGCTGGCCTACCAGTGGGGTCAGTGGCCCTTCATCTACCGCACGTCGAACGACCCCACCGACCCCAACGGCTGGTCCTCGCCGCAGGCGCTGTTCACCGGCAGCATCTCCGACTCCGGCACCGGCCCGATCGACCAGACCCTGATCGCCGACGACGAGAACATGTACCTGTTCTTCGCCGGTGACAACGGCAGGATCTACCGGGCGAGCATGCCGATCGGGAACTTCCCGGGCAACTTCGGCTCGTCGTATGAGACGATCATGACCGACTCGACGAACAACCTGTTCGAGGGGGTGCAGGTCTACAAGCTCCAGGACCAGGACCAGTACCTCATGCTCGTCGAGGCGATCGGTGCGAACGGGCGCTACTTCCGCTCGTTCACGTCCAACAGCCTGAACGGTTCGTGGACCCCGCAGGCCGCGAGCGAGAGCAGTCCCTTCGCGGGCAAGGCCAACAGCGGTGCCACCTGGACCAACGACATCAGCCACGGCGACCTGCTCCGCGAGAACCCCGACCAGACCATGACCGTCGACCCCTGCAACCTGCAGCTCCTCTACCAGGGCAAGGACCCCGCCGCAGGCGGCGACTACAACCTGCTTCCCTGGCGGCCGGGCGTTCTGACGCTGCAGCCCTGACCCGAACGGCCGGCGGTGATCGCCTTGCCGCTTCGAGAGACCCCAGCCGCGCGTCGGCTGGGGTCTTCTCGTGTGCGGACCTCCGGTTCACCCGTCGGCTGCGGAACGCGGGCCGGGCGGTGCCGTCGACGCGCGTACCACCAGTTCCGTGGCGAGTTCGATGTGGTGGGACTCCACGTTCTCGCCGTCTGCCAGGCGGAGGGCGGTGCGCAGGGCGACACCGCCCATCTCCCGCAGCGGCTGGCGAACGGTCGTCAGCGGCGGCGAGGCCGTCCGGGCGGGAAGCGCGTCGTCGAAGCCGACCACGCTCAGGTCCTCGGGGACGCGCAGGCCGCGGGTGCGGGCGGCCTCGATGACGCCGAGGGCGATCTCGTCGTTGCCCGCGAATATCGCCGTCGGTGGCTCTTCGAGGTCCAGCAGTGCCGCGGCGCCGGCCGAGCCGGTCTGGTACGTGAATTCTCCCGGCCGGACGTAGGCGGCGGGCACGGGTGCTCCCGCCGCCTCCATCGCGGCGCGGTAGCCGTGCGTGCGGGCCTGGTTGCACGCGGCCGTGGCCGGTCCGCCGAGATGGGCGACGCGGCGGTGGCCGAGGGAGAGCAGGTGCTGGGTCGCGGCCAGTCCGCCGGCGAAGTTGGTCGCTCCGACGCTGTTGACCCGGTTGTGCGGCAGGTGCAGCGGGTCGAGCACGACCGCCGGAAGGCCGGCCTTGGCCAGCGCATTCAGGTGCGCGGCGGTGTAGACGCTGGTGATCCCGATGAGGGCCCGGCGGCCGGCTGTGACCAGGTCCCGGGCCCAGTGCGGGGCATGGGACGACTTGCCGATCACCACCGAGGCGCCCAGCTCGGCGGCCACGTCGACGATGCCTTCCACCGCCTCGGCCACATACGGCCTGAGGGCGCCCGCGAACTGCACCTCGATGGTCGCGCTCTGCGGCACCTCGGCGTGGCGGAACACGGGTGCGAAGTAGTCGTGCTGGTGCAGCAGTTCCAGTACCCGGGCGCGCGTCTGCGGCGCCACGTCGGTGCGGTCGTTGACCACTTTGGACACCGTCGCGACCGAGACCCCGGCCGCCCGGGCGATGGTCGCCAACGTCGTACGCCTAGCGTCCGTCGGCATCCGTTTCCCCCAGCTCTCTGTCCACCGGCGTGGTGAGCCGCCGGTCGTGGCCGACCGCACGGGTGGGGCCGGTCAACCGTACGGCAACCCGGCAGGGGAGTTCGGCCGAGGAGGTGCCGACGAGCACCTCGACCTCCCCGGGTTCGACGATCCGCCGCAGGTCGCGGCCGGTGAACGCGGTCCGGTCGGCATGCACGTGGAACCGGACCCGCGCGCTCTCGTCCGGCTCCAGCCGGACCGCGGCGAAGCCGGCCAACTGCCGGACCGGTCGGGTCACCTGGGCGACGACGTCGCGAAGATACAGCTGGACGATCTCGTGGCCGGCCCGGGCACCGGTGTTGCGCACCCGCACCGACACCGTGAACTCGCCGTCGGTGGGTATCTCGGTCGCGCTCGCGCGCGGGTCGTCGACCTCGAACGTGGTGTACGACCTGCCGTATCCGAAGGGGAACAGCGGCGTCGGGTCGATGTTGCTGATGCCGTGGGTGTTCCCGCCGAGCGGTGGCTGCAGGTACGTGCCGGGCTGACCGCCCGGCCGGCGGGGAATCTGCACCGGCAGCTTGCCGGCGGGGTGGACCCGGCCGGACAGCACCCCGGCGATCGCCGCCGCGCCTCGCTGACCGGGCATGAACGCCTGGACCAGACCGGCGGCCCGGGGGTGCACCTCGCCCAGGGCGTACGGGCGGCCGGAGACCACGACCACGACCACGGGGGTCCCGGTGGCGAAGAGTTCCGCGAGCAGATCGGCCTGCACGCCCGGCAGCCGCAGGTCCTCGGCGTCGCAGCCCTCACCGGACGTACCCTTGCCGAACTTGCCCGCGCGGTCGCCCACCACCGCCACGCACAGATCCGCCCCGCGGGCCGCGGCTGCCGCGGTGGCGAAGCCGGACCGGTTCTCGCCGGACACGTCGCACCCCGGCTCGTGGACGATCTCGGTCTCCGGCAGTTCGGCGCGCAGCGCGTCGAGGACGGTCGGTGCCGCCACGCCGAGGCCCAGGCCGGGGTGGCGGGGCAGGACGTGGTTGGGAAAGGCGTAGCAGCCCATGAGGGTGCGCGAGTCGGCGGCGCACGGTCCCACCACGGCGAGTCGGCCCGGCGCCGTACGCCCGGCGCCGGGAGCGCCGAGAAGCGGCAGTGCGCTGCCCTCGTCGAGCAGCACGACGGATCGCTCGGCCAGCTCCCGGGCCAGCTCCCCGTTCTCCGGTGAGTCCAGCTCGACCTCGGCGGCCCCGGCGACCGAGCCCTCGGGCGTCCAGCCGGGATCGAGCAGCCCGAGCTGGACCTTCTGGGTGAGCAGACGGCTCGCGGCCCGGTCCACCAGGGACTCGGGCAGCTCGCCCCGGCGGACCCGGTCCACGAGGTGGCGGCCGAAGCCCAGGGTGTCGGGCAGCTCCACGTCCATGCCGGCGCTGAGCGCCAGTACGCCCGCCTGGTCGGTGTCCGCGGCCACCCCGTGCATGCCGGCGAGGAACGCGACCGCACCGTAGTCGGAGACCACGGTGCCGGTGAAGCCCCAGTCGCCGCGCAGCAGATCGGTCAGCAGCCAGGAGTCGACACCCGCCGGGACCCCGTCCACCTCGGCGTACGAGTTCATCACCGAACGGGCCCCGCCCACCGCGATCGCGGTCTCGAACGGCGGCAGCACGACGTCCATCAGCTCGCGGCGACCGATCGGCGCCGGTGCGTGGTTGCGGGCGGCACGCGAGGCGGAGTACCCGGCGAAGTGCTTCAGGGTGGCGATGACGCCGGCGCCCTCCAGGCCGGAGACGTAGGCGGCGCCGAGCATCGAGACCAGATACGGGTCCTCTCCCATGGTCTCCTCGACGCGCCCCCACCGGTAGTCACGGACCACGTCGAGGACGGGAGCGAGACCCTGGTGCACGCCGACCGCCCGCATGTCCCGCCCGATCGCGGCACCCAGCCGTCGCACCAGATCCGGGTCGAACGTCGCGGCCCACGCGAGGGCCGTGGGATAGACCGTGGCGCCGTAGGTGGTGAACCCGGTGAGGCACTCCTCGTGGACCAGCGCGGGGATGCCGAGCCGGGAGCCCTGCACGACCGTGTGCTGCGACCTGACGAGTTCGGCGGCCCCCTCCACCGCGGTCACCGGCCGGCTGCCGTATACCCGGGTGAGGTGGCCGAGACCGTGCCGGCCGGCCTCGGCCAGGGGAACCCCGGACTCGAACACCTCCTGGATCGGCGCCACGCGCAGGCCCTCGCCCCGGCCGTCGCCGTCGTCGCCCCCGCGCGCCGTGTCGTTGCCGACCCAGCGGCTGCCGAGCTGCGCGACCTTCTCCGCCACCGTCATCTCGGCCAGGAGGGCGTCCACCCGCTCCGGCGCGGGGAGCGCCGGGTCCTGCCAGCGGGGCACGCCCCGGCCCGGGACCGATGGGGATTCAGCCGTGGGCATCGCGCCCTCCTCTGCACTCAAGCCGCGTGGCTCGAAATATTTTCGAGCCTGTCGGGCTCCTTTCGGGAGTCGTCTCCGCCTGAGGTTACGCACACAGCCCTTGTACGACAACGACGTTACACATGTCTTGACAGTCACGCGCCCGAAACCTAACTTGCACCCACGAGGCTCTACGAAGGCAAGTTTTCGAAACGTTTTCATCCACTGCCCGCCGGAAGCTGACGGCCCTCGATGCGGAGAACACACATGGCGAACCACCTCTCTAGGCGTACCCTCCTCGCCCTGGCGGCCGGGGTGCCGGCCTCCGCGGCACTCGCCGCCTGCGGCTCATCCGGTCCCAGCAAGGGCGGCGGTGACGGCTCGGCCACGTACTGGCACCTGAGCGGCCAGCCCCAGGAAGGCGTCAGGACCGGCGCGGTGGAGCGGTTCAACGAGGCCAACCCCGACGGGCAGATCCAGGTCACCACCTTCGAGAACGACGCGTACAAGACGAAGATCAAGACCGCCATCGGGGCCGGGAAGGCACCCACCATCATCTGGGGGTGGGGCGGCGGCACGCTGCGCACCTACGTGGAGAACGACCAGGTCGACGACCTCACCCCGTGGTTCGAAGACAACCCGGAGATCAAGAACCGGCTCTTTCCGTCCTCGTTCGGCGCGGCGACCGTCGACGGCAAGATCTACGCGATGCCGTTCGAGAGCGTGGAGCCGATCGTCCTGTTCTACAACAAGAGGGTCTTCGACGACGTCGGCGTGCAGCCGCCCGAGTCCTGGGACGACATCATGGCCCTGGTGCCCAAGTTCAACGCGGAGGGCATAGCGCCGTTCTCCCTCGGTGGGCAGTCCCGGTGGACGAACATGATGTGGCTGGAGTTCCTGTTCGACCGCATCGGCGGCCCCGAGGTCTTCCAGGCCGTCTTCGACGGCAAGAAGGACGCCTGGTCCCACCCGGCCGCCATCGACGCGCTGACCAAGGTGCAGGACCTGGTCAAGGCGGACGGGTTCATCAAGGGCTTCTCCTCGATCACCGCGGACTCCAACGCCGACCAGGCGCTGCTGTACACCGACAAGGCTGCGATGATGCTGCACGGCTCCTGGTCGTACGGCATCCAGCAGGCCGAGGGCGGCGACTTCGTCTCCAGCGGCGGCCTCGGCTTCATGAACTTCCCACCCGTCGACGGCGGCAAGGGCGATCCGGGCAACTCCGTCGGCAACCCCGCCCAGTACCTGTCCATCTCCTCGGCGGCCAGCGCCGAGCAGAAGAAGATCGCCAAGGACTTCTTCGCCACCGGCGTCCTCGCGGACGACGAGGTGAAGGAGTGGGTCGACACCGGGGCGGTGCCGATCCGGAAGGGCTCCGAGAAGCTGCTGGCCGAATCCGAGAACGCCGAGTTCCTGGAGTTCGTCTACGGCATCGCCAGCAACGCGAAGACGTTCGGCCAGTCCTGGGACCAGGCGCTCAGCCCGACGGCCGCCGAGACGCTGCTGGACAACATCGCCAAGCTGTTCCAGTTGTCCGTCTCGCCGCAGGAGTTCACCGACAACCTCAACGAGGTCATCGGCAAGTGAGCACCCTCACCGGCTCCACGGGGCGCAGGGAACGGCACGGCATCCTGCCCTGGCTGGCCGTGCCGGCGCTGCTGTTCTTCGTCGGCTTCGCCCTCGTCCCGCTCGTCGGGGTCTTCCTGCTGAGCTTCACGACGTGGGACGGGATCGGCGACATCCACCCGTCCGGGCTGACCAGTTGGCGTGCGGTGCTCACCGACCCCGGGCTGCCGCACGCCCTCTGGGTGACGTTCCTGGTGATGGCCGTGTCCTGGGCGGTTCAGACACCGGCGAGCATTCTGCTCGGCACGTTCCTGGCCGGCCGCCAGCGCTACCGCGCCGTGCTGAGCCTGATCTACTTCGTCCCGCTCCTGCTCAGCTCCGCGGCGATCGCGGTCGCGTACAAGGCGCTGCTGGACCCGAACTTCGGGCTGGGCGCCGGGCTGGGGGCCGAGTGGCTCAGCAAGGACTGGCTGGGGCGCCCCTGGCTCGCGTTCGGCGTCGTCATCTTCATCGTCTCCTGGCAGTTCATCCCGTTCCACTCGCTGATCTACCAGGGTGGCGTCCAGCAGATCCCCCAGTCCCTGTACGAGGCCGCACAGCTGGACGGCGCCGGGCAGATCCGCCAGTTCTTCAGCATCACGCTGCCTCAGCTCAAATACACCATCATCACCTCGTCGACGCTGATGGTGATCGGGTCGCTTACCTTCTTCGACCTCATCTTCGTCCTGACCGAGGGCGGCCCCGGAGACGCCACCCGGGTCCTCGCGCTGGACATGTACAAACGGGGCTTCCAGGCCAACCTGATGGGGCCGGCCAGCGCCATCGCGGTCGTCCTCGTCCTGATGGGCCTCGCCATCGCCCTGCTGCTGCGCCGGCTCGGCGGCCGGGACGCCGGTGAGAGCCAGCTTGAGGGAGTCTGACGTGACCACCACGCTGACCAAGCCGCAACCGCGGAAGACCACCCCGCGCGAGCGGCGGCAACGCCCCGGCCCGACCGCCCGCCGACGCAACTGGCTCGGCGGCCTGGCCGGATGGCTCTGGCTCGCCGTCGTCGTCGTACCCCTCTACTGGATCCTCATCACCAGCCTCAAGGCCCAGAGCAACTACTACGCGACCAACCCGCTGGCGCCGCCGAGCGAGCCCACCCTGGACAACTACGAGCTGGTCCTGGAGTCCGACTTCATCGACTACTTCGTGAACAGTGTCGTGGTCACCGCCGGCGCCGTGGTGCCGGCGGTCACGGTCTCCTTCATGGCCGCCTACGCCATCGTGCGCGGCTGGCGCCTGCGGTTCCTGCGGGTGGTGAACGGGATGTTCCTCATGGGCCTCGCCATCCCGCTGCAGGCGACGGCCATCCCGGTCTACCTGATCATCATCAAGCTGCAGCTGTACGACAGCCTGCTGGCGCTGATCCTGCCGTCGATCGCCTTCGCCATCCCGCTGTCCGTGCTGATTCTCGCCAACTTCATCCGGGACGTGCCCAAGGAGCTGTTCGACTCGATGCGGGTGGACGGGGCCACCGAGTGGGGGACACTGTGGCGCCTGGCGGCGCCGCTCACCCGGCCGGCCATCCTCACCGTGACCATCTTCAACGCGCTGACCATCTGGAACGGCTTCCTGCTGCCGCTGATCCTCACCCAGAGCCCTTCCCAGCGGACGTTGCCGCTCGCACTGTGGACCTTCCAGGGCGAGTACGGGATCAACATCCCCGCGGTCCTGGCCGCCGTCGTCCTCACCACCCTGCCCCTGATCGTCCTGTACGCCTTCGGCCGCCGTCAGCTGCTCAGCGGTCTGACCGCCGGATTCAGCAAGTGAGACCGACCGGCCGGCTTGGCTCGACGGCGTCTGCGCGTACGTACGACAACCCTGTGATCAGCGGGTTCCATCCCGATCCGAGCGTGTGCCGGGTCGGTGACGACTACTACCTGGTGTGCTCCAGCTTCGAGTACTTCCCCGGGCTGCCGCTCTTCCACAGCAGGGACCTCGTGCACTGGGAGCACATCGGCAACGTCCTCGACCGGCCCGGGCAGCTGCCGCTGCCGCTGCCCGGCGCAAAAGCGTCCGGCGGCCTCTACGCCCCCACGATCCGCCACCACCACGGCCGTTACTGGGTCATCGACACCAACATCGACGGCGGCGGCAACTTCGTCGTCTCGGCCGAGCGGCCCGAGGGGCCGTGGAGCGACCCGGTGTGGATCGACCTGCCCGGGATCGACCCCGATCTGGCGTGGGAGGAGGACGGCACCTGCTGGTGCACCTTCTCCGGGCCGGAAGGCGGCATCCACACTGCCCGGATCGACCCGGTCAGGGGGGAGGTGCTGGAGGGGCCTTTCGCCACGTGGTCGGGCACCGGCCTCAAGTTTCCCGAGGCGCCGCACCTCTACCGCATCGGCGACCGGTGGTATCTGCTGATCGCGGAAGGCGGCACCGAGCGCGGCCACAGCGTGTCCGTCGCCCGTGGCAGCTCGCCCCGCGGTCCCTGGGAAGGCGCCCCCGCCAACCCCCTTCTCTCCCACAGCGGTACCGCCCGCGCCATCCAGAACACCGGCCACGCCGACCTGGTCGAGGCTCCCGACGGCAGTTGGTGGATGGTGCTGCTCGGCGTCCGGCCCCGCGGCTTCACGCCCGACGTGCACGTGCTCGGCCGCGAGACGTTCCTGACCCCCGTGGCGTGGGACGAGGACGGCTGGCCCGTCGTCGCGCCCGTTCCCGGGAGCCACCCGGCACCGGGCGGTGCCTGGCACCCCGTCCCGGCCCCGCCCGCCCGCGACGACTTCGACGAGTCCGCCCTCGCGCCGTACTGGATCTCGCCGTTCGCCCGCCCGGAGAGCTCCTGGTCGCTCACCGAGCGCCCCGGCTGGCTGGCGCTCAACGCCACCGGCGCCACCCTCGACCGCCCCGGGTACACGTTCGTCGGCCGCCGCCAGCAGCACCACGACTGCCGCGTCACCGCCGTGATCGACCCGGGTACGGGACGCGGCGGCCTCAGCGTGCGCCTGGACGAGGCCCACCACTACGAGCTGGAGGTCGGGAACGGAGAGGCCGGCGTCGTCGCCCGGATCGGTCCGCTGCGCCAGACCGTGGCCGGCCGGCCGGTCCCGTCCGGGCCGCTGACCCTCACCGTCGCGATCCGGACATCCGACCTCGTGCCGGCGTCGCCCGAACTCACCGACGGCGGGACCACCGGACCCGACACCATCGCCTTCTGGCTCGGCGATCCCGACGCCCCGGGCGCCCGGCCACTCGCCGAACTGGACGGACGCTATCTGTCCACCGAAGTCGCCTGCGGCTTCACCGGCCGCGTCATCGGCATGTACGCCACCGAAGGCACGGTCGCCTTCGACTGTTTCGAGTACACCCCGGCCGCGGTGCCCTCCGCCTGACGCCCGGCGTTCGGCCGATTCAGCCTCCTGTGCCCGCCGGCAGTCGCAGGCCGGGGGGCAACAGCCCCCGGTCGACCAACGCGGACCACAGCTCGTGCGGAACGGGGCGGGCGAAGTGCGCGGCGTTCTGCCGCACCTCCTCGGGGGTGCGCGCGCCGACCACGGCCGCCGCCACGGCGGGGTGGCCGAAGCCGAAGCGCAGTGCCGCCGCCTGCAGCGGCACGCCGAACTCCGTGCACACCGCGGCGAGTCGGCGCGCCCGGTCCACCAGGGCGGGCGGCGCCTCGCGGTAGTCGTAGCTGGCGCCCGGCCGTGGGTCGGCCAGCAGCCCGCTGTTGTACACGCCGCCGAGCACCACCGCCGTGCCGCGCCGCTCGCACAGCGGCAGCAGTTCGTCGTGTGCGGAGGTGTCCAGCAGCGTGTAGCGCCCGGCGCACAGCACCACGTCGACGTCCAGGTCGGCGACGAACCGGGCCAGACCCGCGGCGTCGTTCATGCCGAAGCCGATGGCCCTGACGACCTTCTCCTCGCGCAGCCTGGCGAGCGCGGGGAACCCGGTCTCGTAGACCTCGCGGACATGGTGGTCGACGTCGTGCAGCAGCAGGACGTCGACCCGGTCCGTGCCGAGCCGCAGCAGCGAGTCCTCCAGGGTGGCCCGGATCCCGTCGCCGCTGAGGTCCCAGACCCGGGTGCGGTGCGCGCCGGTGCCCTCCAGCCTGCGGCCCACTTTGGTGGACAGGACGTACGAGCCGCGGTCGCGCCCGGCGAGCGCGCGGCCGAGGCGCTCCTCGGAGACCCCGGCGCCGTAGTGGGGGGCGGTGTCCAGGTAGCCGCAGCCGGTGGCGAACGCGGCGGCGACGACGGCGGCGGCCCGCTCCCCGGCGCCGGGTGCGGCGTCGTCCCCCAGGGGGGCGCAGCCGAGCCCGAGCGGCGGCACGCGCACGCCCGTGCGCCCCAGTTCCCGGGTGCCTCCCGGTGTGTCCGGCATGGGTGTCGTCTCCTTTGGCTCCGTTGGTTCCACGGGATGTTCCGGCGGTTGCGGCGGTGTCATGAGATGCGCAGGACCTGGGTGTACGGAGTCGGCGGTGCCGGCGGCAGACCCGTCACCCGCAGCGCGTCGGCGCCCGGCTCACAGCGTACGGGCCGGTCGTCGCCGAGGAGTTCGACGCGCACCGGGCGGCGCCGGAGATGCCCCGCGGCGTCGCCCAGGCGGTGCAGCACGGCCGTGCCGTCCGCGGGCCAGGCCATGAGGTGCGCGTAGAGGGTCTCGCCGCGGCAGGTGTAGCGCACGTCCCGCGGGGTGTACGCCAGCGTCCTCTCCCGCGCCTTCGCCCCCTCGACCCGCGTCGGGCCCTCCCCGTACACGTGCCACGGACGGGTGTCGAAGACGGCCTCGCCGCAGACGGCCGTCCAGGCGGCGAGGCCGTCGAGGACCGCGGCGGTCTCGTCGTCGATGCGCCCGTCGGGCAGTTGGGGGACGTTCAGCAGCAGGCAGCCGTTCTTGCTCACGGTGTCGACGAGCAGATGGACGATCTCGCCGGCGGTCTTGTAGCGCTCGCCGGTGCGGTAGTACCAATCGCCGATGCTGGTGTCGTACTGCCAGGGCTCCGGGTCGGTCTCGCCGAGCTGGTGGCGCTCGACGTCGAGAAGCACGGCCTGCCGGTCCTCCTCCGGGATCGTCTTGATGCTGACCACCCCCTCGGGCATGGCGGCGTAGTAGCGGGCGAGGAACTCCAGCCCGTGCGGGCTGGGCGGCTGCGCCGGGCAGACGCTGCCCTCGTCGAAGGGCAGCCGGCCGTCGTCGAGGTAGACCAGCTCGGGGGCGTACCGCTCGGTGACATCCCGCAGCCGGGCGTAGAAGTCGTCCACGAAGTCCTCGTGCGGCGGGTCGCCGGGACGGCGCGGCGGTCCGTACAGCCGGCGCGGGTCGAGCCCGTCCCACCAGGTGCCGCCGCCGTCCGCCGCGGTGAGCCGGCCGTCGTACGGCACGCCGGCGTACGGCCCCTCGGCGTCGGCGGCGTGGGCGGCGTCCAGCCAGCGCCACGTCCACGAGCCCGCGTGCATGCTCACCCCGAAGCGCATCCCGGCGGCACGGGCGGCGGCGGCCCAGGCCGCGACGATGTCGCGGCGCGGGCCGACGTTCACGGCGTTCCACGGCTGGTGGGCGGAGTCCCACAGGTCGAAGTTGTCGCAGTGTGCGGCCATGGAGACGAAGTAACGCGCGCCGGTGCGCCGGAAGCGCTCCATCAGCCCTTCCGGATCGAAGTTCTCGGCGCGCCACAGCCGGCACAGGTCCTTGTGCCCGAACTCGGAGGGGTGGCCGTAGCGCTCGCGGTGCAGGGCGGCCTGGCGGCGGGAGCGCTTCTGCTCGAAGCCCTCGGTGCCCTCGAACGGCCCGTAGAGGTGGCGGGCGTACCAGTCGCCGGCCTTCGCCACCGACTGCGGGCCCCAGTGGGACCAGATGCCGAGCTTGGCGTCCCGGAACCACTCCGGGATGCGGTGCCGGCGCAGGGAGGGCCAGTTCGGCTCGTACGTGCCGGCCGGGCGGGTGCCGCTGGTCATGGATCTCCTTCGCTATCGTCGATTAGACAAGGATTTTTATCGGGATATTGACCTCTATAGCCGGGCCTGCGATCGTCGGACGATGCCGACGCGATCCGACGCATCAGGGAACACCCGCCCGGCGGTCCGGCTGGGCGCGGCGTACTACCGCGAGTACCAGCCGTACGAGCGGCTGGAGGCCGACCTCGATCTCATGGCCCGCACCGGGCTGACGCTGATCCGGGTGGGCGAGTCGGTCTGGTCCACCTGGGAGCCGCAGGACGGCGTCTTCGACCTCGACTGGCTCCAGCCGGTGCTGGACGGGGCGCACGACCGCGGCATCGCCGTGCTGCTGGGCACCCCGACGTACGCCGTGCCGCCGTGGCTGCAGCGCAAGCACCCGGAGCTGGCGGTGCGGCTGCGCAGCGGCCGGCGGGTGCCGTGGGGCGCCCGGCAGGAGGTCGACTTCACCAGCCCCGTGTTCCGCCGCCACGCCGAGCGGGTCGTGCGCCGTGTCGTGGGCCGGTACGCCGGGCATCCCGCGGTGGCCGGGTACCAGGTGGACAACGAGCCGGGGCTGCATCTGATGTACAACCCGGAGGTGTTCGCGGGCTTCGTCGCGCGGCTGAAGGAGCGCTACGGCAGCGTAGACGTGCTCAACGAGCGCTGGGGGCTGACCTACTGGTCGCACCGCATCGGCTCGTGGGCGGAGCTGTGGCCGCCGGAGGGCAACACCACGCCGTCGTACGACCTGGCCTGGCGCCGCTACCAGGCGGATCTGACGACCGAGTTCATCGCGTGGCAGGCCGGGCTGGTCCGCGAGCTTGCCCGGCCCGGCCAGTACGTCACCACCTGCGTCGCCTACACCCGCCCGGCCGTCGACGACGTGGCGCTGAACGGCGCGCTCGACGTCGCGTCGGCCAACGTCTACTACGCGACCCAGGACGAGCTGGCCCTGCCCGACACCGGCAGGCGCCACGACGGCGGCTGGTTCGGCCAGGGGGTCTGGCAGCTCTACCAGGCCGCGGACCGCGCGCGCGGCTCGCGGCAGGCGCCGTTCCACGTCACCGAGACGGGCGCCACGACGATCGGCGGCGCGCACCAGAACCACCCGCCCTACGAGGGCCAGTTGCGGCAGGCCGCCTGGGCGCTGGTCGCGCGCGGGGCGCGGGAGGTGGCGTACTGGCACTGGCACACGCTGCACTTCGGCCACGAGACGTACTGGGGCGGGCTGCTGGGCCACTCGCTGCAACCGGGCCGGATCCTTCAGGAGGCCGGCCGCGTCGCCCGCGAACTGGCCGCCGCGGACGGTGCGCTCGACGGCCTGGTGCCGGACGCGGACGTCACCCTGCTGCGCTCGGTGGAGAGCGACTGGGCGTTCCAGCACCAGCCGCCGCTGGCCCGGCCGGGAACGTACGAGCCGGACCCCCGGTCGTACACGCGCATCGCCGGCGCGTTCTACAAGGGCTTCTTCGACGCCGGCCGGCAGGTGGACGTGCTGAGCGTGCCGCAGTTGCCGGGCACCCCGGAGGAACTGGCCCGCGAGCGGCCGGTGCTGGTCGCGCCGGCGCTCTACGCGGCCGGGGACGCGACGCTCGCGCTGCTCGACGGCTATGCGCGGGCGGGCGGGCACCTGATGCTCACCTTCCGCAGCGGGTACGCCGACGACGAGGCCCGGGCGCGGGCCGAGGTCGCGCCGGGCCCGCTGCGGGCCGCGGCGGGCGTCCACTACGCGGAGTACTCCAGCCTCCGCGAGCCGGTGCCGCTGCGGGCAGGGGACCGGCGGGCGGCGGCGGAGGCGGGGGAAGCCGGGGAGACCGCGGAGTCCGGCTTCCGGCTGCCGCCGGGCGCCCGGGCGACCGCGTGGGCGGACGGTCTGGTGCCCGCCGGCGCGGAGCCGCTGGCCTGGTACGAACACCCGCACTTCGGCCGCTGGCCGGCGGCGACGACGCACCGGTACGGCGCGGGCCGGGTGACGTACGTCGGCACGCTGCCCGACTCCGCGTTCGCCGCCGCCCTCGCGGAGTTCACCGGCGCCGGCGTTCGGCAGCGGTGGCGGGATCTGCCGGAGTCGGTCACGGTGACGTCGGCCCGTAACGGGGCGGGCGAGCGGCTGTGGTTCGTGCACAACTGGAGCTGGGAGCCGGCCCGGGCGGTCGCGCCGGAGGCGGTGACGGACGTGCTGACCGGCGATACGGCGCGGAGCGGCGAGGAGGTCGGGCTCGGCGCCTGGGACGTGCGCGTCCTCAAGTCGGCGGGCGGCCCCCCGGCCGCGTCCCCCGGCCCGACCGGCACCGCCGTCGGCACCTGAATGTCCGCCCGAGCAGAACGACCCGTCGAGAGCCGAGGAGCCGCCGTGCCGTACGCCCCGGAGGACCGGAACGACCCGGACGACGTGACCGTGCACCGGCCCGTCGCGGAACACCACCGCGAGTCCCTGGGCATCGGCGAGCCGCGGCCCCGGCTGTCGTGGACGGTGGAGACAAAGCGGCCGGGCTGGCGGCAGTCGGCGTACGAGGTGGAGCTGCGCGACCCGGACGCCGACTCCGACGCCGGTACGGAGGCCGGTGCGGACGCCGCGGTTCTGCACACCGGTCGGCTGCCGGGCTCCGACTCCGTGCTGGTGCCCTGGCCCGCCGCCGCGCCGCCGCTCGGCTCGCGCGAGCGGCGCGAGGTGCGGGTGCGGGTCCGGGGTGCGGACGGGTCGGCGTCCGGCTGGAGCCCGCCGCTCACCGTCGAGGCCGGACTGCTGGACCCCGCGCGGGACGTCACCGCCGCCATGGTCGCGCCCCGCGTCCCCGGCGGCGACCGGGACCCGGAGCGCCCGGTGCTGCTGCGCGGCGAGTTCCGGCTGCCGGCCGCGCCGGTCTCGGCCCGCCTGTACGCGACCGCGCACGGCCTCTGCGAGGTCGAGCTGAACGGCGCCCGCGTCGGCGACCAGGCGCTGGCCCCGGGCTGGACCAGCTACGGTCACCGGCTGCGCTGCACCACGTACGACGTGACCGGCCTGCTGCACCGCGGCACGAACGCGCTCGGCGCCTGGCTCGCCGAGGGCTGGTACCGCGGCCGTATCGGCTTCCAGGGCGGCGTCCGCGCCTACTACGGCGCCGAGATCGCGCTGCTCGCCCAGCTGGAGGTCCGCTGCGCGGACGGCAGCGAGGTGCGCTTCGGCACCGGCGTCGGCACCGGTGCCGACGCGGGCTGGCGCTGCGCCCACGGGCCGGTGCTCGCCGCCGGGCTGTACGACGGCGAGCGCCACGACGCGCGCCTGGAGCCGGCCGGCTTCTCCCGCCCCGGCTTCGACGACTCCGACTGGCACCCGGTCCGCGCCGTGGCGCGCGCCGCGGACACCCTCGTGGCCCCCACGGGATCGCCGGTGCGCTGCACCGAGGAGGTCGCCCCCGCCCGCGTCCTCACCTCGCCCACCGGCCGCACCATCCTGGACTTCGGCCAGAACCTCGTCGGCCGGCTGCGGATACGGCCGAGCGGCCCGGCGGGCACCACCGTCACGCTGCGCCACGCCGAGGTGCTGCAGGACGGCGAGCTGTGCACCCGTCCCCTGCGCGACGCCGAGGCCACCGACCGCTACACGCTGCGCGGCGGCGGACCCGAGGAGTGGGAGCCGCGCTTCACGTACCACGGCTTCCGCTACGCCGAGGTGACCGGCTGGCCGGGCGGCCCCGCCGGTCTCTCCGCCGGCGACGTCACCGCGCGGGTGCTGCACACCGACATGCGCCGCACCGGCTGGTTCGACTGCTCGGACCCGCTGCTCAACCGCCTGCACGAGAACGTCGTGTGGAGCATGCGCGGCAACTTCGTCGACGTGCCCACCGACTGCCCGCAGCGCGACGAACGCCTCGGCTGGACCGGCGACCTCCAGGTGTTCGCGCCCACCGCCGCCTTCCTCTACGACTGTGCCGGCATGCTCACCTCCTGGCTCACGGACGTGGCCGCCGAGCAGTACGAGGACGGCACCGTGCCGCTCTTCGTGCCCACCCTCGAAGCCGACGCGTGGCGCCCCGACTGGACCCCGTCCTGGCCGTGCGCGGTCTGGGGCGACGTCGCCGTCCTCACCCCCTGGACGCTCTACGAGCGCTACGGCGACGCGGGCGTGCTCCGCGCGCAGTACCCGAGCGCCCGGGCGTGGGTGGAGCTGGTGCGCTCCCGGCTGGACGCGGACGGGCTGTGGCGCTCCGGGAAGCAGCTCGGCGACTGGCTGGACCCGGCCGCGCCGCCCGACGACCCCGGGCGCGCCGTGACCGACCCGCACCTGGTGGCCTCCGCCTACTTCGCCCACTCCGCACGCAGGCTCGCGGACATCGCCCGGGTGCTCGGCGAGGACGACGACGCGCGGCGCCACGCGGCGACGGCCGCGGCGGCCCGCCGCGCGTTCACCGCCGGCTACACCGCCCCCGGCGGCCGGCTCACCTCCGACACCCAGACCGCGTACGCCCTGGCGCTGCGCTTCGGGCTGCTGCCCGCGGGCGCCGCGCGGCGGGCCGCCGCCGCCCGGCTGGCCGAGCTGGTGGCGGCGGCGGACCACCGCATCGCCACCGGCTTCGCCGGCACTCCGGTGGTGTGCGACGCGCTCGCGGACGGCGGCGAGGTGGAGACCGCGTACCGGCTGCTGCTGCAGCGCGAGAGCCCGTCGTGGCTCCATCCCGTGGTACAGGGCGCGACCACGGTGTGGGAGCGCTGGGACAGTCTGCTGCCCGACGGCACGGTCAACCCCGGCGAGATGACGTCCTTCAACCACTACGCGCTGGGCGCGGTCGCCGACTTCCTGCACCGGACCGTCGCCGGACTCGCCCCGGCGGCGCCCGGCTACCGGCGGATCCGCGTCGCCCCGCGTCCCGGCGGCGGGCTCACCCACGCGTACGCGCGCCATCTGACGCCGTACGGCCCGGCGGAGGCCGGCTGGCGCGTCGAGGACGGGCGGCTCGTCGTGGAGGCCGAGGTGCCGCCGGGCGCCACGGCGGTCGTCGAGGTGCCGGGCCGGGCGCCGGCCGAAGTGGGCAGCGGCAGGCACGCGTTCACCGCCGAGGCGGGGGCAGCCCGGTGAACGGCCGGCCGGGCGCCGGCGGACCGGGGCGCGGCCGGTCCGGCACGGACGGGATGGCGAAGGGCCGGCCCCGGATCGGCGGACCCGGGCCGGGCGGGAGGTCCGGAAGCGCCGGGCCACGAACCGGCGGCCCCGGAGCCGGCCGCCCCGGAAGTGGCAGGTCCGGAAGTGGCAGGTCCGGAAGTGGCAGGTCCGGAAGTGGCAGGTCCGGAAGTGGCAGGTCCGGCTCCGCCGGACGGTGGTCACAGCGTCCACCCTCCGGCCGCCAACGGCCGGAACACGACGGCGAACTCCGTGTCGGCCGGCACGAGCCGGTGCTCCGGCAGCGGCCCCGGCCCGCAGGAGGCGCTGCCCAGCCCGTGCTGGGCGTAGTCGAGGTTGACGTACACCGCGTCCCGCGGCACCAGGTCGGTGGGATGCCGCGCCGCCGCCAGGTCCTCGCCCGTCCACCGGCGGGCGGTGAGGCCGAAGTGCGGCTCGCCCTCGACGCGCAGCCCTGAGAGTGCGCCGGCGCCGGTCAGCTCGGCCCAGCGCACCTCGGCGCGGTGCCCGTTCTCCTGCGGCACGACGTACGGGGTCTGCAGCCCGGCGACGGTGGACGCGAACAGCCCGACGCGCGCCGCCTCCCGGCTGTCGGGGTACGCCTCCCCCGGCCCCAGCCCGAACCAGCGGACGGCGTCGTACGCCGCGGGCAGAACAAGCCGTACGCCGAGCCGCGGCAGCCACAGCCCGTCCCACGGCCCCTCCGGCACGACGCGGAGCGCGAGCCGGAGACCGTCTCCCGCCGCGGTCCAGGTCCAGCGGGCGCGCAGCGCCCGGTCCGTGCCGGCGGCGGCCACCCGGGTCTCCACCAGCAGCCCGCCGTCCTCGGCGCGCACGGCGTCGACGCGCTCCTCCATCCGGTCGAGGCCGGCCCGGCGCCAGAGCCTGACCACCGAGTTCGGGCCCATGCCCACGTCGTTGTCGGTGGGGGCGCGCCAGACGTCGAGGCGCGGCCCGTCGAGGGTCAGCGAGCCGATCCGGCGCAGCAGGCCGGTGCGGGCGTCGAACGCGGCGTCGCCGAGCCGGAGTTCGCCCGCGGCGTCCGCCGCGGGGCGGGACCCGGGATCGGCGGCCACGCGTGCCAGGAGACCGGCCGCGGGATACGCGTTAGCGGGCTCGGTCGACGCGGGATCGACGGCCAGCCCCACCTCGGCCCCGGACCCGGGCGCCACGGCCCCGGACCCGGGCGGCAGGGGCCCGGCCGGCGTGCCCGTCGGCTGCGGCACCCTGGCCTGCGCCCAGGCCACCTCATGCCCGGCCGTCGCCCAGTCCCCGTCTACGGCGAGCACGGCCCGTACGGTCAGCCACAGTTCGCCGGCCGGCCGCTCCGGCAACCGCAGCCGCGGCAGGGCGACCTCCGCCTCCGCGCGTGCGGCCACGCCGGGTACGGTCAGCACGCCGCCGTCGACCCGCACCCCCTCGTCCTCCAGCACCCAGCCGAACCGCAGGTGCGAAAGGTCGCGGATGTCATGGCGGTTGACGATCCGCAGCCGCCCGGCCGGCACGTCCGCGGTCAGCACCACCGGCTCGTAGGCCTTCTTCAGCTCGACGAGCCCCGGCGACGGCGTCCGGTCCGGGAAGACCAGGCCGTCGATGCAGAAGTTGCCGCCGTTGGGGTGGTCGCCGAAGTCCCCGCCGTACGCGAAGTAGGTGCGGCCGTCCGCCGTGCGGCGGCGGAAGCCGTGGTCGATCCACTCCCAGACGAACCCTCCCTGGCAGCGCGGATACGTCTCGAAGACGCGCTGGTACGCGGCGAGCGAGCCGGGGCCGTTGCCCATGGCGTGCGCGTACTCGACGAGCAGGAACGGCAGGGCGCGGCGGCGCTCCTCCAGCTCCGGTTCCCCGGCGGTCTCCGGCGGCGCGTCCTCCTCGCGCCGGCCGATGCGCTCGACCTCGTCCACCGGCGCGTACATGAGGCTGTAGAAGTCGGAGTGCCGGTAGCTGCGGTCGCGTTCGTAGTGCAGCGGCCGGCCGGGGTCGCGGGCGCGGGTCCAGTCGGCGAGCGTGGCGAGGCACCGGCCGTGGTGGCTCTCGTTGCCCAGCGACCAGACGACGACGCTGGGGTGGTTCTTGTCCCGTTCGACCATCCGCCGCATCCGGTCCAGCAGCATCGGCTCCCAGCGGGGGTCGTCGACGGGGTTGCCGCGCCAGTCGGCGTGGATGAACCCGTGGGTCTCGATGTCGCATTCGTCGACCACCCACATGCCCAGCTCGTCGCAGAGGTCGAGGAAGGCGGGGTGCGGCGGGTAGTGGGAGGTGCGGACGGCGTTGATGTTGTGCTGCTTCATCAGCAGCAGGTCGGCGCGCATGTCGGCGGCCGTGAGGACCCGGCCGTGGTCGGGGTCGTGCTCGTGCCGGTTCACGCCGCGCAGCATGAGCGGGGTGCCGTTGACGGTGAGGAGCCCGTCGGTGACGGCGACGGTGCGGAAGCCGATGCGCAGCGCGATGCTCTCGCCCGCGGTGTCGAGACGGGCGTCGTACAGCCGCGGCGTCTCCGCCGTCCACGGCTCGGCGCCGGCGACGGTGATCTGCCGGCCGTTCTCCAGGTCCGCGACCCCCAGTCCGGGGACGGTCAGCCGGGCGGGTACGTCGGTGTCCACGCGCAGGGTGCCGCGGCCGGTGGCGGCGTCGCCGTCCCATCCGGCGTGCACGAACAGGTCGTCGACGGCGCCCTCCGGGCGCTCCAGCAGCGTCACCTCGCGGAAGATGCCCGGCAGCCACCACATGTCCTGGTCCTCCAGATAGCTGCCGGAGGACCAGCGGTGCACGCGCACGGCGAGGACGTTGGCGCCGCGGACGAGCGCGGCGCCGGCGGCGAACTCGGCGGGCAGCCGGCTGCCCTTGGAGGTGCCCAGCTCGCGCCCGTTCAGCCACACGCGGAAGCACGAGTCGACGCCCTCGAAGCGCAGGACGCTGCCGGGCAGCCGCCAGCCGGGGGGCGTCTCGAACGTCAGCCGGTGGTCGCCGGTCGGGTTGGCGTCGGGCACCCGCGGCGGGTCGATGGGGAAGGGGTAGGCGGTGTTGGTGTAGCGCGGGGTGCCGTGGCCGTGGAGCACCCAGTGGGACGGCACCGGCAGCTCGGTGAAGTCCGGGCCGGGGTTCTCGGGGCCGAGGAAGTCCAACGGCGCGGAGTCCGCCCGCTCGGAGAGCCGGAACAGCCAGCGGCCGGAGAGGTCGAGCCGGCCGGCGTCGGACGTGAAGGCGGCGCGCGGGGCGCGTCTGCCGGTGCCGGGGGCGAAGTCGTCGTAGTAGGGCGGCATCAGGGCTCCGCCGGAGCCGTGAACCGCAAGCCGCCGGGGCCGGCTTCGTAGACGGCACGGCCGCCGGACAGCCCGAGCAACCGGGCGCCGGGCGGGGCCGGCGGGGCGGTGTCGCCCGATGCGGAGGCCCCGGCGGGCAGCGGCACCTCGACACGGGCGGGCGGCCCGGGGGGCACGGTGACGTCGAGGGTGAGGCCGCCGCCCGCCGGGCGCCGCCATACGCTGCGGACCCGGCCGCGGGGGGTGTCGTACCAGGCCTCGGCGTGGGTGAGGTCTCCCACCGGGGCCGGGCGGACGACGATCCGTTCGAAGGCGACCGAGTCAGCCGCCTGCCGGATGCCGGCCAGCGAGGCGGTGAACCACTCCTCGATCGCGCCGAGCATGAAGTGGTTCTGCGACGAGCCGCGGGTCGGTCCGTCCCAGCGCTCGGTGAGCGCGGTCGCGCCGTGCTCGACCTGGTAGCCGTAGCTGGGGCTGTCCGTCCTGCGGACGAGGTCGTACACGACATCGTCGCGCCCGTGCGCGGAGAGCGTGCGCAGCAGCGACGGGAGCGCGACCTCGCCCACGGTCACGTGGTCGCCCGCGGCCCGGATGGTGTCGATCAAGTGGCCGAGCACCGCGTCCTGTTCGTCCGCGGGCACGACGCCCAGGTCCAGGGCGAGGGCGTCGGCGGCCTGGCTGCCGGTGGCGTAGGTGCGCCGGGCAGGGTCGAAGAACTCCTCATGGAACTTGCGGCCGACCCGGCCGGCCAGGTCGCGGTACGCGGCGGCGTCGCCGTCCGCGCCGAGCACCGCGGCGATCCGGCCGGCCGCGGCGGCGATCCGGGCGTACGCGAAGGTGGCGGTGACGGCCTTGGGGGTGGAGTCGTCGAACGCCATCCAGTCGCCAAGACCGTGGCCGAGCAGGAGGCCGTCGGCGCGGGACGCGAGATGGTCCAGGTAGCGCCGCATGTGCGGGTAGTGGGTGCGCAGCGTGGCGGTGTCGCCGTAGGTCCGGTACAGCAGCCAGGGCGCGAGGACGATCGCGCCGCCCCAGTTCGGGTCGTCGCGGAACTTGTCCTCGAAGACGGTGTACTCGGGCGCGATACCCGGCACGAGACCGCTCTCGGTCTGCGCGTCCGCCATGTCGCGCACCAGCTTGCGGTAGTAGGCGGCGACGTCGTAGTTGTTCGCGACGGCGGGGAAGACGAGGTGGGTCTCCTCCAGCCAGCCGAGCTTCTCCCGGTGGGGGCAGTCCGTCAGGACGCTGTACATGTTGGACTGGACTGCCCGGTCGGTGATCCGGTGGACGGCGTCGAGCAGGGGGTCGGAGCAGCTGAATCCGCCCGCGGGCCGGTTGGCGGCGCGCAGCACGAGCGCGCGCACGGTGGCCCGGGTGGCGGGCTGGGGCAGGCCCTCGACCTGGACGTAGCGGAAGCCGTGGTAGACGGTCTCCGGGTGCCAGGCCTCCTCGGCCGTGTCGTTCGCGCCGTCGCCGTCCCTGCCGTTCGAGCCGGCCGCGCCGCGCAGGGTGTAGGCGTCGTAGCAGGGCCGGCCGGTGAACCGCTGCTGGACGGTGCCCTCTTCGGTGAGCAGCTCCGCCGGGCGCATCACGACCGTCGTGCCGGCCGGGCCGGAGACGTGCAGCTCGGGCCAGCCGGCGACGTTCACCCCGAAGTCGACGACGTGCACGCCGGGCTGGGGCTCGGTGACGGAGACGGCGGCCAGCTCCTCGGTGACCTCGACCGGCGGGTGGCTGCGCGCGGAGAGCACGCCGCCGGGCGCCGGGACAGTCACCGCGCGGCGCCAGCCGGTGGGGTCCGCGTGCGGGGTGTCCCACCCGGGACGATCGCGCCGGGCATCGAACTCCTCGCCGCCGAACCAGTCGGAGAGGGTGACAGGGCCGGGCGCGGTGCGCCACCGGCCGTCGGTGCCGACGGTGGTGACGGAGCCGTCGTCGTGCTCGACGCGCAGCAGGGCGAGCAGCCGCGGGAGTCCGTAGCTGACGTGGAGCTTCTGGTAGCGGCCCGGCACGTCGGGGACGTGGGCGATGCCTCCCGCTAGCCGTACGCCGACGGTGTTGCGGCCGTGCCGCAGGGCGCCGGTGACGTCGTACGTGGCGTACAGCAGGCGCTTGTCGTAGGCGGTGTAGCCGGGTTCGAGGACGGCGGCGGCGATGGGCCGGCCGTTCACGGAGGGGACGTAGACGCCGAGGGCGGTGGCGTACAGCCGTGCCCGCACCACCGGCCGCCGCAGCCGGAAGTCCCTGGCCAGCAACGGGAACGGGCGATCCGGGTCGTGATTCGCCGGGGCGGGCGGAGCCCACTCGGGGGCGGACACCCACTGCGCGCCGGTCCACGCGGACCGCTCCAGCAGCCCGGTCTCCCAGCGGGCCGCGGCGCTCCAGGCCGAGGGCTCGCCGCGCTCGTCCCACACCCGGACCCGCCAGTGGGCCCGCTGTGCGGAGCCGAGGGGTTCGCCGCCGTAGGGCACGGCGGTGCAACCCGCGCTCTGCACCCGGCCGCTGTCCCACAGGTCGGGCGCCCCGGCCGCGAGCCCTTCCGGGGACGTGGCGGCCTGGATCCGGTACGCCTGCTGCGCCCCGGACGCGGGCCGCCAGGACAGGTCGGGCGGGTCGGCGTCGATGCCGAGGGGGTCGTCGAGGTATCCGGTGCGCAAGTGCGTCGGCGCCGCGGGGCCGCCATCTGCCATGACCCGTCTCCCGTCTGCCGGTTGGCGCGTCGTCGCCGGCCCGGTGCCCCGCGCCGGGCCGGGCCGGCCGGGCCGGCGAAGCCTCCGCTCCCGGAACGTGCGATCGGTCAGAAGCTAAAGCCGCCGGGGCATCTCGTCAACACCTGGTATACCACCGGCATACGAATATTGCCGCAGTCTGATGCGTCCTCTTGACGGCGCCGTGCACCCGTTTTAGCGTGCCTGGCATTCAGGTTCGCTCGCACAATCCCAGGACGGTGTGATGCGTATGACCGGCATTCCCGCGACCCTGCTGCTGGAGGAGCGCGCCGAGCAGGCGATGAACGCGGTCACCGGACTGGCCGACCCCGACCTCGGCCACATCCCCTTCTTCAGCGCCGACCTGCTCGCCGAGCCAGCCGTGCTGCGCCACGGCGACTGGGACTACGGCTCCAGCCACGGCCGGCTCACCGACGCCTGCGTGCTCGCCCGGCACATGACCGGCGCGTCCTGGTGGCGGGAGACCGAGGAGCGCTACAAGACCACCCTGCTCGGGCTGCTGGCCGACGACGGGCTGACGTACCGCCGCACCCACCCGCGCGGCCACTGGGCGGCAAACGCCAACCTCGTCGACCAGCGCGCCACCCTCCTCGCGCTCACCACCTGGTACCTCGACGACGGCGACGACCGCGCCCGGCAGGCCGCGGACCGGCTCGTCGCCGCGCTGCGGCGGATCGCCGTCAAGGAGCGCGACGCCTGGTACTTCCCCGCGTCCGAGTACACCCCGGACGGCTGGCCCTCCACCAACGCCGTCGACCTGCGTCTGGCGCCCGACCCCGCGTCGTTCTGCGGCCGGCTCATCATGCCGCTGCTGCGGCATCACCGGGCGACCGGCAGCGCCGACGCCCTGGAGCTGTGCGGCTGGTTCACCCGGCTCATCACCGACCGCAGCGGCGTCTTCCTGCCCGACGGCAGCTTCAACTCCGGACTCGCGTACCGCAGCGGGCACTTCCACACCCGGCTCAGCACCCTCGACGGTATCGCCAGGTACGCGCTGTTCACCGGGGACCACGCGCTGACCCAGTTCGTGAAGACCTCCTTCGACTGGGCGCTGACGCAGGGCACCGCCTTCGGCTGGACCCCGGGCGACCTGGCCGACCAGCGGTACGAGCACGAGACGTGCTCGCTCGTCGACCTCATCGGCATCGGCACCACCCTCGCCCGCGCCGGGTACACCGCGTACTGGACGGTGGTCGAGCGCTTCCTGCGCAACCACCTGACCGCCTCGCAGCTCGACGACACCGACTGGGTCAGCTCGGCCCCCGACCGCTCGCTGGACGTCCCCGGCTGGCAGACGCACTACCGCGTCGGCGAGCGCGTCAAGGGCGCCTTCGCCGGCTACGGCGCGCCCAACGACTACGTCTCCGACGCGGTGCTCGGCCGCGGCCACACCAGCGACGTCCAGGCGTGCTGCGTCGGCTCCGGCGTGCGCGGGCTGTTCACCGGCTGGAACGCCGCGGTCACCGGCGACGAGCGGCTGACCCGCGTCAACCTGCTGCTCAACCGCGGCAGCCGGCTCGTCGACGTCCTCAGCCATCTGCCGTACGAGGGCCGCGTCGACCTCGACGTCCGCGCCGACTGCCGTGAGCTGCGCCTGCGCGTACCGCCGTGGGCGGGGCACGCCCGGCTCGCGGTCGCCCGGCACCCCGCCGGCGGTCCCGCGGAGACCTTCGCGGGCCGCGACCCCGGCCTGTGGGCGCCCGACGGCTATCTCCGTCTCACCGGGCCGCGCGCGGGCGAGCGCATCACCGTCACGTTCCCACTCGTCGAGTCCACCACCGTCGAGATCGCCGCCGACCGCGAGTACCGCACCCGGTGGCGCGGCGACGACGTGGTCGGCATCGAACCGGAAGGCAGGTCACGCCCCATGTACTGGCCACGCACACTGGAGCGGAAGGCACCGGAACTGGGCCGGTCCCTCGCCGTGCCCGAGTCGGAGTGGTCCTGGTGAGCCGCCCGCGCAGACGCGCCTTCCTGCTCGGGGCCGGGACCACCGCCGCGTTCGCCCTCGGCGCGGGCGGCGCTGGCGGTGCAGCGGCACAGCGCCGCACCGCCGACGACCAGGCCGCCGCCATCCTGGCCGAGATCCGCCGGCCGCGCTTCCCCGACCGCACCGTCGACGTGACGGACTTCGGCGCGGTGGGCGACGGCACCACCGACTGCACCGACGCGATCCGCGCCGCCATCGAGGACTGCGCGAAGCGCGGCGGCGGCCACGTCGTCGTCCCCGCCGGCACGTACCTCACCGGGGCCGTCCATCTGCGCGACCGCATCGACCTGCACGTCGAGTCCGGCGCCACGCTGCGCTTCCGGCAGGACCCGGCGGCGTACCTGCCGGTCGTCCTCACCCGCTTCGAGGGCATGGAGTGCTACAACTACTCGCCCTTCGTCTACGCCCGCGGCTGCCGCACCATCGCGCTGACCGGCGGCGGGGTGATCGACGGACAGGCGGACGACACCCACTGGTGGGACTGGACGAAGGGCCAGGACGGCGGCGTCTCCCCCGAGCGCGTCGAGAAGGACGCGCTGTACGCCATGGCGGAGGAGGGCGTACCGGTCGAGCAGCGGGTCTTCGGCGCCGGCCACCATCTGCGGTCCAACATGATCCAGTTCTACGACTGCCGCGACGTGCTCATCGAGGGCGTGACCGTCAAGGACTCGCCGATGTGGAACATCCACCCCGTCCTGTGCCGCAACGTCATCGTCAGCGGCGTGACGGTGGAGAGCCCGCACGGCCCCAACAACGACGGGTGCAACCCCGAGTCCTGCGCGTACGTGCTGATCAGGGACTGCACGTTCAACACCGGCGACGACTGCATCGCCTTCAAGGCCGGCCGGGACGCCGACGGCAGGCGCGTGGACGTGCCCTGCCACAGCGCCCTGATCGAGGGCTGCCGGATGCGGGACGGCCACGGCGGCGTCACCATCGGCAGCGAGATGACGGGCGGCGTACGCAACATCCTCGCCCGCGACTGCCACATGGACAGCCCGCTGCTCGACCGCGCGCTGCGGATCAAGTCCAACCCCCTGCGCGGCGGTTACGTGAAGGACGTGGTCTTCCAGGACATCACGGTCGGCGAGGTGGGCGACGCCGTGATCGAGATCGCGCTCGACTACGAGAACGTCGACATCGGCGACTACTACCCGGACGTGCGCGACATCGAGGTGCACCGTCTCACCGCCGCCTCCGGCCCGCGCGCCTGGAACTTCGTGGGCAACGACGCCAACCCGATCCGGAACGTGCTGCTGCGCGACTGCACCTTCACGGGCATCGAGGAGGGCTGGACGACGGAGAACGTCGAGGGCCTGACGCTGCGCCGGGTCACCGTCAACGGCCAAGACGTCAGCGACGGGGCAGGTGCCGGGGCAGGTGCCGGCGACGGGAACGCAGGAGCCGCACGCGCATGACCACCACCACGGCCGCCGCCGCGAAGGAGCAGGCGGACGCCATCGCCGCGCGGGTACGGCCACCGCGCTTCCCCGACCGCGAGTTCCCCGTCACGGACTACGGCGCGGTGCGTGACGGCACCGCCGACTGCACCGCCGCGATCCGCGCCGCCATCGAGGACTGCGCGGCGCACGGCGGCGGCCACGTCACCGTGCCGGAGGGCACCTACGCCACCGGCCCGGTGCGGCTGCGCTCGGGCGTCGACCTGCATCTGCGGGCCGGCGCCACGCTCGCCTTCAGCCGCGACCCGGCGGCCTATCTGCCGCCCGTGCTCACCCGGTTCCAGGGCGTGGAGACGTACGGCTACTCCCCGCTGGTCTACGCCCACGGCGAGCGCGACATCGCCGTCACCGGCGCGGGCGTGCTGGACGGCCGGGCGGACGAGACGCACTGGTGGCCGTGGTCGGGGCAGGAGGAGTTCGGCTGGCGGCCGGGCCTGCCGCAGCAGGAGGACGACTGGCCGCTGCTGTGGGCACAGGCCGAGCGGGGCGACCCGGTCGAGCACCGGGTCTACGCCGAGGGCCGGCACTTCCGCCCCAACTTCCTGGAGACGTACCGCTGCCGCAACGTCCTGGTCGAGGGCGTCACCTTCGTCCGCTCCCCGATGTGGGTCATGCACCCGGTGCTGTGCCAGGGCGTCCTCGTCCAGAACGTCACGGTCGACAGCACCGGGCCCAACAACGACGGCTGCGACCCGGAGTCCTGCCGGGACGTCGTCATCCGCGGCTGCACCTTCAACGCGGGCGACGACTGCATCGCCGTCAAGTCCGGCCGGGAGGCCGACGGCCGCCGGGTAAACGTGCCCAGCGAGGACATCCTCATCGAGGACTGCGTGATGCGGCACCGCTACGGCGCAATCACCCTGGGCAGCGACATGACCGGCGGCATCCGCAACGTCTTCGCCCGCAGATGCCACATCGGCGGCCCCGGCCTGTACTTCGGGCTCTACATCAAGACCAACTCCGTCCGCGGCGGCTTCGCCGAGAACATCCAGCTGGACGACATCACGGTCACCCACCTCACCAAGGAGTTCGTCACCTGCGACTTCCACCGCGGCGAGGGCGACACGGGCGGCTATCCGCCGCGGGTGCGGGACATCGGCATCCGCAACGTCACGGTCGACCGCGCCCGCCGGGCCCTGCTCGCGCAGGGTTACGCGCACGCCCCGATCCGCGGACTGCGGCTGACGGACTGCACGTTCGGCGAGATGGCCGAGCCCGACCGGCTGGAGCACGTCGAGGACTTTCTCGAGGACGGCGTGACGCGGGACGGCGTGGTGCGGGACGGGGGGCGATGAGCGGCGGCGACCGGCCCGGCCGGTACGACTACTGCCCCTGGCTGTTCTTCGGCTCCGCCACGGACGAGGAGCGCGCCGCCCAGGCCGCGTGGCACGACCGGCTGGCGGAGCGGCTCGCGCTGCACGGCGGGGAGACGGAGCTGGCGGAGGAGACGTTCGTCTCGACGTGGGCCGGGGTCTCCACCGACCGGCTGCGCATGGGCCGGCGCTCCTACATCGCCGCGCACGCCTATGTCACGGGCGAGTTGACGACGGGCCGCGACTGCACCGTCAACCCCTTCACCACCGTACGGGGCACGGTGCGCATGGGCGACGGCGTACGCGTCGGGGCGCACAGCTCCGTGCTCGGCTTCAACCACTCCACCGCCGTCGACCGGCCGGTGCACAAGCAACCGCTGACCTCCCAGGGCATCGAGATCGGCGACGACGTGTGGATCGGCTCGCACGTGGTCGTCGTGGACGGGGTCTCCATCGGGTCGCACTGCGTCGTCGGCGCGGGCGCGGTGGTGACGAAGGACCTGCCGGACTGGTCGGTCGCGGCGGGCAACCCGGCCCGCCGGCTGCGCGACCGCCGCGACGCGCCTGCGGCGCGCGCGGCGGGCTCGTTGGGCGCCGCGGGCGGACGGCCCGCGGCCGCCGACACGGCGCCGTGCACGGACGGCGCTGACGCGCCGGTCCGCGCGGGCGCCGCCGGGCCGCGGGCCGGCACAGGCGACCCTCCTGTGGCGGGTGCCGCGGAGCTCGCCGGCTCGGGCACTGCCGCGGGCGGTACCGGCCGTCCGAGCGGACCGGCCACCACGCCCACCAGGTTCGCCTTGCCCCCCGCAGACGTCGCCGCGGAGCCGGTCACGCACGGCCCGGAGCCCCGCATGGGCGGCGCCGCTGCGGCAGGCGCCGGTCCCGTCGGGGTCCACGAGCCGCTCACACCCGCGGGCGTGGCGGCCACGGACGCCGAGGGTGCCCCCGGCCGTTCGAGCAGATCAGCCGCCGAGCCCGTCGAGTTCTCCGACCCCGCCACCGCGGCGATCGCGGAGACCGCGGACACCGCGGAGCTGGCCGAGCGGCTGGCGCGGTTCGCGGCGCGGGCCCGGGAGCAGGCGCCGGACGTCCTCGCCCGCTGTCTGGGCGACGGCGCCGGGGGCGGGGACGGGCCGGGTTACGCCGACCGCCCCGGCGCACCGCCGACCGTGCGGGCGCAGTGCGACGCGGTCGAGATCGCCCACCTCCTGCTCCGCGAGGCACCGCCGCGGACCACGGCAGACGGGCTGGCCGCGCACCTGCGGGGGCTGCAGGACCCGGACACCGGCCTGGTGCCCGAGTACGCGCCCGACGGCGGCGCACCCGCCACACCCACCCTCACCGACGACGCGGCGCTCTACCACATCCTCAGCGTCGGCTACGCCCTGGAGCTGCTCGGCACCCGTTTCGCCCACCCCGTACGCGCCGTCCACGAGCTGACGCCGCAGCAGCTGACGGCGTGGCTCGACGCGCTGCCGTGGGAGCGGGCCGCCTGGCGCGCCGGCCACCGGGTGGACGCTGTGGGCACGGCGGTGCTGCGCAACCTGGCGGACTTCGGCATGCGCGCGCCGGCCGCCGACGCCCTCTTCGGCTGGCTGCTCACCCATGCCGACCCGTGGCACGGGCTGTGGGGCCGGCCGACCCCGAAGGACCGCTGGCTGCAGCCGGTCAACGGCTTCTACCGGGCCACGCGCGGCACCTTCGCGCAGTTCGGCCTCCCGCTGCCGTACCCGGAGCGGGTGGTGGACACGGTGTTCGCGCACAGCGGCGACACCGCCTTCTTCGGCACCGGCCGGGGCGACGCGTGCAACGTCCTCGACGTGATCCACCCGCTGTGGCTGTCCTCCCGGCAGACGCGGCACCGGCTGGACGAGGGGCGGCGCTGGGCGCGGGAGCGGCTGGCACGGGTGCTGGCCAACTGGCACGACGGGGCCGGCTTCAGCTTCGCCCTGGAGCCCGGCGCGGGGCCGGGGCACGAACCCGGGCTGCAGGGCACCGAGATGTGGCTGGCCGTGGTCTGGCTGCTCGCCGACCACCTGGGCATCGCCGGCGCCCTGGGCTACCGCCCCGGCGGCGTCCACCGCCCCGAGCCCGCCCGCCTGGGCCTCGGCGAAGTCCGGTACTGATCCAGGTCCTCGAGGGCCGGGGGCAGAGCCCCGGAATATCCTCGACACCCGCCCCCGGCGGAGCCGCTCAGCGCCCGCCGGCCGCCGCAGGCGCGTCGCGCAGCCGCAGGGCGCCCGAGAGCACGTGCGCCGTCACCCACGACGGGTTCCAGGTGTTGCTGCCGCCGCGCTCCTGCCAGTCGGTGGGGAAGAAGCCCTCGGCCTGCTCGCCGGGGTCGTCGAAGCCCCATTCGCCGGGCCGGGTGCAGATGCCCTGGCCGAGGGCGTGGATCACCATGCCGGCCAGCTCGGTGTACTCCGGCCGGCCGGCCAGCGCGCCGAAGCGGGCCAGCTCGGGGACCGGGAAGAAGACGTCCACGTGGTGGTTCTGCACGCTGACGCCGGGCCAGCCGGTGACGTCGAAGCCGCGCCGGTCGAACGGAGAGCCGGGCGGCTGCGGCGGGTTCCACTGGTAGACCCAGGTGAGCAGCCAGTCGGCGGTGGCCTCCGCCCAGTCGCGGTAGCGGTCCTCACCGGTGAGCAGCAGCAGTTCGTACGCGCACTGGAAGAACGCCATGCCGCCCTCCTTGTCCTCGCACGCCGCGTCGAGGGTGGCATGGCCGAAGGGCGTGGCGAAGTCGTCCGCGTGCCGCTCGTGGTAGCGCTCCAGCAGCCGCACGGCGGCCTGACGGTGGCGCCGCGAGCCCGTCGCGCGCTCCGCCTTCAGCAGGGCGAGCACGCACGGCAGTCCGCCGGCGCCGGGCGGCCCGGGGTACGCGGAGCCGTCGGTCCGCCAGCCGAGCGGGACCACGCCGCCGGGCGGCACGCCGCGGCAGACGGCGTCGAGGCCCTCGTGGAGGGCCTCGGTCCAGTGCCTGGGGACGGCGCGGCCGTGGTCGCGCAGCAGCGCGACGATGTCGGCGAGGTCGCCGAGGGTGTCGCCGAACGCGCGGGCGGAGATGAACGGGCGGCCGTTGCGCTCGAACGCGGCCCAGCCGCCGTCGTCGAGGCGGTGGAAGCTCATCCGCAGCCCCGGCGGCGCGCCGGCGGCGCTGCCGGCGAGGTAGAAGTCCACGGCCCGCCGGCTGCGCTCCAGGCGGGTCTCGTCGCCGTGCTCCAGGCCGAGGCGCGCGTCGCACCACGCCAGCCTGAGGCACTGGCCGGTCCAGCCGTACAGGAAGCCGGGCACGTGCCCGGAGCCGGTGAACTTCACGTATCCCGCCGTGCCGTGGCCGTCCTCGTACCACCGGCGGTCCAGGGCCGCCGTCTTCAGCTCGATGATCGAGTCGAGGGACAGCGGGCGGGCACCGCCGGGCGCGTACCGCCGTAGACCGTGGTGCACCATGTCGCGGAAGCCGTGGCCGGGCCGGGCGGGCCGGCCCCAGCGGAGCGCGTGGCGGGTGGTCAGGGCGGCGCCGGGGGCCAGTTCGCGGTATCCGCGCGGGCGGGCGGAGGTGGTGGACTTGTGGGTGTACGCCACGTCCGGGACGCCGTCGAACATCAGCGTCCCGCTCGTCGCCAGCAGGGTCGTGTGCTCCCCCACGGCGCGCAGGCGCGCGTGGGGGTGCCCCCAGCCGGCCAGGGCGCCGAGGGAGCCGTCGCCGGGGGTGCGGGCGTACATCGTCAGGAAGCGGGGGCCGGCGGGTCCGGGCCACTCCGCGTGCACGCAGGGCACCGGCAGCCGGTGCTCCTCCACGACGAGGCCGCCGGACGCGGCGCCGCCGGGGGCACCGGGCGCGCCGGCGTCACCGGGCCCGCCGGGCGCGCCGCCCGCGGCGGGGCGGAGCCTGGGCACGGTGCGGTCCGGGTCGGCCGACGGGTTGCCGCGGTAGAGTACCTGCGGCATCGTCACGGACTCGGGCGGCGCCGCGGGCAGCGGGAGCGCGAGGCCGACGGCCAGGTCCCCGATCGTGTCCGCGGACGGGTTCCGCCAGGTCACGTCCGCGTGCAGGGCTCCCTCCCCGACGGCGAGGTCCACCTCGGCGGCCAGTGGCCCGACCGCGCAGTGCACGGCGAGTCCGGCCGCGGTGCGCCGCACCTCCGGCTCGCGCACGCCGGGGAACGCGGGAGCCCAGGGCCGTCCCGTGGAGACGGCCAGCATCGCGTCCAGCGGTGCGCGGAAGTACGGTTCCCGCTCCCCCGTACGACACAGCTCCAGCAGGACCTTCCCGTCCCGCCGCGTGAGCCCGAGAACCATGTCCTCGGCCCGTAGCCGCAGTTCCTGCCCTTCCGCCGTCCCGTCCACGGTTCTCCCTCCGTCCCGCCGCTCCATGAGGCGGCCCGTGCACGGGTGTTGACGCCCGAGCCGCCCGTCAGGAGGATAGTGGCATTCAGATGGTATGCCACACGCTCAAAAATGAACGTCACACCACGACCGTCTCTTCTTCTCCAAGGAGCTGTGTGACCATGGGCCAGGGCTCGAAGGCCAAGCGGAGCGCCCGCAGGCTGACCCGCAGAAACTTCACCACAGGCGCCCTCGCGGGCGCCGCCGCGCTCGCCGGCGGGCCGGCCGTGTCCGCGGGCACGGCTGGGGCACAGACCTCTCAGGGCACGAACAGCCGGTATGCCACCACCTCCGGCGCCGTCTGCACGCAGGTCCCCAACCGCTACGACGAACCCTTCGAGGTCTGCGACGACGAGCTGTTCATCTTCCTCGTCAACTACAAGCCGTTCGAGGTCGAGGGGTTCTTCGAAACGGTCATCGGCGGCCGGCTCCGGGCCGCCTTCCCGGACGTGAAGTTCAAGGTCGCCACCTGGGACCAGCCGGTCCGCTACGAGGAGCTGGCGGCGGCGGGCGTCGTCCCCGACATCGTCATCGACGACCCGCGCCGCCGGATCGACCGCGACCTGGAGCCGCTCGGCTGGCTGCGCGACCTCAGCGACGAGCTGGGCCCGGCCGGCATCGACCTCGGCACGCTCGACCCGGCCGCGGTCGAGATCGTCAAGTCCCGCTCGGACGGCGGCGTCTACGGCGTGCCGCTGCTCGTCGACGACTTCGTGCTGCTCTACAACAAGAAGGTCTTCGACCGTTTCGGGGTGGACCACCCGGAGAACGGGACGACCTACGACCGGGCGTACAAGCTGGCCGGCCAGCTCACCCGGGAAGAGGACCTGGTCGCCTACAAGGGCTATCTGCAGCACCCGGACAACTACCTGGACTTCAACCAGCTCGGGCTCTACCCCTTCCTGCCCACCGGCAGCGAGAACCCGGCACCGGGCGACGTGAAGGTCGACATCACCTCCGAGGGCTGGCAGCAGCTCGGCGCCAACATGGAGCGCTTCCTGTTCATCCCGCGGAACATCTTCACCACCGTGGACGACTTCTTCACCACGGGGCACGTGGCGATGGCGGTGGACACGCTGTGGAAGTTCAACTCCTACGCGCTGAACGAGATCTACATCCACACCGACGACCTTGAGGAGTACCGCCGCAACGCCGAGAACGTCGAACTCGGCCTCGTCTCGGTGCCCGTGCTCGGCGGCGGTGACGACTCGACGTACCAGCCGAACTCCCTCGCCGCGTTCCTGCCACCGCAGTCGGCCAAGAAGGACCAGGCGCTCGCCGTGGTGAAGTGGCTGGTCTCCGAGGAGGCGCAGAGCGCACTGGCCGCCCACGGCATCAAGCCCACGCTGCAGTCCGACGCCGTGGTCGGCGCCTTCGGCAGCGAGTCCCCCGCGCTCGACGGCATCGACACCTCCGGCGTGTTCTGGGGCAGCAATGCCGTGGTGCACGGCTACGAGCAGACCGAGTACTGGGACATCCCGCTGTACGCGGTCTTCCGTCAGCACGTCCTCAAGGACGGGCTCCAGGTGTCCTCCGCGCTGACGATCACCGAGACCGTCGACATCCCGAACTACATCAAGAGCCAGTCCGAGGCCGGCTTCGACTGGTGACCCCAGACCGCCCGGGGCCGCTCGCGGCTCAGGCCCCGGGTGCCCGGCGGATCCGTATCGCGCAGTACGGGTCCGCCGGGAGCCGCACCTCGACGCGACCGCCGGCCACCTGGCGCGGCGGGTCGACCGTCATCCGCCAGGTGTCCAGCACCTCGACGTGCCAGCCGCCGGGCGGCAGGTCGAAGCGGCGGTGCGGGTAGCGGTGCGCGCCCAGGTACTGCAGCCAGTACTCCCCCGGCGCGACCAGCGTCGAGGCGTCGTAGTAGACCGGGTCGTGCACCAGAGAGGCGGGGGCGTCGTCGAGGATGCCGCGCAGGAACGCGAGCCGCGGCGCGCTCTCGCCCGCGAGCCCGCCGCCGTGGACGAGCCAGGGCCGCGTCCCGTACGCCTCGCCGTGGGTGGCGTGCCCGCCCTGGCAGACGCCCTCCCAGATGCGGGCGACCAGCGCCGCCGCGGTCAGGCTCCGCCCGGGTACGGGTCCGTCGCCCTCCGCGCCGCAGTCGTCGACCACGACCGGCTTGCCGAGCGCGGCGCCGAGACCGGCGACCGCGTGCGGGTCCTCCAGCCGCAGGCTCGCGTGCGTGATCCAGGGGGCGCCGAAGTCGGTGGCGGGGCCGCCGTGGACGGTCAGCAGCCGGTGGCCGTGGTCGTGTTCGCGGATCGCGCTCTGGGCGTCCGGGTCCCGGGGCGCCCGCCACCACACGTTGCGGTACGCGGCCAGCCGGGCCACGGTCTCGGCGATGCCCGCGGTGCGCGCGCCGTCTGGGCCGCCGGGGTCCGCGGCGAACCGCCCGGCCAGGTCCACCTCGGCCTCGATGCCCAGCGCCAGCAGGGCGGCGACCTGTTCGTCCAGCACGCGGAGCGGCACGTCCGCGGAGCCGAGCAGCCGTACGCGGTTGAACGGGGCGTCCGCCAGCGTCCGCAGCGTCGCCGGCCCGGCGTCGCCGACGGACGTGCCGACCGGGTGGAAGGGGTGGCCGTCGGCGTACCGGAAGCTCCGCGCGCCGGCGACGTGGACCGGGCCGTGATTGCCCGGCGCCGGCGGCACGCAGGTGAACGTGCCGGAGACCGCCGCCGACCGGTAGTGCCACTCCCCCTCCGCGTCCGGCATGAAGCGCACCAGCCGGCCGCCCTCGTCGCCGGTGAACGCGGCGGCGGTGAAGCGGCGTCCGCCGCCGTCGGTGAAGAGCACCTCGTCGCCGGGCCCGGGGACGGGCAGTTCGAAGACGCCCCAGCGCTCCGCCGTCCGGGGCGCGCCCGCGGGCCGTCCCGCCGCCGTCCCGCTCACGGCGTACTCCGGGTTCTCCGGATCCGCACGGCCATGTCGGGGCGTCCCTCCAGCTCCACCCGGGCCCGCCCGCGGTGCACGCCGGCCAGCTCGGTGACGGTCATCTGCCAGGTGTCGATCAGTTCGAGGCGGTACGTGCCACCGGCCGGCAGCTCGACGTCGCGGTACGCGGATTGCGTGGGCCCGCCGAAGTACTCCAGCCAGCTCGTGCCCTCCCGCCGCGCACGCGGCAGGTCGGCCTGCGCCTCCTCCAGCAGGCGGCGCAGGAAGGCGATCCGTGGCACGCTCTCGCCGCGCAGCCGGCCGCCGCCGGAAATCCAGGTGGTGCCGTCGCGGCCGGCGTCCGGGTACGCCTCGCCGTGGGTGACATAGCCGCCGGCGACCGCCGCGTGCCAGAACTGCCGGACGAGCGCCCGCCCGCTGAGGTTGCCCCAGCGCCGGTCGGCCGTGCCCTCGTAGCCGATCTCGTCGACGACGACCGGCTTGGGGCAGGAGTCCCGCCAGCCGGCGGTGAGCCGGGCGTCCCAGTGCTGGATGCTCTGGTGGGTGATCCAGGGCTTGCCGAAGTCGTAGATCCGCTCGTACTGGTACATGCGGGTGCCGTTGTGGATCGAGCGGAGCCGCTGGTACGGGTCGTTCCGCTGGACGTACCGGCCGAGCGCGTCCCAGTCCTCGACGGTCTTGCAGGTGTTGAAGTCGTACTCGTTGGAGATCGACCACCACACGTGCCGGAAGGCCGACAGCCGCGCGAGCGTGTGCTTCAGCAGGAAGAAGTCCTCCTCGCGCGACATCCGGTCCAGCCCCCAGAACCCGTCGTACGGGTGGAAGAGGATGACGTCGGCCTGGACGCCGAGCGCGAGGAGGTCGCGCAGCCGGCGCTCGAAGTGGGCCCAGAAGGCAGGGTTGAAGCGCGTGCGGTCGAGGGTGTCCGGGCTGTCGCCGGCGAAGACGAGGTGCGGCGGCACCATGCCCTTCGTCGGCAGCAGGCACATGCGCACCTTCGTGAACGGCGAGGCCGCCAGCGACCGCAGTGTCCGCTCCTCGCGCTCGTGATCGTCCAGATGGGTCCAGTGGTAGCAGGTAGTGCCGAGGGGCAGGTAGGGGGTGCCGTCGGCGTACGCCAGCCGGTGGGTGCCGGCCACCCGCACCGGGCCGCGGTTGCCGGGGGCGGGCGGCACGCACGTGAAGGAGCCGCGCACGCCGTCCAGTTCCGCGGCGGAGGAGCGGGTGACGTAGTGCCACTCGCCCTCCGCGTCCGGCATGAAGCGGATGCGGTAGCGGCCGTCGCCGTCGTAGAAGCCGTCGACCGGGACGACGCGGTTGCGGTGCTGGAACTCGGCGCCGAGCCGCACCTCGGCGTCCGGGTTGCCGTCGGCGGGGCCGGTCAGCGCCAGCTCGTGGACGCCCCACCGCTCGACGGTCACGGGCCGTCGTCCCGTACGCCCGCGGCCCGGATCCACGCCTCGTCGAGCCGTACGTATTTGATCGTCTTTCGCAGGAACGAGTACGCCAGGTGCAGCCGGCCGTCGCGGGTCTGCAGGATGCTCGGGTAGGAGTAGCCCAGCTCGTTGTCGCGGTACTCCTCGTCGGCCGTCTGCACGTCGCGTCGGTACGGCCAGGTCAGGCCGCCGTCGTCGGAGAGCGCCACCGTCAGCGGCGTACGCACCGCCTTCTTGCGCCGGCCAGCTCCCTCGCCGACCCACCGGAACTGGCCGCGCTCCAGCGAGGCGTCGTTGTAGACGAGCGCGAGTGCGCCGCTCGCCAGCCGGACGAGCTGGACGGCGGAGTTGTTGTTGGGCAGTTCCGTCTTCGTCAGCGGACGCCACGTCCGGCCGAGGTCGAAGGACTCGGAGCTGTGGATGCGGTCGGCCGCGCGGCTGCGGAACATCGCGAACAGGCTGCCGTCGTCGCGCTGCACGGCGGTCATCTGGACGAGGTGGTCGCTGTCCGGCAGGTCGTGCCCCCGCCACGTCGTGCCGCCGTCCTCGCTGATCATCGCCACGCTGTGCTCCCCCTCCGGCCGGCACCAGTAGGCGGGCAGCAGCCAGGAGCCGTCGGTGAGGACGAGCGGGGGGTTGCGCACGAAGATGCCGGGCCCCTCCATGAGCGTGCGCGGCGGGCTCCAGGTGCGCCCGCGGTCGGCCGACGTGCGTACGACCAGCCGCGCGGTCTTCTGGTCGTGCGGGGTGTTGGAGGGGTGGAACAGCCACACGGTGCCGGCGGGGTCCCGGGCGAGTACGGGGTTCTGCTCCGACCGCTCGGGGTCGGCGGCCAGCACCTCGGGTTCCGACCACCGCGTGTCGCCGGCGGCGAGCCGGGAGACGACGACGCCGGTGCCCGGGTCGCCCTCCTCCGGGCCGTTGAACCAGGTGCACAGCAGGTCGCCGTCGTCCAGCTCCAGCAGGTTGGCGGCGTGGCTGTCGCCCGGGTGCGGCGCCGGCAGCAGCGCCTCGCCGAGCGCGGGGTCCGTGGGCGAGCGCCGTACCACCCCGTCGAATCGCGGGTCGGTCACAGCGCGTTCACTCCTTTCAGGGTCAGTTCCTCGGCGTAGTGGCAGGCGGATTTGCGGCCCCCGCCGATCTCGCGCAGCGCGGGTACCTCGGTGGCGCACCGGTCGCGGGCGTAGAAGCAGCGGGGATGGAACGCACAGCCCGACGGCACCCGGGAGGGGTCGGCGACCTCGCCGCGCAGCACGATGCGCTCCCGGCGGCGGGCCGTCGGGTCGGGGTCGGGCACGGCGGACAGCAGCGCCTCGGTGTACGGGTGCAGGGGCGCGCCGTACAGCTCGTCGGTGGCGCCGGTCTCGACGACCCCGCCGACGTACATGACGACGACCTCGTCGGCCATGTACTCCACCACCCCCAGGTCGTGCGAGATGAACAGGTAGGTCAGGTCCTCCTCGTCCTGGAGGTCCTTGAGCAGGTTGAGGATCTGCGCGCGCACCGACACGTCCAGGGCGCTGACCGCCTCGTCGGCCACCACGAGCCGCGGGCGGGTCGCCAGCGCCCGGGCGATGCCGACGCGCTGCCGCTGCCCACCGCTGAACGCGTTGGGGTAACGCCGCAGGTACTCCGGCCGCAGCCCCACCCGGCGCAGCAGCTCCGCGACCCGTTCCTCCAGGTCCTTGCCGGTCAGGCCGAGGCCCACGCGCAGCGGTTCGCCGATGATCTGCAGCAGCGTCATGCGGGGGTTGAGGGAGGCGTAGGGGTCCTGAAAGACCATCCGGATGTGGGTGCGGTACGGGGCGAGCTCCCGCTCGCTCATCCCGGCGAGGTCGACGGGTGTGCCGCTGTCCGGGGCGTACAGGATGCGGCCGGCGGTCGGCTCGTACACGCGCAGCAGACAGCGGCCGAGCGTGCTCTTGCCGCAGCCGGACTCGCCGACGAGGGCGACCGTGCGGCCGGCGGGGATGCGCAGGTCGACGCCGTCGACCGCGCGCACGGCGCCGACGGTCCGGCTGAACAGGCCGCGGCGGATGGGGAAGTGCTTGGTGAGGCCCTCCGCGGTCAGCAGCGCGGTGTCTTCGGCGGCTTCGGCGGTGCCCGCCGCGGCGGCGGTGCCGGTGGTGGTCATGCCCGTCCTCCCTCGTCGCCGCCCTCGTCCGCGGGCGGCTCCGCGCCGTTCGTGCCGTTCGCGTCGTCCGCTGCGTCCGCTGCGTTCTGGCTCTCGTACAGCAGACAGCGCACCTCGCGGCCGGGCTCCGGCCCCGGGGTGGCGCTCGGCTCCGTCACGTCGCACCGGCCCGGCACGAACTCGTCGCAGCGCGGGTGGAACGAGCAGCCGGCGGGACGCCGGTAGGCGTGCGGCACCATGCCGCGCACCGGCGTCAGCCGCTCGCGCGAACGGGCCCCGAGCTTGGGGATGGAGCGCAGCAGCGCCTTGGTGTACGGGTGCCGGGGCGAGCGGAAGACGGAGACGACATCGCCGCGCTCGACCACGGCGCCCAGATACATCACGGCGACCTGGTCGGCCATCTGCGCGGCGACGCCCAGGTCGTGCGTGATGAGCATGACCGCCATGCCGAAGTCCTCCTGCAGCGAGCGCAGCAGGTCCAGGATCTGGGCCTGGGTGGTCACGTCCAGGGCGGTGGTGGGTTCGTCGGCGATGAGCAGCTCGGGGTTGCAGGAGAGCGCCATCGCGATCATCGCCCGCTGCAGCATGCCGCCGCTCATCTGGAACGGGTACTCGTCGACGCGGCGCTCGGGGGCGGGGATGCCGACGCGGCCGAGCAGGTCGATGGTGCGCTTGCGCGCCTCCTGCTTCGTCACCCGCTCGTGCAGCACGATCGCCTCGCCGATCTGGTTGCCGAGCGTGTGCATGGGGCTCATGGACGTCATCGGCTCCTGGAAGACCATGCCGATGCGCTTGCCGCGGACCTTGCGCAGGGTGCGCTCGTCCGCGGTGACGAGATCCGTCTCGCCGTCCGGCGGCCGGCTCACCCAGATCTCGCCGCCGGTGATGCGGCCGGGCCGGTCCACGAGCCGCAGGACGGAGCGCGCCATCACGCTCTTCCCGCAACCCGACTCCCCGACCACGGCGAGCGTCTCCCCGCGGGCGATGTCGAGGTCGACGCCGTCCACGGCCTTCACCACGCCGTCGTCGAGCGCGAAGTGCGTGCGCAGCCCGCGCACCCGCAGGACGGTCTCGGTCCCGGGCCGGGTCGCGGCCTTCGTCAGGGCCTCGGTCACGGCGTCTCCCTCTGTTCCTTCTGCGGCTACTTGTACGGGTCGGCGGAGTCGCGCAGGCCGTCGCCGACGAAGTTCATGGCCAGGACGGTGACGAAGACCGCGACGCCGGGAAGCAGCAGCCAGGGCGCGGTCTCGACGGTGCGCACGTTCTGCGCCTCCTGCAGCAGCACGCCCCAGCTGACGGCGGGCGACTGCAGGCCGAGGCCCAGGAAGCTCATGGCGGTCTCGCCGAGGATCATCGCCGGCACGGCCATGGTGAGCGAGGCGATGATGTGGCTCGACATGGACGGCACCATGTGCCGGAAGATGATCCGGGGTCTGGAGCAGCCGTCGAGTCTGGCCGCGACGACGAAGTCGTCCTCGCGGAGCGAGAGGAACCGGCCGCGTACGACCCGCGCGAGTCCCGTCCAGCCGACGACCGACAGGATCGTGGTGATCGCGAAGTAGCGCATCAGCGGGCCCCAGTCGGGTGGCACGGCCGCCGACAGCGCCAGCCACAGCGGCAGTGTGGGCACGGCGATGAGGAACTCGATGATCCGTTGGATGAGGCTGTCGGGTTTGCCGCCGAAGTAGCCGGAGACACCGCCGAAGAGGATCCCCAGCAGGAAGCTGACCGCGACGCCGACCAGTCCGATGGACAGCGAGACCCGGGCTCCGAGGATGATGCGGGAGAGCAGGTCCCGCCCGGCTCTGTCGGCACCCAGGAAGTAGACCTCCTGGTCGGCGTGGACGGCGCCGAACAGGTGCCGGTCCCAGGGCAGCACCCCCCACATGTCGTATTCGTCGCCGCGGGCGAAGAACTTCACCGGGATCCGCTTGTCGGGGTCCTCGGTGTGGATCAGCTCGAAGGTCTCCGGATCGCGGCGGGTCTCGTAGCCGTTGACGTAGAAGTCGATCCCGCCGCCGAGGCTGACGTCGACCTTGACCATCTGCGGCGGCGCGTACGTCATCCGCTCGTCGGTGGTGCGGGGCGAGGACGGCGCGAGGAACTCGGCGAAGGCGACCACGAGGTAGACGATCAGCACGACGACCGCGCCGGCGACGGCGAGCTTGTGGCGGCGGAACTTGCGCCAGACCAGCCGCCACTGCGAGGCGCGGCCGAGTTCGGGATCGCCGTCCGCCGCCGGCGGCGGTGCGTCCTCCGCGGGCGGCTCCCCGGATCCGCCCGACGGCCTGTGCCTGAGGGATTTCAGCAGCATGCGGGCCTAACCTCCCTCGTACCGGTACCGGATGCGCGGATCCCACCAGGCCAGCGCCAGGTCGCTCAGCAGCGTGCCGACGACGGTGAGGGCGCTGAGGATCAGCACGAAGCTGCCCACGAGATACATGTCCTGGCTCTCCACCCCGGTGAGCAGCAGCGGCCCCGTGGTCGGCAGGCTCATCACGATGGAGATGATCGTCTCGCCGCTGATCAGCGCCGGCAGCAGCCAGCCGACGGTGCTGAAGAACGGGCTGAGCGACATCCGGACGGGGTACTTCAGCAGCAGCTTCCACTCGGGGAGCCCCTTGGCGCGGGCGGCGACCACGTACGGCTTGAAGAGCTCGTCCAGCAGGTTCGCCCGGGTGATCCTGATGGTGGCCGCGGTGCCGGAGATGCCGATGATCAGAATCGGCAGCCACATATGGGAGGCCAGGTCCAGCACCTTGCCCAGGTTCCACGCCGCATCCTGGTACTCGGGTGAGAAGAGCCCTCCGGGACTCTGCCCGAAGTAGCGCATCCCGATGTACATGAGGATCAGCGCCAGCATGAACTCGGGGACGGCCATGCCGACGAAGCCGAAGAACGTGGCGGTGTAGTCGCCGGCCGAGTACTGCCGTACGGCTGAGTAGATGCCGATCGGGAAGGCGACGGCCCAGGCGAAGAGCATGGTGGAGATGGACAGGAAGAAGGACAGCCCCACCCGGTCCCAGATCAGGTCGCCGACCGGCCGCATGTCGTAGCCGAAGGACTGGCCGAAGTCCAGGTGGAAGATGATTCCGGAGATCCACTTCCAGTACTGGGCGTACAACGGCTCGTCGAGGCCGTATCTCGCCCGGAGTCCTTCGATCTTGTCGTCGTTGATCAACTCGCCCCGGGCGTCCGCCTGCGCCTGGAGGGTGTCGACGTAGTCGCCCGGAGGCAGGTTGATGATGACGAAGGTGGCGATGGAGACCGCCCACAGCGTGACGACCATGAGGCCGACGCGCCGGACGAGGAAGGAGAGCATCGCGTCCGCCCGTCAGGCCTCGTCAGCGAGGTAGAACTGCTCTGGCCGCGCGGGGCCCGGCGCCTGCCACGCGCCCGCGCCGGGGAGCTTCTCCGGCACGTTGTGGAAGTCGTTCCTCACGATGCCGTATTCGGTCGGCATGGTGCTGATGCCGAGGTAGTAGAACTCCTCTTTGGTGATCTCCAGGACCTGGCGGGCGAGCGATGTCGCCTTGGCGCGGTCGAACGTGGCGCGCATCCGGTCGAAGAGTTCCAGCTGCCGCTTGACCCGGGCCGGCGGCTCGGTGCCGTCTTTGCCGGGGTTCCAGTACCAGAGGGCCCACTGGCCGCCGAAGCGGGAGGAGCCGCGCGGGTTGGACGGCAGGTAGTAGTGGTTACCGCCGGCGCCGGTACGGATGTCGAAGGAACCGCCGGTCCAGACGGAGGCGTCGCTCTCGCCGGACTCGACCCGCACCCAGTACAGCTCCTCGGCCATCCGCTGCACGGTGATGTCGACGCCGACCTCGCGCCAGTCGGACTTGATCAGGTCGAGTGCGTCGACCTGGTCGGGGTACTCGGAGGCGACGAGGACGTTGAACTTGACGGGGCTGCCGTCCTCGCGCAGCCGGATGCCGTCGCCGTTGCGCTCGCGAAGGCCGGCCCGGTCCAGGTACTCGTTGGCGAGGTCGAGGTCGTACTCGGTGAACTGCTTGCCGAGTTCCTCGTCGTGGAGGTCGGTGCCGGGGACGGGCGCGCACTGCCAGGGGATGCCCTGGCCGCCGTGCAGGGTGTTGATGATCTTCTTGCGGTCGATCGCGTGCGACAGGCCGATGCGGAAGTCCTTGTTGCCGTACATCCGCGCCTTGGCCGGGTCGGGGTGGGTCTGGTTGAACCCGATGATCATCGTGTTGACGTCGTCGGGCAGCATCTCGATCATCCGGTAGTCGCCGGACTCCTGGTTGCGCGAGATCACGGGCTTGTTGCGCACCGTGCCGAAGTTGTAGAGCTGCAGGCCGAGGTCGCCGTTGGAGACCTTGAGCACCTCGACCTCGACGTCCTGCACGACCTCGCAGACCACCTTGTCGATGTACGGCAGCTGGCTGCCGTCGGGGTCGGTCTTCCAGTAGTACGGATTGCGCTCGGCGACGACGTTGCTGCCCACGCCGACCGCGTTCTGCGCCACCCAGCCGTTGACGGTCGGCACGTCGGGGTAGACCCAGTGCTCCAGCCGCAGGGGGAGGAACTCGACCCAGTTGGCCATGTCGTTCTTCTTGGCCACGCTGTCGGCGCTCTTGTTGTACTTGAGGTGGAACTGCTCCAGGAAGTGCTTGGGCAGGAACATGTACAGGCCGTGCAGGCCGGCGATCTGCTCCAGGAAGTTCGCCTTCGGCTCGGCGAAGACGTAGCGGACGGTGTGGTCGTCCTCCTTGACGAACCGGGCGGGCTCGCCGTTCTGGTTCAGCCACAGCTCGTAGATGGCGTCCGGGTGCAGGTCGGGGTAGACCTGGTAGTCGTTGTAGCAGAAGTCGAAGTCGTCGGCGGTCAGCGGCTCGCCGTCGGACCACTTCATGCCGCGCCGGAGCGTGAAGACGTACTCCCGGCCGCCGCCCAGGACCTCGTACTCCTCGCAGACGTTGGCGAGGATCTCGGTGGCGGCCGACCCCTCCCACTTCGGCGACCAGCGCAGCAGCGGCTCGTACCCCATGGTCATCTTCAGCCACGGGACGTCCTCCTCGGTCAGCATCGCCGAGTGCCAGGTGCCGCCGTAGACGCCCGCCTTGTCAAGCGGCTCGACGACCAGGGGCTTGTCGGGGAGGCGTGCGGCGACCTTGGGCAGCTTCCCCTCCTCGACCCGTTCCTTGAGCATCGGCGCCTCCTTGCCCTTGGCGCCGCCGCCCGCACCGCTCTCGTCCGCGGGGTCGGTGTCGAAGAAGCCGCAGCCGGGCACCGCCGAGGCGACGACCAGACCGGCTCCGGTCTGCAGGACCCGCCGTCTGGCGACGAACGGGGGGTACTTGCGCTCACGCGTCATCTCCACGCTCCTTTGCGTGTGCCGCCGCCTCCAGCTCGCGGACCAGGGGCACCACGGTCGAGACGAGGCGTGCCTTCTCGTCCTCGTCCAGGGGCGCCAGGGGCGCCGCGGTGTGGTCTGCCTCGATGCGGCCGAGGGTGGCGAGGACGAACTTGTAGGTGCTGATGACCGAGGAGAGGGTCGGGGTCCGGCGGGCCGGGCGCATCGCCTCCAGCAGGTCCTCCAGCCGGTCCTGCATGTGGCGCACCCGCTCCCAGTCCTGGGCGCGGGCGGCGTCGTACATCGCGACGAGGTGCCGCGGCGTCAGATTGGCCGCGGACGAGGTGACTCCGGCGGCACCGGTCAGCAGCGACACGTCGCTGATGCTGCTGCCCCCGGTGAAGCAGCGCAGCTCCACGCCTGTCCGGTCGGCGCGGCGGACGAGCTGACGGAACCAGGTGAGGTCGCCGTCACTGTCCTTGATGCCGGCGAGCACGCCCTCCCGGGCGAGCTGCAGCACGCAGCCCGCGGTCAGACCGATCTTGGTCAGCCGCGGCATGTGGTAGGCGTAGATCGGGAAGCCGACGGCCTCGGCGATCCGGCGGTAGTGGTCGCGCAGCTCCTCACGGGTGAACTCGGTGAAGTACGGCGCGATGACCGAGACCTGGTCGGCCCCGGCGGCGACGGCCGCGCGGGCGTGCCGTACCGCCAGCCCGGTGGCGGTGTCACCGACGTGGGCGACGACCGGCGTCCGGCCGGCGGCGGTCTCCGCCGCCACCCGCACGGCGGCGGCCCGCTCCTCGGCGTCGAGGGCGTGGAACTCCCCCGTGGTGCCGTTCATCCACAGCCCATGGATGCCGGCGGCGAGGAGGTGCTGCAGGTGGCATTCCAGCGATGGCGCGTCTACCTCTCCGGACTTCGTCATGGGCAGCACTACCGGCGCGATGATGCCGTGCAGCAGCGGGACTGGCATAGGCACCCCATAGGCATGTCAGTGGTATGCCATGAATGGTGACCGGGCGTAAAATGACCGTCAACCCCTGTGCGTGAGGAATTTGCTGCGGTCGGCAAAACCCGCCCACTGCCGGTCGACCAGCGGCATACCATAGGCTGACCGGAGCCGACCGGGGGCAGGGCCCGGCCGGCAGTCGTGGAGCGCAGGGAGCCTGGAGGCCCGTTATGACCCCACCGAGAACGGCGGCGGCCCAGAAGGGGCCGGCGTCGGCATCCGGACCGCCCGACTCCGAGGAGAGCCTGGAGGCCCGCGCACGCCAGGCCCTGGTCGACTGGCTGACGAAGGAGAACCCCGCCCCCGGGCAGCCGGTGCCGGTACGGGAGTTCGCCCGCCGGCTGGGCATGAGCCGCACCCCCGTGCGCAGCGCGGTGGGCCGACTCTACGAGCGCGGGCTGCTTGCGTACGAGCCGACCGCCGGCTTCACCGTCGCCATCCCGTCGCTCTCCAGCCTCTACGAGCTATTCGAGCTGCGGCTCATGCTGGAGTCGCACAGCCTGCGGCTCTTCGCCGAGCGCACCGACCGCGAGTCCCCGGCGCGCCTGCGCGAGCTGGTGGACGAGGCCGAGGTGCTGGCCCAGGCGTCCCTTGCGGACCACAGCCGCTACATCGAGTTCCGGGAGAACGACAGCCGCTTCCACCGCGCCCTGGTCGAGCTCGGCGGCCTGCCCCGGCTGCTGGAGCTCCACGACGACCTGCACCTGAGCATCCACGTCACCCGCACCGGCATGGAGGCGCCCATCACCGCGTCGCGGCTGGGCACCGCCGTCGCCGAGCACCGCGCGGTCGTCGACGCCCTGGAGAGCGGCGACCGGCTCGCCGCCCGGGACCTGCTGGAGGCCCACATCATGCGGGTGCGCGACCAGACCATCGCCTTTCTCGCCCGCCCCCGGATGTGACTCGCCCGCTCCCGTACGGGACCGGAGAATCAGGAGAAGCAGCCATGGAAGGACCCGCGGTCCCCTCCCCCGGCGCGCGTACGGCGCACCGGCCCCTGCGCCTGGAGCACGCCGAGCTGACCGGCGGCCCGCTGCGGCAGTGGCAGGACGTCAACCGCCGCGTCAGCCTGCCGCTCGCGGTGGAGTGGCTGGAGAAGGCCGGCAACCTCCGCAACCTCCAGATCGCCGCCGGCGAGGCGGACGGCGAGTTCCGCGGCCCGGTGTACATGGACTCCGACGTGCACAAGGTCCTCGAATCGGTCGCCTGGCAGCTGCGGGAGGCTCAGCACCGCCCGCCCAACGACGCCCTCGCGGACTTCGCCGGGCGCACCGCACTGCTGCTGGAGCGGGCCCAGCAGGACGACGGCTATCTCGACTCCCACTACCAGGTGGCGGCGCCCGGGCGACGCTACGCACAGCTCGTGGACAGCCACGAGCTGTACTGCGCGGGGCATCTCATCCAGGCCGCGGTCGCCGCCCGGCGCAGCACCGGCGACGCGACACTGCTCGCCGTCGCCCGGCGGTTCGCCGACCATCTCGCCGACGTCTTCCTCCCCGGTCCGGGCCCCGGCCTCGACGGTCACCCCGAGGTGGAGACCGCGCTGGTGGAGCTGTACCGGGTCACGGGCGAGGAGCTCTATCTGGAGCTGTCCGCCGCCCTCGTCGAGCGCCGCGGGCACGGGCTGGTCGGCCGGCACAAGCACGGCACGATGCACCGCCAGGACCATCTGCCGGTGCGGACCGCGCCGGCGCTGACCGGCCATGCCGTGCGCGGGCTCTATCTGGAGGCCGGCGTCGTCGACGTCGCCGTGGAGACGGGCGACGAGGAGCTGCTCGCCGCGTCCGTCGCCCGCTGGGAGGACATGACGGCGGCAAAGATGTCGCTGACCGGCGGGCTCGGCTCGCGCCAGGTGGGTGAGGTATTCGGAGAGCGCTACGAGCTGCCGCCGGACCTGTCGTACAACGAGACCTGCGCCTCGGCGGCGAGCATCCAGTGGAGCTGGCGGCTGCTGCTGGCCACCGGCGAGGCCCGGTACGCCGACCTGATCGAGCGCACGCTCTACAACGCCTTCGGCGCGGCCCGTTCCACCGACGGCAGGACGTATTACAAGGGCAACCCGCTCACCCGGCGCCCGGACCACGCCGAGGCGGTGGGCGATCCGCGCTGCCGCGACGAGTGGTTCTTCTCGGCCTGCTGCCCGCCCGCCGTCACCCGTCTCGTCGCCTCGCTGGAGCATTACGCGGCTAGCACAGCAAGCACAGCGACCGTCTCCGGGCACGCCGGCGTGCCGGCGTTCCATCTGCACCAGTACGCGCCGATGGAGCTGGCCTGTCCCTTCGCCGGCGGACGGCTCGGGCTGCGGGTCGAGACGGACTACCCCTGGCACGGCCGGGTCGCGATCACCGTCACCGAGGCCCCCGCCGGCCCGTTCGCGCTGGCGTTGCGCATACCGACGTGGAGCGCGCGGACGACGCTGGAGACGCCCGACGGCGCGCTGCTCGACGCCGCGCCGGACGAGCGCGGGTACGCGGTGGTGAGCCGGGACTGGCGGGCGGGCGAACAGCTCGTGCTGCATCTGGACCTCACCCCCCGGCTGACCGTGCCGCACCCGCGCATCGACGCCCTCCGCGGCAGCGTGGCCGTCGAACGCGGGCCGCTGGTCTACTGCTTCGAGCAGGCCGACCAGGAGGACGGCGCCGAGGTCGACGACCTGGCGCTGCCGCAGGACGTGGCGTTCGAGGAGGTCGAGCACGCCGATCTGGCGGGCGTCGGCCGCACCGTGCTGCTGCGGGCCGGGGGGTTGGTCCTCGGCGGCGCGCATGAGGCCGGGCTGCCGTACCGGACGCACGGCGGGCCGTACGCCGAGGACTCGCGGCGCCGAACGGCCGCCATCGCGGTGCCCTACTTCCAGTGGGACAACCGCGGTGACGGCGCGATGCGGGTGTGGGTGCCGTTCGTCAGTGGTTGATGCGCACACCTGGCTGAACGAGAGAACACCCCCCGCCACACCGCGGCCCCGGCCGCCCCACCGCGCACGAAGCCGTACTGCGTGACTCGCGGTGGGACGGCCGCCCGCAGGGCGCTCAGTGGTTGATGCGCACCTGGCTGAACCGCGCGGTGGTGTAGTTGGCGGTGTCGTTGGCCTCCTTGTTGGCGTCGACCACGAGCCCGGCGTACGGCGCGGGCCCGATCGCGATCCGCTCGTAGCCCACGCGCGTCCACTGCAGCGAGTCGGGTGAGATCTCCGCGGTGAACTCGTCGCCGCGGAGAGTCAGCCGCAGCCAGTACGGCCGGTCGTCGAGGACCTCGCCCTCCTCGAAGGGGTAGGTGCCGACGCTCATCTCCCCGCCGGTGGCGGCGATGCGCTTGCAGACGCCGACCAGGCCGTCGGAGGAGACGGCGACGGCCATCAGGCAGAAGGGCGAGTCCTCGGTCAGGTTCTCCCGGATCATGATGCCGCCGAGGACGTCCGAGTAGACCGCGCTGACCGAGTCGACCCGGGCGATGATCTCCACGACCTCGTCGTCCGGTGCCTCGATCTGCTGGTGAACGAAGTGGAAGGAGTCGGTACGGCCCCTGATCCGGCCGGAGCCGCGCACGGTGAAGACGCCGTCCCCGTCCACCGCCGCGGCGCCCGGAATGGGCACGTCCCCGATGTCGGCGGACGTCCAGGGACCGAGGTCGGTGACGCGGTTGACGTGCACGGGCACGCCGGTGGAGGTGGTGGCGGTGCCGGTGGAGTCGGTGGCCCGCACGGTCAGGTAGTGCGTGCCCTCCGGCGCGTCGGCCCAGGTGATCCGGTGGGGCGCGGCGGTCGTCTCACCGATCTTGGTGGCGCCGGCGTAGTACTCCAGCACGGCGATCTCCGCGCTCTGGTGGGCCGTCGCCTCCGCTTCCACGACGATGTCGTGGGTGCCGGCCTCGCTGGCCAGGATGGTGTGCCGGGCGGGGGCGAGGATGCCGGCGGCGGGGTTGGGCGCGCCGGTGCGGCCGAGGGAGTTCAGATACAGCTCCAGATGGCTGTAGCCGGTCTCGGGGTCGATCGCCGCGGCGTCGGCCGGGTCGGACGGCTTCAGGCCGTGCTCCCGCTCCCAGGTGTCGGGGATGCCGTCGTGGTCCTTGTCCGCCGGGACCTGCGTCGCGGCGAGCGGGACGAGACCGCCCACCTCGGACTGGGAGTTGATCATTCGTCCGGTGCCCGCGCGCACGTCGGCCACCAGCCGGGCGTCGATGGCGTCGCGGCGCGGCACGGTGGCGCCGGCGCCGGCGAGCACGGCCTCGTACGCGTCCGCGGGTGACTGCTGCTCGATCGGCTCGGACAGCTCGACGGGCTCGGGCAGCAGGGTGATCCCGCCGGTGGGGATGTCGACGCCGAGGGTGTTGTCCTCGGTGACGTCGGGGTGGCCCTCGATGACGTTGCCGCTGACGTGCCAGCTGCCGCCGCGGTCGGGGGAGACGATGACGGGGGCGATCTCCGCGAGGGTGTCGGGACCCGGCTTGTAGTAGTTGGCGACGAGGTTGATGCCGTTGGCCCATTCGCCGCCGTAGCAGGAGGTGTAGCCGTAGTTGTAGATGACGTTGTTGCGGCTGTCGGCGCGCAGTGGCACGTCCTCGACGAAGCTGAAGCGGGGGTTGCGACCGCCGTTGTGGATCAGCAGGTTGTGGTGGTAGGTGACGTCGTCGCCGCCCCATAGGCCGCCGTAGCCGTGGCGGCCCTTCTCGTGCGCGGACATCGTCAGGCCCTCGGCGATGATGCACCACTGCACGGTGACGTTCCGGTTCCCGTACGGGGAGCAGGTCTCGTCCACGCCCCAGCTGAACGAGCAGTGGTCGATCATCACGTTCCGGCGGCCCTCCATCTTGAAGGTGTCGATGGGCGTGCCCATCCGGTCGGTGCCGCGGAAGCGCAGATGGCGGAGGATCACGTTGTCGGCCTTGATCTCGGTCTCGTTCCCGGCCACGCAGATGCCGCCGCCGGGGGCGCTCTGGCCGGCGACGGTGAGGTTGGAGCCGGTGATGTCGAGGCCGCCTGCCAGCTCGATGGTGCCGGAGACCCGGAAGACCACCGTGCGGTTCCCCGCAGAGACGGCGTCGCGCAGCGAGCCGGGGCCCGCGTCGGCGAGGGTGGTGACCTCGTACACCTCCCCCCCGCGGCCGCCGGTGGCGTTTCTGCCGCCGCCCTCGGCACCGGGGAAGGCGGGCACGTCCGCGGTGGCGGCTGCCCCCGGACTGCCTGCAGCCGCGCGGGCCGGGACGCCGCCGAGGGAGGCGGAGCCCACCAGCGCGCCGGTGGCGGTGACGAAGGCGCGGCGGCCAAGTGGGGTGTGCCGGGCGGGCCTTCCGTTTGCGTCAGTCACCGGATACCTCCTATGATCAGCGGTGCTGATCGAGAACCAAGACAGCATCGTGCGTTGCGAGAACAAATCTGCATCGCACTTTCTTTGCTTGCGCGAAGATCCCGGGCTGGTTTCAACCCGGCTGGTGTTGAGGGTGTAAGACTTTCGTGTTCGCTGAGCGTGGGAGCTGCCTGAGCCAGGAATCCCCTTGCTTCGGCTGGGGGAGGATTCAAGTTCGCTACTCCTCCATCGGTGTGTGAGCGGACTGCGGGGGGCGCAGCACATACGCGCCGCCCGGTTTGGTGTCGAAGACGACCACCCCTTCCGCGGGGTGGTCGGCCACCGCCCCCGTAACCTCCACGGGATGGGGTGTGCGGATCCGGACGGGGTTGCCGAGCAGGGAGCGCACCGCGGCGTGCGCCACCCCCGCCGGCGTCCACGCGAGGTCGACCTCGAAGCCGCCGCGCGCCCGCAGCCCGCGGAAGGAACCCGCGGGCCAGGCTTCGGGGAGCGCGGGCAGCAGCGCGATCTCGCCGGCGTGGCTCTGCAGCAGCATCTCCGTGATGCCGGACATGCCGCCGAAGTTGCCGTCGATCTGGAAGGGCGGGTGCAGATCGAAGAGGTTGGGGGCGGTACGGGCCGGGGTCAGCAGCTCCGAGAGCCGCTTGTAGGCGACGTCGCGGTCGAGGAGCCGCGCGTACATGTTGATCTTCCAGGCGAGCGACCAGCCGGTGCCCGAGGTGCCGCGCAGCTCCAGCGAGGTGCGTGCCGCGGCGGCCAGTTCGGGGGTGCGCAGGGGGTCGATCTGGGCGCTGGGGAAGAGCCCGTAGAGGTGGGAGATGTGCCGGTGCTTGATCAGCGCGGCCTCCTCCCAGTCCTCAACCCATTCCTGAATCTGGCCGAGGTGGCCGATCTGGTTCGGGGCCAGCCGGTCGCGGGCCTCGGTGACGCGCTCCGCAAGCCGGTGGTCGCGGTCCAGGACCCGGGCGGCGTCGCGGAACGCGTCGAACAGATCGCGCAGCAGCTGCATGTCCATGGTGGGGCCGGCGCAGATGCTGACGTTCTCGCCCTCGTCCTCGTGGTGGCCGACCTCCGGTGAGTGCGAGGGGTTGGTGACCAGCCAGCCGGTGCGGGCGTCCTCGGTCAGGAAGTCGAGGAAGAACTCGACCGCGCCCTTCATGACCCGGTAGTTGCTGCTGAGGGCGGCGGTGTCGCCGGTGAACTGGTAGTGGTCCCAGAGCACGAGGCACAGCCAGGCGCCGCCGGTCGGCCACAGGCCGTAGAAGGCGAAGTCGACCGGTGCGGTGCCGCGCCAGCCGTCGGTGTTGTGGTGCACGACCCAGCCGGGCGAGCCGTAGAGCGCCCCGGCGGTGCGGGCGCCGGACTCGGCCAGCTCGTGGACCATGTCGACGGCGGGCTCCCAGCACTCGGCGAGGTTGCCCGGGCCGGCAGGCCAGTAGTTCATCTCGAAGTTGATGTTGAGGGTGTACTTCGACTCCCAGTTGGGGGTCATGCTCTCGTTCCACAGGCCTTGCAGGTTGGCGGGCTGACCCGGCGAGCGGGAGCAGGACACCAGCAGGTAGCGGGCGTACTGGAAGTACAGCGCGGCGAGTTGCGGGTCGCCGCCGTCGGCGAAGAGCGGGACACGCTGGTCGGTGGGGAGTAGAACGCGGTCCGAGGTGCCGAGGTCGATGCCGACGCGGGTGAACAGCCGCCGGTAGTCGGCCACATGGCGGCGGCGCAGCTCCTTGTACGGGGTCCGGGCGGCCGGCTCCAGAGGGCGGCTGGCGCGGGCGGCGGGGTCGGCGTCGGCGTCCTTGTAGGAGCGGTAGCTCGTGGCCATGGAGACCAGCAGGGTGACCGCGTCCGCACCGGTCACGGTCAGCGCGCCGGCGGCGCTGTGCACCGTGCCGCCCTCGGGGACCGCTCGGGCCAGCGCGCGGAAGCGGACGGCGCCGGCGCGGCCCTCCCACTCCCCGCTGACGCCGTCGAGCGCGACGGTGTGCTCGTCCACGGTGGCCGCGCTCGCCTGCTGCGGGGTGGTGAAGTGGGCGGTGAATCCGATGGCGCCCGGGGTGTCCGCGGTCAGCCGGACGACGATGACCTGGTCCGGGGTGCTGGCGAAGACCTCGCGGGTGAAGCGCACGCCGTCGCGGGTGTAGCGGGTGCGCGTGACCGCGCTCTCCAGGTCGAGTTCGCGCTCGTAGCCGGAGATCTCGCCGCCGGCGGGGAAGGCGAGTTCGAGGTCGCCGAGCACCTGGTAGGGCGCCTGTTCGGAGGGGGTGCCCAGGAAATGCGCGTCGGCGAGCTGCTGCGCCTGGTGCCACTTCTCCGCCACGACCAGCCGGCGGATCTCCGCGAGGTGGTCCACGGCGTCGGGGCGGGCGTAGTCGTGTGGGCTGCCGGCCCACAGGCTGTCCTCGTTGAGCTGGAGCCGCTCGGTGTCCGTGCGGCCGAACACCATGGCGCCCAGCCGGCCGTTGCCGACGGGCAGGGCTTCGAGCCACTCGGCGGCGGGCGCCGCGTACCACAGCCGCATCGGGTTGGGCCCGTGGCCGTCGGCGGCGTCGCGGCTGCCGTCGCCGCCGTCGGCGGCACGGGCGGCGGTCGCGGGCAGGGCAGCGGGCAGGGCCGTCGCCGCCGCGCCGGCGCCCGCGGCGGCGGCCACGGCCACGACGGTGCGCCGGGACGGGCTCGGCCGCTCGCTCTGCCCGGGCACGCCGTTCGCCTGGTGGCCGTCGTTGCGCTCGTTGCGCTCGTTGCGCTCGTTCCGTTCGGTCCGTTCGCTCCGTTCGGTCCGGTCAGACACGGGGCGGCTCCAGTCGGGCGTCGAGGGCGGCGATGGACTCGGCGCCGCGGTGCACGCGGAACGCCGAGTGGTAGCTGCGGGATTCGCCGGGCGGCAGCCAGATCATGCTGTCGTCGGCACGGGCGGCGGCGTCCCCCGCCACGTGGTGCGTGGAGGGCTCCAGGCCGACGGCGTAGTCGCCGGCGCGGAGGTTGAGCCACTGGAAGAAGCAGGGGAAGGCGGACGGGGACCATTCGAGGCTCACCGCGAGCCCCAGCCGGTCATTGACCACGGCGGCACCGGTCCGGCCGCCCGGCAGCGCGTGCAGCCGGTGCTCGTAGACCTGCTCGGTGAAGCCCGGCAGCGGTGCGGGCAGGGTCCGGTGGCCGACGCCCTGCTCGGCCACGCTGCCGGACTCCCAGACCGTCTCCGCCACCGGCGCGACGAAGCGGCTGCCCTCGTCGAGCAGCGGCCAGCCGAGGTTGACGTGGTAGAGGAACATGTGCGGCATCGGCTCGAAGCCCGGGTTCACGACGGTGTCGGTCAACCGGATCTCGTCGCCGCCGAGGTCGGCCTCGATGCGCCGGGTGAGGCTGAGGTTCTCGGCGAACACCGCGGCCTGGCGCACCTGCCCCTCGGCCCACAGCACGCACCGCTCCCTCGTCGCGGCGTCCTCCCAGCGCTCGCCGTAACCGGTGAGCCGGGCGGGCAGGTTGGCGACGCGGCCGTGCAGGCCGTGCCGCACGGTGGCGCGCGGCGGGTAGCGGTACCCCGTGGCGTCCACCTCGCCGCCGAAGAGGGTGTGGTCGAGCCCGCCGGTGACCGTGAGGCCCGAGAAGGAGCGCAGCCAGGACAGCCCGTCCTCGTCGCCGTGCTCGTGCAGACCGGGGTGGCGGAAGCCGGTGCGTGACCGCCAGCCGAATGCCTGGCCGGAGTGCTCTGCCGCGCCGATGTCCATGCAGCGGTCGACCAGCACGTCGAAGGCCAGCCCGCTGCCGGTGCGGAACTCCAGGGCGCGTATGCCCCGTTCGGCGCCGTCCGCCAGCGTCACCAGGCGTACGCCGCCGGCCGCCGCGGTGTCCCCGGCGCGCGCCGCCAGGTCGCGGGCACCCAGTTCCCGTCCGTGCATCCTCACGTCATCACCCACCCTCCGTTGACCTCGATCGTCTGTCCGGTGACGAAGGACGCGTCGGGACCGGCGAGGAACGCCACGACGGCGGCCAGTTCCTCCGGCCGGCCGCGGCGCTTGAGGGCCTGCCGCTCCAGCACGAGGGCCCGGTAGCTCTCGGGATCCGGGTGGATCTCCTCGGCGGCGGTGGGGAACGCGCCCGGCGAGACGCAGTTGACGCGGATCCCGTACGCGCCCAGCTCGCGGGCCAGCGCCCGGGTGAGCGACACCGCGGCGCCCTTCGTCGCCACGTACGCGGCGAGGTCGGACCAGCCGCCGTGCATGGTGATGGAGGCGACGTTGACGATGGCCCCGCCGCCGGCCGGCGCCATGGAGCGGGCGGCGGTCTGCGCGCACACCCAGTAGGCGCGCTGGTTGACGGCGTGCACGTCCTCGTACTCGGCCAGCGGCACGTCGAGGAAGGGGCGGGCGGGATAGACCGCGGCGTTGTTGACCAGGACGCCGACCGGGCCGAGCGTGCGGCCGGCCGCGGCGAGTGCGGCCTCGGCGGCGTCCGCGTCGCGCAGGTCGACGACGCGCGCCAGCGCCTCGCCGCCCGCCTCCACCACGTCCTTCGCGGCCCGTTCCAGCGCGGCGCCGTCGGCGTCGAGCAGGGCCACCGGGTGCCCGTCGGCGGCCAGCCGCAGGGCGATGGCACGGCCGAGGGCGCCGCCCGCGCCCGTGACCACCGCCGTGGCCCCGGGTGCCGGATCTGCGGTCATCGCTGACCCCCTTCGTGGTAGCGGCGGTAGCAGGCGTCGAGGTCGTCGAGCAGCGCCCCGTGCGGCCGGCGGTCGGCCAGTCCTTCGCGCAGCAGCCGCGAGGCGGCCTCCTGGAACTTGGGATAGCCGGGCCCGCGGGGCCGCACCCAGGCGGCCTCGACGGTGGCGAGGGTGGCGCGGTAGAAGCCGTCCCAGCGATCGTTGGTCCACGGGTCGGTCCACGCGGCGCGGGCCGCGGGCTGTCCGCCGGTGAGGGGGAACAGCTCGCGCTGCACCGGGTCGGCGAGGAGGCGGCGGAGGTGGTCGCGGACCGCGGTGCGGGCCGGCGCGTCGGCGGCGCGGTGGCGGGAGACGGCGAGGCCGGCGCCGCCGAGGACGCTTCCCGGCGGGCCGCCGGGCCGCCAGGCGGGGGCGTTCGCGAACGCCAGCGGGTAGGGCCCGGCCCGGGTGTAGGTGACGTAGCCGTAGACCAGCGGGCAGTACGCGGGTCCGCCGGCGGCGGCCATCGCCCGCAGCACGGCGATGGGGTTGGCCGACCGCAGCCGGGGCGGGGTCCGTTCGGTCAGCTCCGCGAGCACGTCGAGGGCGGCGAGCCCGGTCTCCCGGCCGACGAGGACGTCCCCGGACGGGCCGCCCGGCGCGTCGGCCTTCCTGGCCGGCTCCTCGCCGCGGGCCACGCTCAGCGCGCAGAAGGTGAGGAAGGCGTGCGGTCCGCCCAGGCAGAGCGTGACGGGCACCCGGGCCGCCAGCGCGCACACCTCCGCCCAGGTGCGGGGTTGCGCCTGACCGGCCATCAGGTCCGGGCGGACGGCGGCCACCTGGGCGGCGGCGTCCAGGGGCAGCGCCCAGGTGCGGCCGTCCAGCACGTAGCTGTCGTAGCTGGCCCCGACGCTCCGCTCCCGCCAGCCGGCCAGTTCGGCCGGCGCGAACAGCTCCTCCATCGCCACCAGGCAGCCGGAGTCCACCGCCGTGCCCAGCCCCGGGTGATCGACGACGAGGATGTCGTATAGGGGTGCGAGCGAGGCGATCGGCGTCGACTCGAAGCCGGCGAGCGGCTGGCGGTCCCAGCGCAGCGGCCGGCCGACGGTCTCGCAGCCGGGCGGCAGCGAGTCGTCGAGGCGGGCCAGTTCCTCCAGGGGCGCGTAGCCGCGTGGATGATCCCAGGTCAGCCCGCGCAGCTCGGCGGTGCGGGGCGGGGTGGTCGCCATGGTCGTCATGCCCCCTCCTCGGCGGCGCGCACGGCGCCGCCGTCGAGCAGCCCGGCAACCTGCCCGTCCGGGTAGCCGAGTTCGGCGAGGATCTCGCGGGTGTGCTCGCCGACGAGCGGCGCGCCGCGGCGCACCTCGGGCGGGGTCGCGCTGAAGCCGTAGGGGAAGCCGGGTGTGGTCACCTCGCCCTCGGCCGGGTGCCGGTAGGTCACGAAGGAGCCGTTGTGCCGGACCTGGGGGTCGGCGACGACGTCGGCGTAGGTGTGGACGGGGCCCGCCCAGACGCCGTGCTCGGTGAAGGTCTCCAGCCACTCCGCGGTGGTGCGACGCGGCAGCCGCCCGCGCACCAGGGCGGTGATCTCGTCGCGGCGGGTGTGGCCGTCGGTGTCGGCGTCGAACCGGGCCAGTGCGGGCAGTTCGAGGGCGGCGGCCAGGGCGGTGAGGTCCGGCATGGCGAGCGCCACGTGGCCGTCCTTGGTGGCGAACACCCCGTAGGGGGCGCGGATGTACGTATGGCCGTGCGGCTCCTCGCCGCGGCGCTGCGGGACGCCGCCGACGGTGAACACCGACAGCTCCTGCATCTGCGCCGCGATGGCCGCGTCCAGCATGTTCACCGTGACGAGCTGGCCCTCGCCGGTGCGCTCCCGGTGCAGCAGCGCGGCCAGCGCGCCCTCGAAGGCGGAGTACGCGGTGAGGGCGTCGACGGCGTACGTGCCGGACGGGGCGGGCGGATCGGCCGCGCGGCCGACGCTGTACATCGCCCCGGTCATCGCCTGCAGCAGCAGGTCCTGGCCGGGTTGGGCGGCGTACGGGCCGCTGTCGCCGTAGCCGGAGACGGACACGTACACGATGCCCGGGTTCAGCTCGCGGATCGCCGCGTAGTCCACGCCGAGCCGTTCGGCCACGCCGGGCCGGTAGTTCTGCAGGAAGACGTCGGCGCGGCGGGCCAGGTCGTGCACCACGGCCCGGCCGCCGGCCGACTTCAGATCCACGGCGAGGCTGCGCTTGTTGCGGTTGAGGGCGAGGAAGGAGGCGTTGAGCCGGCGGCCCGTGGCGCCACCGGCCGGGGCGTGCCGCTGCCACTCGCCGTCCGGCGGCTCGACCTTGACCACGTCGGCCCCCAGGTCGCCCAGCCGCATCGCCGCCAGCGGCCCCGCCATGGCGATCGACAGATCGACCACCCGGTAACCGTCCAGGATTCCCATGGTCCTTTCCTCCGTCGTCCGTTCGTCATGCGCCGGCGGCGGTGGCTGCCGGGCTGTTTCTTATGGCGGTCTACGGCGGTCAGCGGCCGGTGAACCGCGGCTCGCGGCGCTCGGCGAAGGCCGCCCGCCCCTCGGCCGCGTCCTCGGTGGCGAAGCACACCGTCTGCAGGTCGCGCTCGTACTGAATGGCCTGGGCGAGCGGCATGCTGTGCGCCGCGCGCAGGTTGGCCTTCGCCGTCTGGGCCGCGATGGGCGCCCGGGCGGCGATGCGTCCGGCCAGTTCCGTCGCGGCTGGCAACAGTTCCTCGTCGGGTACGACCCGGCTGACCAGCCCCCAGGCCAGGGCCTGGGGGGCGGCCACGGGATCGCCGGTCAGCAGCATCAGCGCGGCGTTGGACGCACCGATGCTGTGGGTCAGCAGTGCGCTCTGGCCGCTGCCGCCGATCCAGCCGAGCTTGATCTCGGGCGCGGCGAACCGGGCCGACTCGCCCGCGATCCGGATGTCGCAGGACAACGCCAGTTCCAGTCCGCCGCCGAGGGCGTGGCCGCCGACCGCCGCGATGACGGGCGTGCGCACCGCGCGTACGGCGTCCCCGTAGTCGAGCCGGTTGCGGAAGGCCCACGGGGTGTCGTACGTGTCCAGCTCGGCGATGTCGCTGCCGGCGCAGAACACCGGCCCGGCCCGGCCACCGGCGCCGGTCAGGACGATGGCGCGCACGGTGGCGTCGTCGTCCAGACCGGCGAGCCGGCTGCGCAGCTCCGCCGCCATCTCGGGAGTGAGGGCGTTGAGCTTGGCCGGCCGGTCCAGGGTGACCACGGCGACCGGGCCCTGCGTCTCGCAGCGGATGCGACCGCTCATCGGGTACTCACTTCGCGTCTCGCTCCGGTGCCGGGTAAGGGAAGGAGTCCTTCAGGCCGATCTTGTCGTACTCCATCCGGGAGGCGTCGAAGCCCTCCTGCCAGTTGGCGTTCTCGACCTCGTTGCACTGGTAGCTCTGGTACTTGTCGTCGGTGACCTCGCCGACCTCGATGTCGGCGAAGCTGAAGCCGCAGCCGCCGGCGTCCATGTGCACGCCGCGGGTGCCGCTGTCGGGCATAGAGTCGTCGGGGATGACGTCGCCGATGACGACCTGGCGCACGTGGTTGTCGATCGGGTGCGGCTCGGCGTTCTCGACGCCGTAGGTGTAGAAGGCGCCCATGTCGCCGCTGTCCAGGCCGGCTTCCTCGATGCGCAGGTACTCGAAGGTGTTGTTGCGGGCGTAGTTGTCCTCGGCGGGGACCTCCGGGCGGACCTCCAGGCTCACGCCGTAGCGGGCGCTGTGCTCGATGAGGCTGTGGCTGACGACGTTGTCGCCGGTGTCCATCAGCTCGACGCCGGCGGCGTCGCCCGGCACCAGCTCGCCGTAGTGGGTGATGTAGTTGTTGGTGAAGACGTGTCCGTTGGAGGTGTTGCCCTCCCCCGGATACGGGCCTTCGACCTTGATGCCGTCGGCGCCGATGTTCTCCAGCAGGCTGTCCTTGACGGTGAGGTGATCGTTGGCGAAGAGCGCGTACACGGCGTGGTAGCCGGTGTCGGAGATGCGCATGCCGGTCAGGGTGATGTCCTTGCTGTTGGTGACCGTCACCGCGCCGAAGCGGTTGCGGGGCATCTCGACCTGCCGGTCGTACATCGGGTACTTGTGCACGTAGCCGGAGTCGCCGTCGTCGACCCAGCCGAAGCGGTACCAGTCCACGTAGTCGCTGTACTGCAGGGCGAGCCCGTCGAAGGTGATGTTCTTGACCCGGTACCGCTCGCTGCTGCCGGCGATGTCGAGCAGCTGCGTGGTCGTGGGCGCCAGCACCTTGGCGTCCTTGATGTCGCCGCGCGGCTTGTAGTAGAGCTGGCCCTTCTCCTTGTCCAGGTAGTACTCGCCCGCCTGGTCGAGGAAGTGCAGCGAGTCCTGCAGGAAGTACCGCGAGCCGCTGCGGCTGTTCATCATGGCGTAGCGGGTCTGGTACTCCAGGGAGATCTGGCCCTCCGCCAGGTTCACGTCCTTGATCGGCACGGTGTCCGTGAACCAGCTCCAGCTGCCGCCGGACCAGATCGTCACCGTGGCCTCGGCCAGGCTCTCCGGATCCCACGTCGGGTCCAGCTCACCGGGGTTGGCCCACAGCCAGCGGCGCACCGCTTCCTTCTCCGGCTCGGGGATGGTGGAGATCAGGTACGGGGCCCACTCGGTGTCGGTGCGGCGGTTGGGGTAGCGGGCGTTGGTGGCGCGCTTGCCGTCCTCGAAGAGTGTGTAGAAGGCATCCGTGCCGACATCGGCGCGGTAGATGCCGTCCTTGTACTCCTCCCAGCCGGTGACCTCCTCGGCGCCGGTGACGCGGGCCTCGCCCGGGCCGTCGTAGCTGCGGTAGATCACGTCGTGGCCGCCGGAGCCGGAGTCGCGCTCGTCGAACTCGACGGCCTTGTCCACCGGATAGTCGCCGGCGCGCAGGTTCACCACGACGTCGCAGCTCATCTCCTTGTTCAGGTCCTCGCCGCGGATGTGGTCGCGGGCGTGCCCGATGGTGCGCCAGGGGTCGTCCTCGGTGCCCTCCGCCCGGTCGCTGCCGCCGGGCGCGACGAAGAACTCCTCGGGCTGGCAGTCGCCGGCCGCGGTGGCGGTGCCGTCCCCGGGCAGCGTGGTGCTGCCCAGGAGCAGCAGGGCGCTCGACGCCAGCACCGCGACACTCGCTCGGGATCGTCGGATGGTACGCAACACGGGGTCTCCTTGTCTCTCGGACATGCAGGTGTGCGGTGTGTCCGCCTCTCGCGGCAAGGCGGGGGGTCAGGCTCGGGGGTCAGCCCATGCCCCGGGCGCTGCGCCAGCGCTCGTATTCGGCACGGGTGTCGGGGGTCAGCGGGTAGTAGTCGGCGAGCGCGCCGCCCTCCTCGATCCGGGTGCGGCTGAAGCGCTCCCACTGCTCGTGTTCGCGGGCCGCGGAGACGACGTCCCCGGCGCGCCGCCGGGGCACCACGACCGGGCCGTCGTCGTCGGCGACCACCAGGTCGCCGGGGAGGACCAGGACGCCGCCGCAGGCCACGGGCACGTCGTACGCCCACGGGAACAGCTCGGACTGGGAGGCGTAGTGCGGGGTGACGCCGGTCGACCAGACCGGCAGGCCGGTCTCGCGCACCCGGGGCAGGTCGCGGATGCAGCCGTCGACGACGATCCCGGCGCCGCCCTTGCGCTGGAAGTAGCGCACGAGCATGTCGCCGAAGCAGCCGGTGTGGGTGCTGCCGTACGCCTGCACCACGAGCACGTCACCGGGTTCTATCGCCTCCAGCACCGCCCACAGGGCGGTGTGCCGCTCCACGTACTCCTGGCCGAGGCCGGAGGCGACGTCCTCGCGCTGCGGCATGAACTGCAGCGTGCGCGCCCGGCCGGCGATCTTCTGCCCGGCCGCCAGCGGCCGTGGCCCGGAGACGAACGTGCGGCGGATGCCCTGGGCGTGCAGCTTGGCGCAGGCGGTGGCCGACGAGATCCCGGACAGCTGCTCGACGAGCCCGGGGTCGGCGCTGCCGGGCGGCTTGCCGCGCACCGGCAGATCCCACACGTGGTCCTCCACCTAAATCTCCTCACGTTCGTCTCACGTAGTGCGGTGTGCGGCCCGGTGGGCCCGCGGGGTCAGCCGCAGTTCGAGCCCGATGCACCGGCCGGGCGGCAGCTCCACCTCCAGCCGCGGGCCGCCGACGGCGATCTCGCGGGCGGTGGCGGCGGTTACGGGGGCGGTGTACGCGCGCGGGTCGCCGGGATAGCCGGGCTCCGCCGCGTCGGCTCGTACGCCGTCGATGCGGTGCTCGCCGAACGAGCCGGCGCGCACCTCGACGCGGCGGGTGCCGCCGAGGCCGGTGTGCACCAGCCGCAGCCGGACCCGCTCCGGGCCGGCCTCCTCGACCAGCGCGGCGACGTCCGGGGGCAGCCCGGGCCTGCCGCGCAGGGCGTCGTGGTAGGCCAGGCGCAGGGGCAGCAGCCCGCCGTTGTAGAGGACCTGCGGGGTGCCCGTGGTGAGCTGCAGCAGGGCCTCGGTGACCACCGGGTTGAGCCGCTGCCAGTGGTGGATGTTCAGGTCGGCGGGTCGAGCACGGTCGGCGGCCATCAGCGCCATGCGCCGCTCCACCTGGGCGAGGGCGACGCGCAGCACGGCGACGGGGTAGCCGGGGTTCTCGCCGCGCAGGTACTCCAGCCACGGCGCCTCGTGCCCGGCCTCCTCCTTGTTGCGGAAGCTGCGCACCGTGCGCCAGTCGTAGCCGCTGGACCTGCGCAGCCGGTCGATCCGGTCGGCGTCCTCCCGCTCCGCGCCGGCCTGCCACAGCCATACGGGCAGGCCGAGCTGCGGCGGCTGGTGGTCGAACCAGCCGCCGTCGGCGTGCCGGTTGGGGACGAGCAGGGTGGGCCGGTCGGCGTCCTCACCCAGCTCGGCGTGCCAGCGGTCGGAGATGCTCATCGGCGTGCCGGTGACGGTCCCGGTGACGGCGTGCCGCGCGACGGTGTCCAGCGGTCCGCGGCCGAGGGCGAGGCCCTCGGTGCCGCCGGTCAGCAGCACGCTGTTGACGGCGGCGATCACCGCGGCGTTGCCGACGCTGTAGATGCCGTGCGGCCAGGACCAGCCGTAGTTGCCGCCGTACCAGCGGCCGGAGTGCAGCTCCCCGACCCGGCCGGAGGGGCCGACGTTGTCGGGCAGGATGCCGCCGCACGCCTCGGCCCGCCGCTGCCAGGCGGCCATGTAGCCCAGCGCCCAGTCGCGGTAGCGGTCGTCGTGGCCGTAGAGCCAGGCGTTGGTGGCCAGGCTGGTGGCGGCGAGGTTGACGACGGCGTCGCCGCGGCCGAGCCGCTCGTCCATGGCCGCGCCCATGCGGACGGCGTTGCCGGGGTCCTTGAGGTCCTGCCAGGAGGAGATGCCGGGCAGGTCGCGCAGCGGCAGGCCGTACGGGCGCATGGTCGCCAGGTCGGCGCCGTAGCCGGCCGCCCACTCCTCGTTGACGCCCCAGCGGGGTCCCGCCGCGCCGTTGTGCGGGGCACGGATGATCTCCGCGTCCGGGTCGTAGTTGTCCGCGGGCGCGCCCGGCAGGTACAGCTCGGCGAACCGGTGGGCGCGGGCCTCGAACTCGGCGTCGGCGGGGTCGGCGGCGCAGATGCCGTAGAACAGCAGCAGCGACTCCCCCATGTGGAACCAGTCGTAGCCGCGCTCGAACTCGTCGGCCACGTAGCCCAGTTCGGTCAGCTGCGCGGTCACGCCGCGCCAGTGGTGCTTGGCGGCGTCCAGGAGGTCGTCGGCGCCGCCGAGCTGGTAGAGGCTGGGCCAGTTGAAGAACGCCTCGTAGAAGTCGTCGGCGCCATCGCGGCTGGCCACGGGGCCGGCGTAGCGCAGGCTGCCGTCGGGCTCGCAGTAGCGGTCGGCGAAGGCGCGCCACGCCTCGTCGAGCGCGTCGAAGAGCCGGCGCTGGAGCAGCGCCCAGACGGGGGGTGTGCCGACGGGGACGGTGGCGGTGAGGCGCGGCACGGGCGCCGCCTGACGTGGCGTCTCGGTCATCGCTCAGCCTCTCGTCGCCCCGGCCGTCAGGCCGCTGATGATGTGGCGTTGCATGAAGACGAAGAAGACGAGCAGCGGCGCGATGGCCAGCAGCAGGGTGGGGAACACCACCGTGTAGTCGGTCTGGTACTGGCTGACCGCCGCGTAGACGCCGGTGGTGACGGTGTAGAGACCGCTGCCGGGGCCGAGGATGATCTGCGGGTTCACGAAGTCGTTCCACACCGAGAAGGTGTTGAGGATGACCATGGTGGCGACCACCGGGCGCATCAGCGGGAAGATGATGCGCCAGAACGTGCGCACGGGACCGGCGCCGTCCACGGCGGCGGCCTGGTCCAGCTCCCGCGGGATCGTGGCGATGTAGCCCGCGTAGAGGAAGATCGAGAACGGCAGCGTGAGGACCGTCTCGAAGAGCACGAAACCGCGCACGGTTCCCATCAGTCCCAGCGTCTTGAGCACGTAGACGACCGGGATCACCAGCACCTGGCTGGGGATGAAGGTGCCGGCCAGGAAGAACACCATCAGCGCCCGGTACCGGCGGCGGCTGCTGCGGGCGATGACGTACGCGGCGGGGCCGGCGAGCACGACGGACAGGACGTTGACGCAGACCACGAAGAACAGGGTGACGGCATAGCCGCGGACGATGTTGAACTGCGAGTCGTGCAGCACCTCGTTCAGGTAGGAGAACGTGGGTCCGCCCGACGGCAGCCCGAACGGGTTCTCCAGGATGTCCTGCTGGTCCTTGAAGGCGTTGACGACCAGCACGTACAGCGGGACGAGCATGCCGATCGTCACGACGGACAGGAACACCAGCCGGGGCAGGCCGCGGCGGCGGCCCGGCGGCCTGCGCCGGAGTCCCTTGCGGTGCGGCCCGCCGGCGGCGGGCGGCGCCGGGGCGGCTGGCCCCTCGGTGTCTCCGGGCCGCGCGGCGGCCGGTGCCGGGGTGGTCTCGCTGTGCAGGGTCATGAGTACACCGCCGTCTCCCCGCGCCGGCGCAGCCGCGTGACGGCGAGCGCCAGGACCGCGGTGACGAGCATGAGCACCACCGACTGGGCCGAGCCGAAGCCGAGGCGCCCGTCGTGGAAGGAGTTCCACAGGATGAGGTAGGCGACCGTCTGGGTCTGTCCCGCGGGGCCGCCCGCGGTGAGGGAGACCACGAGGTCGTAGGTCTTGAGCAGCGTGACCAGGGACAGCACCAGGTTGATGGTCACCGACGGGCCGAGCGCGGGCAGCGTGACGTGGCGGAACACCTGCCGGCGGCTGGCGCCGTCGATGCGCGCGGCCTCGATCAGCGAGTGCGGTACGGCCTGCAGCCCGGCCAGGTACAGCACGACGTTCACCCCGAAGGCCGACCAGACGACGACGGCCACCATCGTGGCCAGCGCCCAGTCGGGATCGGAGAGGAAGGGCAGCACGTCGCCGCCCCGGGAGGTGACGAAGTTGTTGACGGCTCCGGTGGTGCCGAGGATCGCGCTCCACAGGAAGCCGACGACCAGCGCGCTGAGCACGTGCGGGTAGAACATGACCATGCGGAAGAAGGCGTTGGCCCGGGACTTGCCGTTGAGCAGCAGCGCGAAGCCGAGGCCGAGCACGTTGAGCCCGACGGTTCCGGCACCCGCCAGCAGCAGCGTGACGAAGGCCGCGCGGCGCAGCGCCGGGTCGTCCGCCAGGTCGGCGTAGTTGTCCCCGCCGACCACGGCCGGGCTGGAGCTGTAGCCGTCCCAGTCCGTCAGGCTGAGGTAGACCGCGAGGCCGACCGGGACGGCGAGCATCACCGTATACAGGACGGTGGCCGGGCCGACCATGACGAGGGAGGCGAGGCCGTCCCGGTATCTGCCGCGGGCAGTCCTGCTTTGCACGGGCGGCCGCACGGGTGCCTTCCTCATCAGGAGTGGTCCTCGAGCCACCGGTCCACCGCCTCGGCGACGTCCTCGGGCGAGCGGCCGGTGTAGAGCCCCTGTACCTCGGTGTTCCAGGCGGTGTTGAACCCGCGGGGCAGCGTGTCGTCGCCGTAGCCCTCGCCCTGGGCGACCCGGGAGGGCGCCTCGTCGAGGATCTGCTGCACCTGCTCCTCCAGCGGGCTGACGTCCCGTTCGAAGCCGCTGCGGAAGTTGCCGTCCTGCTCCAGCTGGCTGACGATCGCCTGCTTGTCGGTGACCAGCCACTCGACGAGTTCGAGCGCCAGGTCCCGATCCCCGGTGTCCTTGAGCACCATGTACGGCGCGGCCATCGTCGCGCCCTGCGGGCCGGGGTGGTCCTGGCCCTCGGCGACGGGGGCGGCGAAGACGCCGACCTCGTCGCCCTTTTCGGCGGCGGCGACGGAGGCGGTGAACCAGCTGCCCATGACGTACATCGCCGACTTACCGGACAGGAAGTTCGTCTCCCCGTCCACGTTCTTCAGGCCCATCGCGTTCTTGTCGAGGTAGCCGCGCTCCAGCCAGCTGTCGTACAGGTCCAGATACGGCAGCATCGACTCGCCGACGGTCGGCTCGCCGCGCCCGACGTCCGCGTACCAGTCGGGGTGGCTCTGGGCGAGGGACGGGTCGGCGAACTGCAGGAGCTGCAGTCCGGTGACGAACTCGCCGGAGGTCTGCAGCGGCAGGTAGCCGGCGTCCTTGAGCTTGCCCATCGCGCTCGTGAACTGGTCGAGTGTGGTGGGCGGTTGTTCGATGCCGGCCTCGGCGAAGGCTTTCTTGTTGTAGAAGACGAGGGACTGGGCCTGTTCGCCGACGCCGACGTTGTAGATCTTTCCGTCCAGGGCGGCTTCCTTCACCAGCGGGGTGTCGGCCACCCATGGTTCGTCGGTCAGTTCCAGCATCTTGGGCGCGAGCGTCTCGTCCACCATCAGCGTCTCGACCACGTCCGGCGGGTCGCCCGCGGCGAGCTGCTGCTGCAGCGTGTCCGCCACGCCCTTGCCGGACGGGGCCTCGATCTTCACGTCGACGCCGTCGTTGGCCTCCTCGAAGGGCTTCACCAAGTCGTTCCAGAAGTCCTGGGTGAGGTTGGGGGTGATGTTGACGAGCATGCGGACCGTGCCGCCCTCCGACGAGCCGCCGGAGTCGCCGTCGTCGTCGGAGAAGCCCCCCGAGCCGCACCCGGCCAGCACAGCCGCCGAGAGCACGGCCACCGCGCCCGCCCACACTCGTTCCGTCTGCCGCTGACGCATCGGTTCCTCCTTGGCGAGCACGGGCGATCACGGTTTAGTGGGTCAACAATCGAGCAACGATAAGTTAATATGTTCGTAGTAAAGCGCCGTCAAGGTGCCTGTCATGAAAGAAAAGTTGATGACAGTGGCCGTGAAGACCCGCGAAGTGAGTCAGAATTCCACAGACATCGAGAGGTGATGCGGGCCCGTGACCGCACCGGATCTGCGGAAGTTCCCGCAGCTGAGCGACGAGGACCGCGCGACGCTGCGGGACTGGTCGGCCCGGCCGCCCGAGGCGCTGCGGCTGCGCAGCCGCATCGTGCTCGCCTGCGCGGAGGGACTGGCCAACGCGGACATCGCCAAGCGCCTGCAGGTCAGCCCCGCCACCGTGGCCAAGTGGCGCGAACGATACCTCAGCGGCGGGGTCGACGGGCTGAGCGACGCCCCGCGGTCGGGGCGCCCGCGCACCACCGGGCGGCACGACGCCGAGCGGCACATCGCCGAGTTGCTGACGCAGGCGCGCGAGGGCGGTCCGGTCCCGTCCACCCGCTCACTGGCCCGGACGCTCGGGCTGTCGCAGTCCACCGTCGCCCGCATCTGGCAGGAGGAGGAGCGCAGACAGCAGGCCGACGGCCGGCCGCGCCCCGTCCCGGCTGCCCCCACCATGTCTGCCCGCACCGGCCAGGCCGGCCGCACCGACGGGGCAGCCTTCCCCGCGGCCGTGCAGCTGCCCCGCCAGCTGCTCTCCGACCACGTCTACGGGCTGCTGCGCTCCTGGATCGTCGGCGGCGAACTCGTGCCGGGCCAGCGGCTCGTGGAGTCGGAGATCGCCCGTCAGGTCGGCACCAGCCAGGCCCCGGCCCGCGAGGCGATCAAGCGGCTGGCGCACGAGGGGCTGGTCATCTCGCAGCCGCGCCGCGGCACGTACGTCTCGCAGGTCTCCGAACGGCAGGCGCAGGAAGTCCGCGACATCCGGGTGATGTTCGAGGAGTACGCGGCCCGCAGGGCCACCGGCCGGCTGGACGAGGAGCGGCTGCGGCTGCTCGACGGCGATGTGACGCTGCTGCGCCGGGCCGCGGAGAGCGGCGACATCGGCGCGTTCCGCGACGCCGACATGTCCTTCCACCGGCACGTCTGCGAGGCGGCGGGCAACGCGGCGCTCATCCGGTTGTGGCGCATGATCGAGTCCAGTATGTGGGGGCTGCACGTGCTGGGCAATCCGCTCTTCCGTGGCGACTGGCGCGCGATGGCGGAGTACCACGCCGAGCTGCTGAACGCCCTGCGGACCGGCGACCCTGACACCACGGGGCCGATGTTCGCCGCCCACGCCGCCGGCGAGGCGTCCCGCTACCACCGCGAGCACCGCCTCAACTGACCCGCACGACCGACCCGCAGCCCTCGCTCAACCGACCCGCACCACCGACCGCGCCACCGAGGGAGTCGCCATGAGCAGGCCCGCACGCAGAGACGTCCTACGGCTCGGCGCTCTCGCCGCCGCCGCGGTCCCGCTGTCCACCACCGCCGCGAACGCGGCCACGGGCACAGACACCGACACGGCCGGGCCCGGCCTCCCCCGCTTCCCCGACGCCTGGTTCCCCGTCACCGACTACGGCGCCGCCGACGACGGCGCCACGGACTGCACCGCCGCCTTCCGGGCCGCCGTACGCGCCTGCCACGACGCCGGCGGCGGCCATGTGCTGGTGCCCCCGGGCCGCTGGGCCACGGGCGCGATCCACCTGCTCAGCGGCGTCGACCTGCACGTCGCCGCGGACGCCACCGTGCTCTTCAGCACCGACCCGGCCGCCTACCTGCCCGTCGTCCTCACCCGCTGGCAGGGCATCGAGGTCTACAACTACTCGCCGCTGATCTACGCCCACCGCGCCCACGACATCGCCGTCACCGGCCGCGGCGTCCTCGACGCGCAGGGCGACAACTCCCACTGGTGGCCGTGGAAGGGCTCCGGCCAGTTCGGCTGGGGGCCGGGCATGCCGCACGAGCGCGACGACTGGGGGCAGCTGGAGCGCTGGGGCGCCGACGGCGTACCCGTCGCGGAGCGCGTCCTCGGCGAGGGGCACTATCTGCGCCCCAGCTTCGTCCAGCCGCACTCCTGCCGGAACGTCCTCATCGAGGGCGTCACGCTGCTGGGCTCCCCGTTCTGGAACATCCATCCGGTGTTCAGCCGGAACGTCACCGTGCGCGGCGTCACCGTCGAGTGCCACGGCCCGAACAGCGACGGCTGCAACCCCGACTCGTGCGAGAACGTCGCCATCAGCCGCGTCACCTTCGCCACCGACGACGACTGCATCGCCATCAAGTCGGGCCGCGACCGGGACGGCCGGCGGGTCGGCGTGCCATCCCGCCACATCCTGATCGAGGACTGCCGCTATCTCAGCGGGGGCGCCGCGGTGGCGATCGGCAGCGAGATGAGCGGCGGGGTGTCCGACGTGCTCGCCCGGCGACTGCACCTGCCCCGCCACCCGGACCTCGACGAGGCCGCCGTCGGCTGGATCCTCAACGTCAAGTCCACGCCCACCCGCGGCGGTTACGTACGGGACGTGCGCGTGACGGACGTGGCGGCGCCGGGCTGGACGTACGTACCGTTCGAGGTGACGTTCCAGTACGCGGGCGGCACCGGCGGCGAGCACCTCGCCGAGGTCAGCCGGCTGTCGGCGGCACGCTGGCGGATCGGCGGACCGTGCGAGTACCCCGTACGCATCCGGGCGCGTCCGGAGGAGCCCGTACGCGACGTGCGGCTGTCCGGCCTCGACTTCGCCGACGCCGCGCAGCCCGCGCTGCTGCAGTCCGTCAACGGACTCTCCGTGCACAACGTCACCGTCAACGGCGAACCCCTCGGAGGACAGTCATGACGTCGACCACCCCCGTCGAACCACCAGCCCGCGCCGTCGTGGTGGGCACCGGCTCCCGCGCCCAGATGTTCACCACCGCGCTCGCCCGCCGCCCGCACCTGCGGGTGGCCGCGCTGTGCGACCCCAACCCGGCCCGGATCGCCCACCACCAAAGGCTCCTCGCGGCGGCGGGGGCGCCTCAGGCCGCGGCGTGGGCCCCGGACGACTTCGAGCGCCGGCTGCGCGCCGACGGCATCGAGGAGGTCGTCGTCACGACGGTGGACGCCCTGCACGACGCGTACATCGTGCCGGCGCTGCACGCCGGCTGCCGCGTGGTGACGGAGAAGCCGATGACCACGGACGCGCCGCGCTGCCGCCGCATCCTCAAGGCCGCGGCGGACACCGGCGGGGAGGTGGCCGTCGCGTTCAACTACCGCTACAACCCCGTGCACGCGCAGATCCGCGCCCTGCTCGCCGGCGGGGCGGTCGGCGAGGTGCTGTCGGTGCACTTCGAGTGGCTGCTCGACGTGCGCCACGGCGCGGACTACTTCCGCCGCTGGCACCGGGAGAAGGACCAGAGCGGCGGGCTGATGGTGCACAAGTCGAGCCACCACTTCGACCTCGTCAACTGGTGGCTGGGAGCCCGCCCGCGGCAGGTCTTCGGCCACGGCCGGCTGGGCTTCTACGGCCGCGAGGCGGGCGAGAAGTCCGGCTACCGGCGCGACTACGAGCGCGCCCACGGCGCCGCCGCGGCCCAGGACGACCCGTTCGCACTGCCGCTCGCCGAGAACGACGCGCTGCGCTCGCTCTATCTGGAGGCCGAGACCCACGACGGCTACCTGCGCGACCGCAACGTCTTCGGCGACGGCATCACCATCGAGGACGACATGTCGGTCCTGGTGCGCTACGACACCGGCGCCGCCATGACGTACCACCTCACCGCCTACTCCCCCTGGGAGGGCTACCGGGTCGCCTTCAACGGCACCGCCGGACGGCTGGAACTGGAGGTCGAGGAGAGCCGCTGGCAGCCGCCGCGGCTGCGCACCGCCTCGGGCAAGGGCGCCATCCACGGCGACAAGGCGATGGCCAACGCCGGCGGCCCGCGCATCCTGCTGCGCCCGCTGTGGCGGGAGCCGCAGGAGGTGCCGGTGCCGGGCTACGACCACGCGGGACACGGCGGCGGCGACGAACGCATGCTCAGCGCGCTGTTCGGCCCGGCGGACGGGGCGGCGGACCGAGCAGCGGACGGGGCCGCGGGCCGAACAGCGGACGGAGCGGCGGACGGCAGCGGTGGCGCCGACGGCCAGCGCGCCACCGCTGTCGACGGCGCGCTGGCCCTGGTCACCGGGCTCGCCGCGAACGAGTCGTTCGCGACGGGCGCCCCGGTGGCCACGGACACGCTCGTGCCGCTGCCGGCCGGCTGAGGCGCCAGACGCGGGCTACGGCTGGTGGGCGCACGCGACGTCGAGGTCCCAGAGGATCACGGACAGCGCGTAGGGGCTGATGGTGTGGTCGCCGTGGGTGGCGTCCTCCAGCAGCTCCCAGTGTCCGTTGCCGATGACCTGGACGCGGTGGCGCACCACCGGCTCGTAGGAGCGGTGGCCCACCGCGTTGAAGCAGCAGTCGTCGAAGCGGTTCAGGATCTGTATCTGGCGGCGGTGCTCGCCGACCGCCGCCAGCGCGTAGAGGTCCATGAAGTCGGTCAGCCCGTAGAACACGGGGTGAGAGTCCTTGCGCTGCTCCCAGTCGCCGGTCGTGGGGCTGGGCTTGGGCGGCGCGGAGCGCAGGAAGAACGGCAGCGAGCCGGCGGTGGGATAGCTGCGCGTCACTCGGGTGTCGAGCGCCGGGTAGACGGTGGCGCACCAGCCCCCGCCGGACAGGCCGGTCATCTGCACCGAGGGCGGCCGGTACGTGCGCTGCACGTGGTTGAGCGCCACCGCCGGCGGCTCCAGGAAGAACCGCAGCGTGGAGAACTCCGCCGTCTCCCACGGTCCGAGGTCGTTGTGCGACTCCACGGTGACCGTACGGGACGGGTCCGCGGGGTCCTCCAGTTCCCTGGGGTTCCAGTGGTACAGCGGCATGGCGAGGAGCAGTACGGCGTACCCGGCGTCGAGCAGCCCCTGCGCGGTGCGCCGCATCGTGCTCGGCTCCTCACCGTGGCCGTTGTGGTAGAGCGCGAACCGCCCGTGCGTGCTGCTTGTCGGCAGCAGCAGGAAGACGACGGAGCTGAGCCCGTACGGCAGCCGCACGGTGAGCCGGTCGATGCGGCGTACGCCCTCGAAGGCGGGCAGCTCGCTGCCGTCGACGCCCTCGTCGACCTCGGGCAGGGCGGTGGGCAGGCGACCGTCGGCCGACTTCCACACCTCCCGCACGAGGGCGGCGCGCAGCGCGTCGGCGTCGGCCTCGGTGTACACGGCCATCAGCTCCTCCGTGTCGACGCCGACGACCTGCTGTGGGAGCGCGCGGTAGTCGATGCTGTGGGCCGCGGCCACCTCGGCGTTGACCGGCGCCACCGGCCGCGGCGGGCGGGGCGGGGCGGCCCCGGCCGCTGCCCCGGCCGCTGCCCCGGCCGCCGCCGCGGGGGCCGCGCCGGCCGGTGTGGCGGCGGCGGTGGGGGCGGTGGCCGTGGTGGTGGCGACTGCGCCGGCGGCCGTGGTGCCGAGTGCACCGAGGAGGGTCCTGCGGGACACCGTGGACATGGTGATCACCTGCCGTGGGTTCGTCGGAGTGGTGGTGTATCCGCGCCGGGGCCGGCGAAGGTGCACCGGCCCCACGGGTGTCTGCTTCTAGGAGCGCGGGTCCCAGCCGTCGAGCAGGGTCGCGGGGTCGCGCCAGGTCTCGGCCTGTGCCTCGTCGAGCTGCTCGGAGCAGGGCAGCCGGCCGGAGACGTCGAGGGCGTCGCCCGCGAGGTCCGTGCTGCCGTACTCCCAGAAACGCAGCTTCTCGGCGGCCGTGCAGTCGAATCCGGTGAGCCCCCAGCCCACCGGGGCGATGTGCCCGTCCATGGGCGAGTCGATGAACACGACCTGGCTGCCGGTGAACCGGTCGTCGATGCGGCCGAGCAGGACGCTGCCGTCCGGCACCTGAGCGGCCCGGGTCAGCCGCGTGTTCACGAACACGTTTCCGGGCCCGTCGTCGGCGTTGCGCACCTGGCTGACGTAGCCGGTGTCGAGGGACTTCAGCTCGGAGTCCTGGACGAACACGCCGCCCGTCCCCCAGACGAAGTCGACGTCGCCCTCCACGTAGCTGTCGGTCACGAAGGCGCGGCCCTGGAGCCGTAGGCTGTCCTGGTAGCTGAGGACGCGGACGCGCTCCAGGACGATGCGGTCGCCGTTGCCGCGGAACGCCTCGGCCTGGGAGCCGCCGTCGGGGGTGGTGTTGTGGATGGTCGCGTCGCGCAGCGTGAAGTCGTCGGCGTCGACCCCGAAGGCGGCCCGCCAGCAGTTGAAGCGGTCGGGCTGCGGCAGCACGCGGCGGGGGCAGTAGCTCTGCCGCGCCGGCACGTCGGACATGGCCGCGTCGCCGTTGAGGACGCTGTTGTTGGGGTAGCCGATCACGGTCTCACCGGCCCCGCTGCCGGTGACGGTCAGGTGCGGCTTGGTCTGGGGGACGTAGACGATCTCGCGGTACGTCCCGGGGGCCACGTCGATGCGCACCTCGTGATCACCGTCCTCGCGGTTCTCGGGCACGAAGTCGACGGCGCCCTGGACGGTGCAGAAGTCCCCGCCGCCGGCCCGGTCGACGGACAGCCGCCCGGCGCCGGGCGCGGGGGCGTCCTGCGTCCGGAACCGCCAGGCGTCGGGGCCGGTGATGCCCTCGTGCCCGCGGAAGAACCCCTCGTCCACGGTGACGTAGTACTCCTGCCCCGGGTCGAGGACGTAGTGCAGGTGGAGGGAGGCGGTGCGGCCGTCGATCACGACGGGTTCGTAGAACCAGCGGTGGACCTCGCCGTAGTCGGTGAGCGCACCGCCGATGCTCTTCTGGTACGTCCCGGAGTCGGCGAGGTCGATCACGTCGACGAGGGTGCCGTCGGCGTGGTGGACCTGCACCTGGCCGCTGTCGCCCAACTGCACGGGCGAGTCGAAGGTGAGCCGCAGCGGGGTGTCCGTGCAGACGGCCTCCTCCACTCCCTGCGGCTGGAGCTGCGGCGCGGCACGGGTGCCGGCGGCGCGGGCGGTGGACTCGCCCGGAACGGCGGTCACCAGGGCCGCGAGCAGGGCCGCGACCAGGACGGGGAGAGCCAGGAACGAACGGAACAGCCGCATGGGACGGGCTCCTTACGTCGGCGCACTGCTAGGATTCGTCATGGCATTCAGGTGGTATGCCAGCAACCAAGCAGCATGCAAGCACAGTGACTCGACCCTGACCACCCCTCGGGCGGAGCCGATGATGCAGCCAGTGCAGCAGGACCATAAGCACGCACTCTCCGATCTCGTCGCCATTCCGGTGACTCCCTTCGACGCCGACGGGGAGGTGGACCAGGCGGCATACCAGCTGCTGTTGCGCCGACTGCTGGACAACGGAGTACGGACCATCACCCCGGGCGGCAACACCGGCGAGTTCTACGCCCTCGGCGAGGACGAGCGCCGGCTCGTCGTCGAGTTGGCGGTCGGGGAAGCCGCTCGCGCGGCTCGCCCGGCAGGCGGCCCGGCAGCCCGTGATGCGGTCGCCGTCGTGGCCGGCGTCGGCCTCGACACGGCCACCGCGGTCCGCGGCGCCCGGCACGCGCGCGAGGCCGGGGCCGGGCTCGTCATGGTCCACCAGCCGGTCAACCCGTATGTCTCGGCGGAGGGCTGGCTCGCCTACCACCGGGCCGTCGCCGACGCCGTCCCCGAGCTGGGCGTGGTGCTCTACATCCGCGACCCGCTGCTCGACGGCAGCCTCATCGGCCGTCTCGGCGAGCTGTGCCCCAACGTCGCCGGCGTGAAGTACGCGGTGCCGGACGCCGCCCGGTTCGCCGCCGTCGCCCGCGACGCCGGGCTCGAACGGTTCGTCTGGGTCGCCGGCCTCGCCGAGCTGTACACGCCCGCCTACTGGGCCGTGGGCGCGACCGGGTTCACCTCCGGGCTCGCCAACGTCGCCCCGCGCGTCTCCCTCGGCCTGCTCCGGGCCCTCAGGGACGGGGACTTCGCCGCCGCGATGAAGGTCTGGGACCAGATCCGGGACTTCGAGGCCCTGCGCGCGGAGCGCCGGTCCGCCGACAACGTCGCCGTCGTCAAGGAAGCCCTCGCCTCGCTCGGGCTCTGCCGGCCCGACGTACGGCCGCCGAGCCACCCGCTGCCGCCGGATATGAAGGCGCGGGTGCACGCGGCGCTCGCCGGCTGGGACCTGGCGTAGCCGTGGGTCCCGTACCGCCGCGGCCGGCGGAGCCGGTGCCCGTCGTCCTCGCCGGCGCCCACGGCTACGGCACCGCGCACCGGCGGAACCTGACGCGCCTGACCGCCGCCGGCCTGGTGCGCGTCGTCGGCGTATGCGACCCGGCGCCGCTCGCCACCGCGGACCTCGACGCCCTCGGCGGGCCCGAGCAGTCCGGCGACCTCGCGGCGCTGCTCGCCCGCACCGGCCCCGCCGTGACGATCGTCAGCACACCCATCCACACGCACGTGAACCTCGCGCTGACCGCCGTACGGGCCGGGTCGCACGTGCTGCTGGAGAAGCCGCCGGTCGCCTCCCTCGTCGACTTCGCCCGGCTGACCGACGCGCTGCGCGCGTCAGGCGTCGTCTGCCAGGTGGGCTTCCAGTCGTTCGGCTCCCGGGCGGTGGAGACGGCACGGGAGCTGGTGGCGGACGGCGCGGTGGGCCCGTTGCGGGGAATCGGCGCTGCGGGCGCGTGGGTGCGCGACGCCCGCTACTACGCCCGGACCCCGTGGGCCGGACGCCGCCGCCTCCCGCTCCCGCCGGGCGGCGTGGACGGCGTGGACGTGGTCGACGGCGTGCTCACCAACCCCCTCGCGCACGCGCTGGCCACCGCCCTGCGGATCGACGGCAGCGACCGCGCCGAGGACGTCGCGTCGGTGGAGCTGGAGCTCTTCCGGGCCCACGACATCGAGGCGGACGACACCTCCTGCGTACGGCTGGGGACCGCGCGCGGCACGACGCTCACCCTCGCCGCCACGCTGTGCGCCGAGCGGAACGCCCCGCCGTACGTGGTGGTGCACGGCGAACAGGGCCGGATCACGCTGCAGTACACGGCCGACCGGCTGCTCCTGGTCCGCTCGGGCCGGCCGCAGCAGGAGCACCTGCACCCGCGGACCGACCTGCTGGAGAACCTGCTCGCGCACCTGCGCGACGGCACCCCGCTGCTGAGCCCGCTGGCGCGCGCGGGCGCGTTCACGCGCGTCGTCGAGGCGGTGCGCACGGCGCCGGATCCGGTACGGCTGCCGCCGGACGCCTGGCACTCGGACCACCGCGGCACGGCGCCGCGGCGCGTCATCCCCGGCATCCGGGCACTGCTCGACGCCAGCGCCGCCCGGCTCGCCCTCTTCTCCGAGCTGGGCGCCCCCTGGGCGGCCCGCGGCCCGGCTCCGGTGGCCACCGTGGGCACGGCGGGCGCCGCGTCCGCGGCGGGCGCGGGGCCGGACACGGTGCCCGGCGCGCGGCGGGAGGGGGCGACGCGATGAGCGAGCCGTGGCGTGTCGACGCCCACCACCACGTATGGGATCTCTCGGCACGCCGGCACGACTGGCTCGACTCCCCCGCTCTGGCCCCGATCCGGCGCGACTTCGGGCTCGCCGACCTCGCGCCGGCCATCCTCGCGGCGGGCGTGGACCGCACGGTGCTCGTGCAGAGCCTGCCGGAGCCGGGCGAGACGGCGGAACTGCTCGCGCTCGCCGCCGCGCCGGGTCCGGTGACGGGCGTCGTCGGCTGGGTCGACCTGACCGCACCCGACGTGCCCGGCCGGCTGGCGGAGCTGCGCCGGCTGCCCGGCGGCGACCGGCTGGTGGGAATCCGCCACCCGGTGCAGTCGGAAGCGGACCCGGGCTGGCTGACCCGGCCCGAGGTGCTGCGCGGCCTGCGGGCGGTGGGCGCCGCGGGCCTGGCGTACGACCTCCTCGTCCGGCCCGGACAGCTGCCCGCGGCCCTCGAAGCCGTGCGCGCCTGCCCGGAGGTCACCTTCGTGCTCGACCACCTGGGCCAGCCGCCGCCGGCTGACGGCGAGTTCGCCGCGTGGGCACGGCATCTCGGGCGGCTCGCCGCCGGGGGGCAGGTGTTCTGCAAGCTGTCGGGCCTGGTCACCGGGGCCGGCCGGGGCGCGGGGACCGGCGCGGGACTGCGGCCGTACGCGGAGACGGCGTGGGAGGCGTTCGGCGCGGCGCGGGTGATGTTCGGCTCCGACTGGCCCGTCTGCCTGCTCGCCGCCTCGTACGCGGAGGTCGCCGAGGTGGCGGACCGGCTGTGCGAGGGCCTGTCGTACGAGGAGCGAACCGAGGTGTTCCGCGGTACGGCCCGCCGGGCCTACCGGCTCAGCCTCTGATCCCAGACTGATCCCAGATGGGGAGTCCCATGCGCGACGACACCGAGCCGCACAGAGCGGCGGCACACGACACGGGCGGCCTGCGGCGGCGGTCACTGCTGGCGATGGGCGCCGCCGCCGGTGCGACCCTCGCCGTGCCCTTCAGCGCGGCAGGCGCGGCAGGCACAGCGCGCGCGGCGGCGCCGGACGCGGGGGGCGCGGGCTTCGCGCGCGCCTTCGCCGAGCCGCCGCCCGCCGTACGTCCCAGGTTCCGCTGGTGGTGGCCCGACGGGCTGGTCGACCGCCGCGAGGTCGAGCGCGAGGTGGACCAGATCGCCGACGCCGGGTTCGGCGGGGTGGAGATCGCCGCCGTCACCCACAGCATGACCGAACAGATCGACGTCGAGCGGCACGGCTGGGGAACGCCCGCCTGGGTCGCCGCCGTCGAAGCGTCGCTGCGCCGCGCGGCGCGCCGCCGGCTGGTCGTGGACCTCACCGTCGGCCCCGCGTGGCCCGCCGCCGTGCCCACGGTCGCACCGGGCGACCCCGCCGCGGCCTGGGAACTCGCCCACGGCGTGGCGGTCGTCGAGGGCGGGCAGACCTTCGCGGGCCCGCTGCCCGCCGCGCTCGCCCCGCCGGCCGAGGGGGTGACGGCGCAGCGCGCGCGGTACGTACAGGCCGCGCGCGTCGCCGCGGGCGGCTCCCCCGCCGACTCCCCCGTGGTGCTCGACCCGGACACGGTCACCGACCTCGCCGACCGCGTCGTGGACGGCCGGCTCACCTGGACCGCGCCCGCCGGCGGCGTCTGGCTCGTCATCGCCTACTGGGAGCGCGGCTCCGGGCAGCGCCCCGAAGGGCCCCCGCACACCGCCCCGTTGTCGTACGTCGTGGACCACCTCGGCGCGGCGGGCACGCGGGCGGTCACCGGGTTCTGGGAGGAGCACATCCTCACACCGCCGGTGCGCGCGCTGCTGCGCGCGACGGGGGGCGCGCTGTTCGAGGACTCGCTGGAGCTGGAGACCGACGCGACGCTGTGGACGCCGGGCATCCCCGCCGCGTTCGAGCGGCACACCGGCTACGCCCTGCCGCCGTATCTGGCCGCGGTCGTCGAGTACGACGAGGACCCGGTCTTCAGCTTCGGCAAGGACGTCGACACGGCGGTGCGGCGCGACTACATGGACGTCGTCACCGAGTTGTACGTCGAGCATCACCTGAAGCCGCTGCGCGCCTGGGCCCACGCGCTCGGCCTGGCCCTGCGCGTGCAGCCGTACGGGCTGGAGACCGACGCCATGTACGCCGCCGCGCTCCTGGACGTGCCGGAGGGCGAGTCGCTCGGCTTCAAGAACCTCGACGACTTCCGCTGTCTGGCCGGCGGCCGGGACATGGGCGGCCGGCGGGTGCTCTCGAACGAGGCGGGCGCCACGGCCGGCGGCGCCTACGCCACCACCTGGGACGACACGCTGAAGAAGCTCGTCACCCAGTACGCGGCGGGCGTCAACCAGGCCGTCTTCCACGGCTTCGCCTACGCCCGGGCCCCCGGCGCGGGCTGGCCGGGCTTCGCCGCCTTCTCCCCCTACCACGGCGCCCCCGGCTACGGGGAGGCGTGGGGGCCGCGCCAGCCCGGCTGGCGCCACGCCCCCGAGATCGCGCGCGCTCTCGCCCGTATGCAGCACGTACTGCAGACCGGGGTCAACCGGGCGGACGTGGGCGTGCTGCGGCAGAAGGGCTACGCCGGCTCCGGACTCGGCGCGCCCTGGTTCAGCGCCGAGGGCGTGCCCGTCGGCTGGACCCATCTGTTCCTCAGCCCGCGGCTGCTCACCCTGCCGGGCGCCGACGTCCGCGACGGCCGGCTGGCGCCCGCAGGGCCCGCGTTCAAGGCCCTGGTCGTCGAGGGCGACGTGATGAACGGGCGCGAGCGCACGATGGAGTTGCACGTCGCCGAGAAGCTCCTCGGCTACGCGAAGGCCGGGCTGCCGGTCGTCGTCATCGGCGACTGGTCGGACGGACATGTGCCGGGGCTGCCGCGACCGGGCGCGAACGAGCGCCTGCGCCGGCTGCTCGCGGAGCTGCTGGTCCAGCCGACCGTGGCCGTCGTCCCCGACCGGCCGGACGTGCCGCGGGCCCTCGCCGCGCTCGGCGTGCGGCGCGACGTGGAGTACGCCGAGGCTTCCGTGCTGCTGCACGCGCACCGCGCGAGCACCGCCGATGACGCTGCCGACTACTTCTTCTTCGCCAACGACGCGGTGAGCCGGAAGGACTCCGACGGCACGCCGGTCGACCACGACGTGGTCCTCGCCGCCCGGCGGCCGGACGCGGTCCCGTACCGGCTGGACGCGTGGACCGGCGCCATCGAGCCCGTCGCCGTCCACCGGCGCGAGGGCGACCGGATCCGGCTGCGCATCGCCCTGGCCCCCGGCGCCACCACGATCGTCGCGCTCGCCCGCCCCGGCAGCTGGGGTACGCGCGCTACGGCGGGGCGGCACGCGGTGCGCACGGAGGCCGCCGACGTGCGGTGGACCGGCGACGGCCGGCTGGAGGTGCGGGAGCGCCGGCCCGGTTCGTACGCGACGGAGCTGGCGGACGGGCGCACGGTCACCGCGGTCATCGGGCCGATGCCGGAGCCCGTGCCGCTCACCCGCTGGGAGCTGCGGGCGGAGGACTGGCGTCCGGGCGCCACGCCCACCGACACGGTCAGGGAGCGGCGCACGCTGCGGCTCGACGGCCTCGCGCCGTGGCCTCAGCTGCCGGAGCTGGCCGATTCCGCCGGCGTCGGGCGCTACCGCACCACCGTGCGCCTGGGCGCACCGTGGACCGGCGGGCACGGCGCGCTCCTCGAACTGGGCGAGGTCTCCGACACCTTCCGCGTCACCGTCAACGGCGCGGAGCTGCCGCCCGCCGACCAGGTGACGGGCACGGTCGACGTCGGCGACCGGCTGCGCCGCGGCGTCAACACCATCGAGGTCGAGGTGGCCACGACGCTGCTGAACCGGCTGCGGGTGGCCCGGCCCGAGGTGTTCGGGGCGGCGCGGCCCCAGTCCTGCGGGCTGGTGGGTCCGGTCCGTCTCATCCCGTACGGCAGGGCTGTGTTCCCGGCGGTCCGCCCGTAGCGCAACGTCGAACCGAGGGAGAAACCTCCGTGCAGATCAGCGACATCACCGCGTACAGCGTGCCGCCGCGCTGGATCCTGGTCCGGGTGACGACGGACGAGGGGGCGGCCGGGTGGGGCGAGGCCATCGTCTCCAAGCGCCGGCACGCCGTCCTGGGCGCCGTGCGTGACCTGACGGCCGGCCTGCGGGGGGCGCCCGCGGGCCGGGTCGAGGAGCTGTGGCACCGCATGCGCCGCGGCGCCTTCTTCCGCGGCGGTCCGGTGCTCGCCACCGCGGCGGCGGCCATCGACCAGGCGCTGTGGGACATCAAGGCGCGCGGCCTGGGCGTGCCGGTGCACGAGCTGCTGGGCGGCCCGGTGCGGGAGCGGATCCCGGTGTACGCCTGGATCGCGGGCGACCGCCCGGACGACGTGGTGGCCGGCGCCCGGGCCCGGCTCGAACAGGGCTTCACCGCCGTGAAGATGAACGCCACGGCCGAGCTGGACCACATCGCGGGCGCGGACGAGGTGGACGCGGTCGTCGCCCGGGTGGCGGCGCTGCGCGAGGAGTTCGGCACGTCGCTCGGCATCGCGCTGGACTTCCACGGCCGGGTGCACCGGGCGATGGTGCGTCCGCTGCTGCGCGAGCTGGAGCAGTTCCGGCTGCTGTGGGTGGAGGAGCCGCTGGCGCCGGGGCTTGAGGACATGCTGCCGGAGGTGGCGGCCGTGGCGGGCGCGACCCGGATCGCCACGGGCGAACGGCTGGCGTCCCGCTGGGAGTTCCGCGGGCTGCTGCAGCGGGGCGGCGTGGACATCCTGCAGCCGGACGTGTCGCTCACCGGCCTCGGCGAGCTGGCGAAGATCTGCCGGATGGCCGAGGCGTTCGACGTGGCCGTGGTCCCGCACTCGCCGAACGGGCCGGTGTCGCTGGCGGCGTCGCTGCAGGTGGCGAGCGCCTGCCTGAACGTGCCGCTGCACGAGCAGAGCCTGGGCATCCACTACAACACCGGCTACGCGGGTCTGCCCCGCGGCGAGATGGCCGACTACGTCCCCGACCCGGCCCCGCTCACCCCCACGGCGGGCACGCTGGCGGTTCCCACGGAACCGGGCATCGGCATCACGGTCGACGAGGCCGCCATACGTTCCGCGGACACCGACTGGCACCACCCCGAAGCCGACTGGCGCCACCCCGACGGCCGAATCGCCGAGTGGTGACGACCCGCGGCGGCCCGACGCCGACGCCGGCGGCCCCGGAAGGACCGGCAGTCAGGTACGTCGGCGGTCAGTCGCTCAGCAGGCTGCGGGCCACCTCGACGTCCGTGATCAGGGTGTTGACCCAGCCGCCGCGCACCGCGCCCCGGATCGCCGCCACCTTGTCCGGCCCGCCCGCGATCCCGATGCGCCGCTCGACCGCGTGGAGCCGGTCCGGGTCGATACCGATGAGGCGGTCGCCGAACGGCGCGTCCACGAGGTTCCCCGCGGCGTCGAAGTAGTGGGCGCAGACGTCGCCGACGGCTCCGAGCGCCTTGAGCCGGCGTTGGTCCCCGGCGGTGATCGCGTTGCCCGAGCGGCGCAGCAGCGGAGACGGGTCGAGGGTGCCGATGCCGAGCAGGGCGACGGTGAGGCGGGACCAGGCGCGCATGGCCTCCGCCATGGCCGGCTCGCGCCACAGCAGATCGCGCAGCTCCCGGCTGCCCACCAGCGCCGCCGAGGGCGCGAACACCGGCCGTGCTCCGGTCAGTTCGGCCAGCCGGCCGGTGAGCCGGGTGGCGTGCAGCTGCACCTCCGGGCTGCCCGCGCCACCTATGATCTGGACGATCTCCCGGGCGACGGACGGCGTCTTGGCCCGCATGACGTTGACCGATTCCAGCAGGGTCGCGCTCCAGGACGAGACGCCGATGACGTCGTCCGTCATGAGCGTGGCATCGAGGTACGTGGCGCCGGCGGCGGCGAGGGCGGGGATCACGTCGGCGACCGCGCCCTCGACCTCCACCACGACGACGTCGCGCAGCCCGTAGCGCTCCGTGAGGGCCTCTTCGAGTTCCGCGTGCACGCCTTCGGGGGAGACGACCACGGTACGTACCACGCCGCGCTGGACGGCTTCCCGCAGCAACCGGGAGACCCGCGGCTGGGACATGTGGAGCTGCGCGGCGATCTCGGGCTGCCGCACTCCGCGTTCGTGGTACATGCGGGCCACCTTGACCAGGAGCCGCATGTGGTCCGGGCTCGATGTGGACGACGCTGCCGCCACCCTGCCTCCATCGTTCTCGATTCCGTCGTGCAGGCCGCCGGACGACCCGTACGCTGCCGCCGGCGGACAGAATATCCTCGCGGCCGGGTGCGGCCGGGTGCGGCCGGGTGCGGCCGGGTGCGCCCGCGAAGCGCTCAGCGCCGGGCGAAGAGACCGAATTCCCCGGCGTTCTCCTTGGTGACGAGTTCGCAGTCGATGGCCTGCTTCTCCGGCTGCCCGGTCTTGCCGTTCCTGATGAACTCGTCCGCCTGCCCCACCGCCTGCTCGGCGCCGAGGGCGGCCGGCTGGAGCACAGTCGCCCGCATGTGCCCCGCCTTGATCTGGGCGATGGCGTCCGGACTTCCGTCGAAGCCCACCACGACGACGTCGGTCCGCTTGTCCGCCTTCAGTGCGGCCACCGCGCCGAGGGCCATGGTGTCGTTGCCGGCGATGACCCCGTCGATGTCGGGGTGACGCTGCAGGATGGTCTCCATCTTGCTGAACGCCTCCTGCTGGTCCCAGTTCGCCGTCTGCCGGGCCACCCTCTTCATGTCGGGGTACTGCGAGATGACGTCGTTGAATCCCTTGGAACGCACGCCCGCGTTGGTGTCGGACTCCTTTCCGGTGAGTTCGACGTAGTCGCCCTTTCCCTTCATCGCCTCGACGAACTCCTGGGCGCCGAGCTGCGCTCCCTGCGCGTTGTTGGACACGATCTGCGCTTTCGCGATTCCAGTCTCGTTGATCTCGCGGTCGATCAGGAAGACGGGGATACCGGCCTCGTTGGCCTTGCGGACCGGGCCGATCGACGCGTCGGCGCCGGCGTTGTCGAGGATGATCGCCGCGGAGTCGCGGGAGATCGCCCCGTCGATCAGCTCGCTCTGCTTGTTGGGATCGTCGTCGTGCGAGGCGACCGACGTCTCGTAGCCGAGTTCCTCGGCCTTCTTCTTCGCCGCGTCGGCCTCGGCCTTGAAGAAGGGGTTGTCGGCGGCCGGGGTGATGATGGTGACCAGGCCGCCCTCCGACGACTCGGAGCCGGACGAGTCACCGGAATCCCCGCATGAGGTCAGCAGCAGGGCGCCGGTGAGAGCGGCCGTCGCCATGGCGGTTCGGCTGCGGTTGCGATGGAACATAGAGGTCTCCTCGGTTGCGGGTCAGTGGGGTGTGGAGGCGTCGGACGCGGCCTTTCGTGCGGGGTCACCGGGTGGTTCGTTCCCGTTGTGCTCGTTCCCGGCGGCGATGGCGGTGGCGGCGGCGCGGTGCCGCTGGAAGCGCTGCTGGGTCTGGTCGAGGACGACCGCGAGGACGATGACGGCGCCCTTGATGAGCATCTGCCAGAACGTCGAGACGCCGAGGATGACCAGGCCGTCCGCGAGGAAGCCGATGACGAAGGCCCCGACGAGCGTGCCGCGGACGTTGCCCCGGCCGCCGGAGAGGGCGGCGCCGCCGATGACGACGGCGGCGATGGCGTTCAGCTCGAAGGTCTCGCCGGCCTGGGGCGCGGCGGAGGTCAGTTCCGACGCGATGATGAGCCCGGCTATCGCGGCGCAGGCGCCCGAGATCACGTAGACGATCGTCTTGACCCGCTTGACGGGCACGCCGCTGAGCTGGGTGGCACGCTCGTTGCCGCCGGTGGCGTAGAGCCAGCGGCCGAAGGGCGTCCGGCGCAGCAGCAGCGTGACGAGCCCGGCGAGCACGATCATGATCCAGACCGCGACCGGGAGGCCGAGCGGCCGGCCCTGGCCGAGCCAGTCGAAGCCGGTGTTGTGGTTGCCGGGGTCGCCGGCCAGGTCGGGGTACGTGCTGCCGTCGGAGATGAGCATGGCGGTGGCGCGTGCCATGTAGAGCATGCCGAGGGTGGCGATGAACGGCGCCACGTTCAGCCGGGTGATGAGGATGCCGTTGACGGCGCCGACCACCGCCCCCACCGCTGTGCACAGGACGACGACGGCCCAGACCTGCGGATAGGCGACGACGTCGAAGGCGCCCAGGTGCATGCCCTGCAGCAGCTCTCCGGCGACGACCCCGGACAGGCCGACGGTGGAGCCGACCGAGAGGTCGATGCCGCCCTTCAGGATGACCAGCAGCATGCCCAGGGCCAGGATCGCGTTGATGGCGACGTGCCGGGTCATGGTGATGACGTTGTCGACCGTGAGGAAGGAGTCGGACAGCAGGCTGAAGACGACGATGAGGATGCCGAGCGCGATGAACGCGCGCAGCTCGAAGACCGAGTCGAGGGTCTGCAGCCGCCGCGCCTGCGTCGCCGCCGCCCGCCGCTGCTCCAGTACGACCTGGTGGTCGGAGGCGTCCGCGGCGGGCTTGGCCCGGGTGTCACTCATCTCGTACCTCTTCGCTCGTGTCGGCTCCGTCGGCGAGGCTCATCAGCCGGTCGCGGGTGATCTCGCCGGGACGCAGCTCGGCGATCAGCCGGCCGCGGGCCAGCACCAGCAGCCGGTCGGGGATGTGCATCGCCTCCTCGGGCTCGGAGGTGGTGAAGACCACCGCCAGCCCGCGCGCCGCCTGTTCGGCCATGAGCGCGAAGACGTCGGCCTTGGCGCCGACGTCCACGCCGCGCGACGGCTCGTCGAGAAGCAGCACCCGGGGACCCGTCATCAGGGCCTTGCCGATGACGACCTTCTGCTGGTTGCCGCCGCTGAGCGAGCCGATGGGCACGCCGGCGCCGGGCGTCTTGACGGTGACGTCGGCGATCATCGAGGCGACGGCGTCGTGTTCCGCCCGGCGGCGGACGAGCAGCCGCCGTACGAACCTGGTCACCGAGGCGAGCGACAGGTTCTCCCCCACCGTCATCGACTGCACCAGGCCGTCGCGCTGCCGGTCCTCGGGAACGAGGACCACGCCGGCGCGGATCCGCCGGCGGACGCCGTCCGCGAGCGGCCCGCCGTGCAGCCGGACCGTCCCGGAGGCGGCGGGCAGCCGGCCCGCCAGGCACTCCAGCAGCTCGGTGCGTCCGCTGCCCATGAGTCCGTAGATGCCGACGGTCTCGCCCGCGCGCACGGTCGTCGAGAGGCCGTGGACGGCGAGCCGGCCGGGGGTGGCGGGATCGGTGACGGACAGGTCGTCGATCTCCAGCGCCGGTTCGCCGAGCACCGGTTCGCGGACGGGGAACAGATCGTCCTGGTCGCGGCCGACCATGGTGCGGACGACCCAGGCCAGGTCGACGTCGGCGGCGCGCGCGGTGGCCACCATGCTGCCGTCGCGCAGGACGGCCACGTCGTCGGCGATGGCGAGGGCCTCCTCCAGGTGGTGCGAGATGTAGACCACGGCCACGCCCGCCGCCTTGAGTTCGCGGATCACCCGGAAGAGGATGTCCACCTCCGGCGCGCTGAGCGCGGACGTCGGCTCGTCCATGATCAGCACACGGGCGTCCTGCAGCAGCGCGCGGGCGATCTCGACGAGCTGCTGCTGCCCCAGGCGCAGCTCGCCCACCGGGAGTTCGGGGTCGATGGTGTCGTCGAGCCGGCCGAGCACCCCGCGCGCCAGGGTGCGCTGCGCGGCGCGGTCGAGGAGGGCGCCGCCGGTGCGGGTGTGCTCGCGGCCGAGGAACAGGTTGTCCTGGATGCTCAGGTTGGGGCAGAGGCTGAGTTCCTGGTGGATGATCGAGATGCCGTTGTCCGCGGCCTCCCGGGCGCTGCCGAACGCCACGGTGCGGCCGTCGAGTTCGACGTGTCCGGTGCTGGGCGGCTCGACGGCGCTGAGGATCTTCATCAGGGTCGATTTGCCGGCGCCGTTCTCGCCGAAGAGGGCGGTGGTGCGGCCGGCCGCGATGTCGAGCGAGACCCCGGTGAGCGCCTGGGTCCCGCCGTACAGCTTGGTGATGTCCGCCGCACGCAGCACGGGCGCCGCCGGGACCGGTCCCGCTGATCCCGCTGATTCCGCCGCCGTGGTCATGGTGCCTTCTCGATCGAGACCGGTGTGACGGTGAGCACGTCGGGCGTCAGCGGCGTCACGGCGCCGGTGACGGCGACCTGCTCGCCCTCGGCCGCCGCGGCGTCGAAGCCCTTCAGCACCTCGGCCTTCATCTCGGAGTTGAGCGCGGTCGCCGCGTCGGCGTAGTCGACCTGGTTGACGAACTGGCCGAAGGTGATGAAGCCGACCGCGTCGCGCAGCGCGGTGCCGTTGACCGCGGGGCCGACCTGGACGGAGACGCGGGCCCCCTTGCCCAGGTCCGGGACGGTGACCTCCATCAGGCCGCCGCGCGCGGGGCCCGCGGTGCCGGTGAGCCGCACCGCGTAGCTGTACGGGCCGGTGCCGGCCCGGTGTCCGTAGCGCTTGCCCGCGGCGTCCTGGTCGTCCGTCATCGCCCGGTACAGCGTGGCGACGTCCACGGCGTTCTTCTCGATCGCGGGTACGACCTTCGGCTCGTACGTCCTGGCCCCGTACCGCGCCGGGTCGAACTTCGGCTCGCCGCCGGCCGCGGCCTCGCCGTCCGAGCGGTAGGTGGTGGTCGCCACGATGGCGACCGCGAGGAGCACGGCGGCGGCGAGGGCGCCGCGGCCGGGGGTCGGCTGGAAGCGGCGGGCGGGCGGGGGCGCCGCCACGCGTGCCGGGTCTGCTTTCTTCATGGCGTCTCCTGTGTGTCCCGTCCGCCGAGGCCGCGGGCTGCCGCGAGACGGCGGTGCCATCGCGCGACGGCGCCGCGGCGGCGGGCGTCGTCCCACTCGGGCGTGAAGGTCCGCACGGCGTCGTCGGCGCGCCGCTCCAGCACGTCGGTGGTCCACAGGCCGAGACCGAGACCGGCGAGGCGGGCGGCGCCCGCGGCGGAGAGTTCGTGGTGGCCGGTTCTGATCACGTCGACGGCCGCGATGTCGGCCTGCAGTTGCAGCAGCGCGTCGACGCGGCTCAGCCCGCCGTCGGCGACGACCCGGTGCAGCCCGGGGAGCGCCGCGAGCACGTCCGCGACCTGGTGGGCGACCGACTCCAGGGCGGCGCACGCGAGTTGCGCGCGGCCGGTGCCCAGGTCGAAGCCGGCGAGCACGGGTACGGCGTGGGCGTCCCACCAGGGCGCGCCGACACCGCCGAAGGCGGGGACCAGCGTCACGTCGCCGGCGTCCGCGCCGGCGGCCAGCCCCAGCAGGTCGCCGGGCGAGGTGCCGAGGAGGTCCGCCAGCCAGGTGACGGTGCGCCCGGTGGAGCGGATGTTGGCCTCGTGCGCGTAGACGGGACTGCCGCTCGACCACGCGATCGTGCTGCACACCTGGTCCGAAGGCTGCGGCGAGTCGGCGACGGTCATGACGGAGGAGCCGCTGCCGTAGGTGACCTTGACGACCCCGGGGCGCCAGCCGCCGTGCGCGAACAGCGCGGCGTGCGAGTCGCCCAGCACCGCGAGGACGGGTGTGCCGTCGCGCAGCGGGGCCAGCCCCCGTACGCCGCCGAAGGGCCCGGTGGACGCGACGACCCGGCCGAGGGCCGCGCGGGGCACGTCGAAGAGCCGCAGCAGTTCGTCGTCCCAGTCGCCGGTGGCGAGGTTGAGCAGCTGGGTCCTGGAGGCGTTGCCGACCTCGGTGACGAGGCTGCCGGTGAGGGCGTGGAGGAGGTAGGCGTCCACGGTGCCGAGGCGCAGCGCGCCGGTGCGGCTGCGCGTGCGGTCGGGGTCGTGCTCGTCGAGGAGGGCGGCCATCTTCAGCGCGGAGAACATCGGGTCGAGCGGGAGACCGGTGCGCCGCCGCACCTCCGCGCCCGCTCCCTCCCGGCCGAGCCGCGCCATGCGTTCGGTGCCGCGCCGGTCCTGCCAGCTGACCAGCGGCGCGGCCGGCCGGCCGGCCGCGGCGTCCCACAGGACGGCCGACTCACGCTGCGTGCTCAGCGCCAACCCGGCCACGCCGGCGGGGTCGTGGTCCTTCATGCAGTCGGCGACCGCGCCGCGCACGCTCTCCAGCAGCGCTGCCACGTCCTGCTCGACGAGGCCGGGGCCGGGGTGCGACTGGGACAGGGCGGCGTCGCCGCGGGCGACGACGTCGCCCGCGGCGTCCACGAGCAGCGCCTTGGTGGCGCTGGTGCCCTGGTCGACGGCGAGCACCAGGGGCTCCCGGGGCGTCATCACGTCCGCCCGAGGACCGCGCGGGCGGCCGCCGTGATGCCTGCGGCGTTGAGGCCGAAGTGGTCGAGCAGGAAGGACGTGCTCCCGGTCGGGGCGAAGGCGGGCACGCCCACCATCCGCACCGGCACCGGGTGCCGCTCGGCCACGACCTTGGCGACGGCCGCGCCCAGTCCGCCGGAGAGCAGCCCCTCCTCCGCCGTGACCACGAAGCCCGTCTCCCGGGCCGCGTCCACGACCGCCGCGGTGTCCAGCGGCTCGACGAACGTCATGTTCAGCACGCGCGCGGAGACGCCCTCGCGGGCGAGCAGGTCCCGTGCCTGAAGGGCGCGCGAGACCATGGTGCCCACGGCGATCAGCGTGACGTCGGTGCCCTCGGCGAGGCGGACGGCCAGTCCGGCCTCGAACGGAGTGTCCTCGGGGGTGACGGCGGGCACCTTGAAGCGCGGCACGCGGAGGTACGTGGGCCGGCCGGAGGACGCGGCCCGGCGGACGGCGGCGCGGGTCTGCGCCGGGTCGGCGGGCACGATGATCTCCACTCCCGGCACCGCGCGCATCCAGGAGATGTCCTCCACCGCGTGGTGGGTGGGGCCCAGCGCCCCGTACGCCATGCCGGGGCTCTGGCCGCAGAGGACGACGTGCCGCCGGGAGTACGCGACGTCGGCCTTGATCTGCTCCAGGGCACGGCCGGTGAGGAACGGCGCGGCGGCGGAGGCGAAGGGGATGAAGCCGGCGTTGGCGAGGCCCGCCGAGACGCCGACGAGGTCCTGCTCCGCGATGCCGACGTTGATCAGCCGGTCGGGGAACTCCTCGCGGAACCCGACGAGGTTGCTGGAGCCGACCGAGTCGTTGCACACCGCGACGATGCGGTCGTCGGCGCGGGCCAGCGCGCGCAGCTCGTCGGCGAAGTCCACCCGGCAGTCGAAGGTGGGGGCATCAGCCGCAAGAGGGGCCACGGGGTTCATCGGTTCCGTTCCTCCAGCTCCGCCAGCGCGAGAAGGACCTGCTCGTCGGTGGGCACCTTGTGGTGCCACTCGACGCGGTCCTCCATGAACGACACGCCCTTGCCCTTGACGGTGTCGGCGATCACCGCGACCGGCCGGCCCGAGGCCGACGGCTCGTACGCCTCCTTGATCGCCCGGTGGTCGTGGCCGTCGATGACGCGCACCTCCCATCCGAAGGCCGCCCACTTGGCGTCCAGCGGCTCCAGGGACTTGGTGTCCTCGGTACGGGCGCCCTGCTGCAGCCGGTTGCGGTCCACCACCGCGGTCAGCCCGGCGAGCCCGTAATGTGCGGCGGTCATGGCCGCCTCCCAGTTGCTGCCCTCCTGCATCTCCCCGTCGCCGAGGACGACGAGCGTCCGCCACGACTCCCCGCGCAGCTTCGCCCCCAGCGCGCAGCCGGTGGCGACGGGCAGACCGTGGCCCAGCGGCCCGGTGCTGGTCTCCACGCCGGGCACCGCGGGCCGGGCGGGGTGGCCGTTGAGCGGCGACAGCGGCGCCATGAACTCACCCAGCCTGGCCCGCGGGAAGAACCCGCAGGAGGCGAGCGTCGAGTAGAGCGCCGCGGCGCAATGGCCCTTGCTGAGCACGAAGCGGTCGCGGCGCGGATGGCCAGGGTCGTCCGGGTGCAGGCGCAGCGTGCCCCACAGGGCCGTGACCAGCAGGTCGGTGACCGACAGGTCGCCGCCGACGTGCCCCATGCCGGCGCTGCGGATCGTGGTGAGGATGTCGCGGCGTACCTCCGTGGAGATCTCCGCCAGCTCAGCCGCCGCCGCGGCGGGCGACGCCGCGCGCAGCCGCGCGCCGCGCTCGCGGTATGCCGCCACCGCGGCCCCGTCGGGCCGCAGCGGTGCGGGTGCCTCGATCGTGGCGGTCACCGAGGTCATGCCGCCTCGCTCTCCGCGAGCGCGCGGAACAGCGCCCGCTTCGCGATCCGTTGCGCGCCGAGAGCGTCCTGTTCCGCCTGGGCGGCGGCGAGTGCGTCGCGGTTGAGGTAGCCCAGCGCGCGGTGGAAGGCGCGCATGGTGCGGATGCCGGTGCGGGCGGCCTCGACCGGGTCCTCGCGGAACGGGAACTGGTCCAGCTGCCAGACCCCCTGCCAGCCGGCGTCGTGCAGCGCGAAGAAGAACTCGAAGGTCTCCAGCAGGTGTACGGAGCCGACGACCATGTCGTCGTCCCAGCCGCGGAAGTTGTCGTTGACGTCGATGGCGAAGAGCCGGTCGCGGGCGATGGCCATGCGCGCCGCCTCGGCCGGCGTCTCGCCCCCGTAGAGGGAGTGGCCGAAGTCGAGCAGGACGCCGACGTTGTCCGCTCCGGTCTCCTCGACGGCCAGCAGGGTGCGGGCGACGGAGGAGAGGACCATCCGGTTGCGCGGCTCGCGCGGCTTGTACTCGATCGCGAACTTCAGGTCGGGGAAGCCCTGGGCGAGTTCGCGCAGCGCGTCGACGGTCTTGCCCCACAGGTCGGCGTAGTCGGCCTGGAAGGGGTAGTCGTAGCCGTCCTGGCCCGGCCAGAGCTTGATGTAGTCCACGCCCAGCTCGCGGCCCACCTCCGCCGCCGCCGCGACGAGGTCGATCGCCGCGCGGCGGGTGCCGGGGTCGGGGTTGGTGAAGCCGCCCCTGGCGAATCGGCCGGTGTAGATCTCGGGGGTCAGGGCGATGGCGCGCAGGCCGTGCGCGTCGAGGGCCGTGTGCACCTCGGCGGTGGAGATGCCGCCGGGCGGGAAGGGCCAGTTGAGGTCGAGCACCGACAGGTCGCCGACGGCCCCGGCCAGCTCGATGCCGTCGAGAACGGTCCGCGCCTCGCCGTACCCGTCGGTGGCGTAGCGGTCGACGTAGGTGGCGAAGTGCCAGACGCCGGCGCCGAAGAGCGGCTCGTCGCTGGGTTGCATATCTATGCGATATCGACTCGACATGCGGGTCAAGCTACGAACCGAAGGCGTGCCGCGTCAATACCCCTGCATGCGGGATGCGGCGGGTGGTCGGGTCCCCGCCGCCCACCCCTGTTGACATCGGAACGCATCGCTCCCACAATGCGCCGAGACATTTCAAGTCACTGCCGAATTTTTATTCAGCCACCGCGAGCACCGGGCGGGACCGGGTGGAGATCCGGTACGGAGGAAGGGGATCGGTATGACGTTTGAGGGCATGCGCCGTATCACCGGACGCCTGGCGCCCCGGCCCGCCGCACGCTCGCGGGTCGCCGTGGTGGTGACCCTGCTGGCGGCCTTGGGGCTCGGCACGATCGAACCGTCCGCGACCGCCGGGCCGTCCGCGACGCCGTCCGCGGCAACGGCGTCCGCCGGCACGGGTGACCGCGACCCCCGCCCGCGGACCGTCGTCACCACGGACCCGGAGCTGGACGACTCCAACTCGCTCGTGCGCTACCTGCTCCGCAGCGCCGACTTCGACACCGAGGCCATCGTCTACGCCAGCAGCCAGTTCCACTGGAAGGGCGACGGCGAGGGCACGCGGTGGTGGCAGCCGGACCGGGAATACGACCGCTTCGGCCTCAGCGGGCGGTGCCCGTGCACCTCGTGGCGGTGGGACGAGGACGAGCGGTTCATCCACGACGCCGTCGAGCGCTACGCGGAGGTGTACGACAACCTCAAGGTCCACGACCCCGGTTATCCGGCGCCGGACGACCTCCGCTCCAGGATCCGGGTCGGGAACGTCCAGTTCGACAGCGACATCTCGGTCTCCGGTGACTCGCCCGGCTCTGACCGGATCAAGGAGGTGCTGCTCGACGACGAGGGCGGGCCGGTCTATCTGATGGCCTGGGGCGGGACCAGCACCATCGCCCGTGCCCTGAAGTCGATCCAGCTCGAATACCAGGGAACCCCGAGCTGGCCGGCGATCCACCGCAAGGTCACCGACAAGGCCGTGATCGTCTCCTTCGGCACCCAGGACTACAGCTACCGCGACTACATCTCCGTCAGCTGGCCCGACGTCGAGCTGCGTCAGGCGGCGACGACCACCTGGGCCTACGGCGCCCGTGACGTGGCGCTTCCCGGGCATGACGCATACCTCTCCGCCGAGTGGACACGCGAGAACGTCTCCGACGTGGGGCCGTTCGGCGAGTTCTACCGCGTCTGGGGCGACGGCAAACAGATGGTCGAGGGCGACGTCTTCGACCACTTCGGCTTCGCGGGCCTGACGACGGAGGAGCTGCGCGCGAGGGGGTATGTCGTCTGGACACCGCCGCAGCAGCAGGGGTCGTGGATCTCCGAGGGCGACTCCTCCACCTTCCTCACCCTGGTCGACAACGGCCTGCGCAGCCACGAACACCCGGGTTACGGAGGCTGGGGAGGCCGCCTCGTGCAGAACCCCGACGATCCCTCGGAGTGGAGCAGCGAGGGTGCCGACGACCGCGACCCGCAGGGCGGGACGCCCGAGGACTACTCCGCTCAGCGCTGGTTCGGCGACGCCCAGCGGGACTTCGCGGCGCGGATGCGGTGGAGCGTCACGCCCGGGTACGAGGACGCCAACCACCACCCCGAGGTGTCGTTGCGCCGGCCCCGTGAGGTGACCGCCCGCCCCGGTCAGAGCGTGCCCCTCCGCGCTCTCGCGACGGACCCCGACCAGGACGCCCTGACCTACCGGTGGTGGCACTACCGCGAGGCCGGAACCCATCCGGGCGCGGTGGACATCTCCGGCCAGGACTCCGCGCGGGCGGCACTCGACGTGCCCGAGGACGCCCGGCGCGGACAGACGATCCACGCCATCGTGCAGGTCACCGACGACGGCTCGCCGTCGCTGACGGCCTATCAGCGCGTGATCGTCACGGTCGGGTGACCCCGGGCCGGCCGGTCAGGCGGTGAAGCAGTACGCGCCCGCCCCGGCGCGGCGACGCGCCGGGGCGCTGGAGGACGGTCGTTCAGCTCCGTGAAGGAAATTCACTCTCTTGACGCCGGGCGGCGTCTGGGGGACGTTGTTCGGCGAATCGCGTGCCATTGCGCCGACTTAAGAGGGAGCACCTCTATGCCCCGACGCCTCCGCTTGCGTTCTTCGCTCACGTACACCTTCGCCGGTCTCGTCCTGGCGGCCACGGCCTTAGGCTGCGGAGCGCCGGACGACGGCGACTCCTCGTCCGAGAGCGGCAAACCGGAGCAGATACCCGACAAGCCCGCGAAGCCCGTGGAGCTCGACATCCTGGACGTCGCCGGGAACCTCCAGCTGACCCAGGGCATGATCGACGAGTTCGTGGACGAGCACCCCGACATCGTCAGCAAGGTGACATACGACCAGGCCCCGGCCCCCGACCTGGCCGGGAAGGTCAAGGCCCAGCAGGATGCCGGCCGGGTCCAGATCGAACTGGTGCTGACCGGCACCGACGGGCTCGCGGCCGGACTCGACCAGGGCCTGTGGGCGGACATGGCGGAGCACGAGGACACGATCGGCAATCCCGACTACCTGGAACCGGCAGCCGACATGGCCGAGTTGGCGCAGGGCAAGGGCGTCGCACTCGTCTACTACCCGTCCGGGCCGCTGATCCAGTACAACCCCGACGCGGTCGACGACCCGCCGACCACCCCCCAGGAGCTGCTGGACTGGGCGAAGGCCAACCCGGAGCGGTTCCAGTACGCCCAGCCGCCCAACTCCGGGCCCGGCCGCACCTGGCTGATGGGCCTGCCGTACCTGCTCGGCGACAAGGACCCCACCGACCCGGAGAACGGCTGGGACAAGACCTGGGCGTACCTCAAGGAACTCGACGAGTACGTCGGCAACTACGCCTCGGGCACCACCGAGACCATGCAGAATCTGGCAAAGGGTCAGGTTGACATGATCATGACCACGACCGGCTGGTACATCAACCCGCGCGCACTCGGCACCGTCCCCAAGGAGATCGAGGCGGGCCACTTCGACGACATGACCTGGGTGACGGACGCCCAGTACGCAGTCGTACCCAAGGGCGTCAGCGCCGACACCATGTCCGCCGTCCTGCAGCTGATCAAGTGGATGCTCACCCCCGAGCAGCAGGCCAAGGCGTACGACGAGGGCTACTTCTACCCGGGCCCCGCCGTCAAGGACGTGCCGCTGTCCATGGCCCCGGAGGAATCGCGGCAGGTGATCGAGGAGTACGGGGAGCCGGAGTTCGACCGGTGGATCGAGGAGTTCCCCAAGGAGCCCTCGCTCCCCGCCGAACAGCAGGTCACGGCGTTCGACCTGTGGAACCGCGAAGTCGCGGGCCAGTGAGCGAGGACCGTCGATGACCCACTTCGGCTCGCTCCGCATGGAGAAGGTGTCCCGGAGCTTCGGTCGCTTCCGGGCGCTCAGGGAGCTGGACCTGCAGATCGAGGGGGGCGAGTTCATCGCCCTCCTCGGCCCGTCGGGATGCGGCAAGTCCACCGCCCTCAACTGCCTCGCCGGGCTGCTGCCGCTGACCGGCGGCGCCATCACTGTCGACGGCGAGCGCATCGACAACGTGCCGCCGGAGCGCCGTGGCTTCGGCATGGTCTTCCAGAACTACGCCCTCTTCCCGCATCTGTCCGTGCGCGACAACGTCGCCTTCGGCCTGAAGATGGCCCGGGTGCCCAAGGCGGAGCGCGACCTCCGGGTGACGCAGGCGCTGGCCCTCGTCCAGCTCGCCGATCACGCCCGCAAGCGCCCCGGCCAGCTCTCCGGTGGCCAGCAGCAGCGCGTCGCCATCGCCCGGGCCGTGGTGCTCGAACCCCGGCTGGTGCTCATGGACGAGCCGCTGTCCAACCTCGATGCCGCGCTCCGGCTGGAGATGCGCACCGAGATCCGGCGGCTGCACCAGCGCCTCGGCCTGACCACCGTGTACGTCACGCACGACCAGGAGGAGGCGCTGTCGCTCGCCGACCGTCTGGTGGTGCTGCGCGACGGCATGACCCAGCAGGTCGGCACGCCGGAGGAGGTGTACGGCTCCCCCGCCAACCGCTACGTCGCGGGGTTCATGGGCTACCGCAACATGCTCGACGTGACTGTGACCCCGGGTGGTGCAGGCGCGGGCGGCGGCGGCGGGCGGGTGCGGATGGACATCGCGGACGGCCGCCTCGCCGGCACCGGCCGCGCCGGCGCCCCGCACCGCGGCGACGCCGTCGCCGCGGTGCGCCCGGAGGACCTGGATGTGGCAGCCGCCGCGACCGGCACCGCGGAGTCCGGGACGGCCGGGCCGAGGCTGCCGGCCACCGTCGAGGTGGTCGAGTACCACGGCCGCGAACTCGCCGTGCAGGGCCGGCTGTCCGACGGACAGCAGGTGCACTTCAGAACCCGTACGCGGCTCGCACCCGACGACGCCGTCGAGCTGACCGCGCCGCCGGAGCGGGTGCTCGTCTTCGCCCGGGAGGAGGCCGGATCGCCGGACCCGCAGCCGCGGCGGTCAGCGGCCGGCGAGACCGCGGATCCGAAGGCGCCCGAGGCGGTGACGCCGTGAGCGCCGACGCCCGGGAGGGCCGGGAGGGCCGGCCGGCGCTGCGCCACCGCCTGGCGGAGCGCGGCGTCGACCGTACGACGATGCTCGTGCTGCCCGGTGTGGCCTTCCTGCTGGTGCTCTTCTGCTACCCGTTCCTCTACGGGCTGCAGCTGTCCTTCCAGCCGGCGGAGGGCGGCGGCCCGTTCGCCAACTACCGGAAGTTCTTCGAGGATCCGTATCTCCGCGAGACGATCTGGCTCACCCTGCGGCTCGCCGTGCCCGCCGCCCTGATCAACTGTCTGGCGGCGGTCCCCGTCGCGTTCCGCACCCGCGGCGTCTTCCGCGGCCGGCGGCTCGTCATGACGCTGCTGGTGATGCCGATCACGCTGGGCACCGTGCTCACCGCCCAGGGGCTGCTCGGCTACCTCGGCCCCAACGGCTGGTTCAACAAGATGCTGACCGGCATCGGGATCATCGACCAGCCGCTCGGCCTGGTGCACAACTACTGGGGCGTGCTCGCCTCCCTGGTGATCAGCGGCTTCCCGTTCTCGTACCTGCTGACGCTCTCCTACCTGACGGGCATCGATCCCAGCCTGGAGCAGGCCGCCGCCACCCTCGGCGCGGGCCGCCGCCAGCGGTTCCGGCACGTGCTGCTGCCGCTGCTCGCACCCGGTCTGGCGATCACCTTCTGCCTCTCCTTCGTGCTGGCGTTCGCGGTGTTCCCCTCCGCCCAGTTGGTCGGCGATCCGCGCGGCAGCACGCACGTCATCTCCATCGAGGCGTACGAGGCCGCCTTCCAACAGTTCGACTACCCGATGGGCTCGGCAATCGCCATGATCATGGCCGCGGTGATGCTGGTGGTCGTCGCCCTGGTGCTGGCGTGGCGCTCACTGCTGTACCGCGGAGCGACCGGAGGCAAGGGCTGATGGCCGGAATCACCGGAATCACCGGGAACACCGACACCCGCGACCCGCTGGAACCGGACGGGTCCGCCGGGCCGCACGGCGGCGCGGAGCCGGCGCGGAGGCGGCGGTTCGGCCGGCCCGTGACGTGGGTGACGGTCGCCGTCTTCGGGCTGTTCTTCGTCAACCTCGCCGGGGTCGTCGGCGTGCCGCTCGTCGACTCGTTCGGCAGCCGCTGGTTCACCACCTGGCTGCCGGAGGGCTGGACGACCAAGTGGTACGGCGAAGCCTGGGACGAGTTCGCCCTCGGCCAGGTCTTCTGGGCCACGGCGCTGGTGTCGCTGCTGGTGGTGCTGCTGTCCGTGGCCATCGGCGTGCCCGCCGCCTACGCCCTGGCCCGGCGGAGCTTCCCCGGCAAGAAGCTCGTGCTGCTGCTCTTCCTGCTGCCCATCCTGGCGCCGCCGATGACGTACGGCATCCCGCTGGCCACCGTGCTGTACAAGTTCCATCTCGCGGGCACCTTCACCGGCGTCGTGCTCGCGAACCTCGTGCCGTCGGTGCCGTTCGTGGTGCTCACCATGACCCCGTTCATCGAGCAGATCGACCCGCGGATCGAGGCGGCGGCCCGGATGTGCGGCGCGAAGACCACGGCGATCTTCCTGCGCATCCTGGCGCCGCTGCTGGTGCCCGGCATCCTCGCCGCGTCCGTGCTCGTGCTGGTGCGTACGGTCGGCATGTTCGAGCTGACCTTCCTCACCGCGGGACCGGAGAGCCAGACGCTCGTCGTGGCGCTGTACTACGCGATGTTCTCCGCCGGCATCCGCACCCAGCAGTCGATCGACGCGATGGCCGTGATGTACATGTTCTCCATGCTGGTGCTGCTCGTCATTGCACTGCGCTTCGTCAACCCGACGCAGCTGGTGACCAGGGTGAAGGAGGAACGCACGGAGCGGTGAGCCGCCCGGCCCGACGGCGCGGGCGGATCCGCAGAGCCTGAAGTCAGAGCTTCCCGGCGCCGGCCCCGGCCGGCACGGTGGAGCTCAGGGTCGCCGGGTCGTCCACCGTGTACGAGTAGTGGCCGGACGGCTCGGCCACGCTGCCCGCGGTCTCGCAGGGGCCGGAGCCGGGGAAGAGGTTGTCGCGCTCGACGAGGCGGCCGGGGCCGCTCTCGTCGTAGCCGCTGGCCGAGTAGCACGGGAAGGCGACGTTCTCGAAGAGGTTGCCCTCGACGAGGACACCCGCGTCCATGGTGGAGGCGACGCCGTAGAGCTCGTTGCCCCGGTAGTAGTTGTTGTAGACGTGCACCGGCCCGCCGAAGCGGACGCGCGGGTGGCGCTGGCTCGACTCGTCGAAGTAGTTGTGGTGGATCGTCACCTTCAGGTGCCCGGCGTCGGACGAGGCGCTGTCCGAGTGGCTGATGAGCATGGACTTGTCGCTGCCGGCGAAGTGGTTCCAGGAGACGGTGACGTAGTCGGACTGGCGGACTATGTCGATCGCCCCGTCGACCGGGGCCACGAAGGTGTTGTGGTCGATCCAGATGTGGTGCGACTCCTGGCCGACGTTGATCGCGTCGTCCTCCGCCGCCGTGAAGGTGATGTTGCGGACGATCACGTTGGAGGAGCGGTAGAAGTCGAGCCCGCCGCCGTTGATCACGGCGTCGTCGCCGAGACCGACGATCGTCTTGTCGGGACGTACGCCCTGCTTGCTGGTGATGTCGATGGTCCCGGCCACCTGGATCACCATCGGGCCGGTGGTGTCGATGGCGGTGAGCAGCTCGTCGGTGGTGGACACGGTGACGGTCGGCCCGCCGACGCCGCCCGTGGTGCCGTCCTGGCCCAGGGCGTTCACGGCAGCGAACCCGTCGGGCGCGGCGGCGGCGAGCGGGGCGGCCGACGGCGGCCCGGCGACGGCCGGGACGGCCGTCGCGGCGGCCAGCAGTGCCACGACGGCGGTACAGGCAAGGGCGGGGCGTCGCATCGTCACTCCTTGTTCGGTTCTGTCTGTGGGGGGACGGGGCGGGCGCGGCTCTACCGAGAGCCGCGCCCGCCCCGGACGTCCGGCGGCCGACCGGGGCAGGGACGCCGGCCGCCGGCCGGTCAGAGGGCGGCCTGCGGTCCTGCGCCCGCCGTCACGAGCGACGGCACGTCCGCGCAGGGCTGCAGCTGGTACTCGTACGGGATGTCCTCGACACCGCCGCCGGTGCTCTGCGGCTCACCGGAGCCGACGTAGCAGTTGTCCCGCTCGACCAGGTCGCCGGGCCCGGAGTCGGCGTAGCCGACCGCGGTGGGCTGCGGCACGTTCTCGAAGTGGTTGCCCTCGACGAGCACGCCCGCGTCCATCGTGGAGGCGACCCCGTATATCTCGTTGTTGTCCATGTAGTTGTTGAACACGTGCACGGGGTTGCCGAACCGCACCCGCGGGTTCCGCTCGGCGCTGCCGTCGAACCAGTTGTGGTGGTAGGTCACCCGCAGGTGGCCGATGTCCTCGCCGCCGTTGTCGTCGTCGTGCCCGAGCAGCATGTTCTTGTCGTGGGTGCTGTGGTTCCAGGAGACGGTGACGTAGTCCGAGCCGCGCTTGACGTCGACCGAGCCGTCGCCGCCGGACGTGAAGGCGTTGTGGTCGACCCACACGTGGTGCGCCTCGTTCTGGATGTTGATCGCGTCGTCGTCCCAGTCACGGAAGTTCAGGTTCTGGACGATGATGTTGTGGTAGCCGCTGCTGATGTTGAGGCCGGCGCCCTGGAGGCCGGAGTCGGCGCCCACGCCCACGATGGTCTTGTCGGAGTGGACGTCGTTCATGGCGTCGGGCATGGAGAGCATGCCGTCCACCCTGATGGTCAGCGGCGCGTCCTCCTCCAGCAGCTCGGCGAGGGTGTCGCCGTCGGTGGCGGTGACGGTCTCGCCGCCCGCGCCGCCGGTGGTGCCCCCGGACTGGGTGGCCCAGCCGATGAGCTCCGCCTGCACGGGGTCGGTCGGGTCGGCGGGGCCGGTCGTCACGTTGCCCGCGCCGGCGCCCGCGCGTACCGCGGCCGGCACGTCGGCGCACGGCTGCGCGTCGTAGTCGTACGGGATCGGCGCGACGCTGCCGCCGGCGTCGCCCTGCTCCGAGTTCTCGAAGCAGTTGTCCCGGGCCACGATCTCGCCGCCCTCGCGATGGAACGGGTCCTCGACGTCCTGGAAGAAGTTGCCCTCGACCAGGATGTTCGAGTCGTCGCCGGCCCTGACGCCGTAGTCCTCGTTCGCCACGTAGTAGTTGTTGTAGACGTGCACCGGGTCGCCGAAGCGCGCCCGCGGGCTGCGCTGCTGGGTGCCGTCGAAGAAGTTGTGGTGGTACGTGACGTTCAGCCGGCCTATGTCCTGCGGGCCGTTGCCGTCGTCGTGGCCGAGCAGCATGTTCTTGTCGTGGATGGCGTGGTTCCACGACACCGTCACGTACGACGAGCCGCGCTTGACGTCGGCCCCGCCGTCGTAGCCGCTCTCGAACGTGTTGTGGTCGATCCAGACGTGGTGGGAGAACATCTGGACGTTGATCGCGTCGTCCGCCCAGTCGTTGAACGTCAGATTCTGGATGATGACGTTGTGGACCGCGTTGTCCGGCGGCTCGGTGATGTCGTCGTCGATCGGCAGCCCGACGTTCAGACCGCCGCCGGTGAAGCCGGAGTCGGCGCCGACCCCGATGATGGTCTTGTCCGAGGTGACCTCGTGCATCGGCCCCGGCAGGTCGATCATCCCGTTGACTTCGATGACCAGCGGGCCGGACTGGGCGGCCGCGGCGGTGAACTCATCCGCGGTGTCCACCGACACCGTCTCGCCGCCGGCGCCGCCCGTGGTGCCGTCCTGGCCCAAGGCCGACATCGCGGCGAATCCCTCGGGCGTGCCGACGGCGCCGGTCGAGGCCGCCGGCGCGGCGGCGTCCGCGTCGGCGCCGGCGGTCGGCGCGAGGGTGGCGAACGTGGCGGCGATCAAAGCGCCCGCGGCGCCGCCGATCAGCGCGGTGCGGCGCCACCGTCTGGCCGGCCGGGATGTATCGGACCGGCGGTGGCGGAGGTTGGGGGGGTGCACGATGTGCCCTCCTTGCGGTTGTGGGGCCCCTGGGCTCGTGGCCGGGCACGCGTCGGGGCAGGTGGGGGCAGGGGTCGACGGCCCCTTGCGGCGCCCGGGTCCGGTGGTGTGGGTGTCCGTGCTGCGGTGGCGCTTGCGGCTCCGGCCACGCGGCAGCTCGTTCGCCCTTGATGCTAGGGCGAGGACCGTGGACGATAGCGCCGCGCATGTGGACTTCAGCGGCATCAGCAACCGCTTACCGCCCTCGTACCCGGCGGGTTCCATGCGCACTCGGACGTGGCATCCCGTCTCGTACGGGACGAGCGAAGCGAGGCAGCGTATGGCGCACGGCGAGCCGGCAGAGACCCCGCGGGCGGACGGCACCCCGGGCCGGCCCACGATCGGGCTGATCACGGCCAACATCCACCTGGGCGTCGGCGCCACCCTGTGGTCCGGCGTGCAGGCGGCGGCCGAGCGCAACGACGTCAACGTGGTGTGCTTCCCCGGCGGTTCCCTCCAGCCGGCCGGCGAGCCCCGCAACGCGCTGTACGGCCTGGTCGGCCCCGACCGCCTGGACGGCGCCATCTGCTGGACCTCCACCCTGAACCTGCCCGCGGCCGACGACGAGGGGACCGAGTGGTTCGTCCGACGCCTCGGCGCGATCCCCGTGATCAGCCTGAACCGGCCCCTGGCAGGGCACGAGACCCTGCGTCTCGACAGCTCCGCCGGCATGCGGGAAGCCGTGGGCCACCTGGTGCGCGACCACGGCCTCCGGCGCATCGCCTGTCTGCGGGGGCCGCTGGCCAACCCGGTCTCGCGGGACCGGTTCCGCGCGTTCCGCGACGCCCTCGCCCGGCACCGGGTCCCCCTGGACCGCTCCCTGATCGCCGCCTGCGCCGACTTCGGCGGCGGAGCCGGCGCCGCGGCGATGCGGGTCCTGCTCGACGTCCGCGGGCTCCGCCCCGGACACGACTTCGACGCCGTGGTCGTCTGCAGCGACGTGCTCGCGGCCGACGTCCTGCGGTTCCTGTCGGGGCGGGGCATCACCGTGCCCGAGGACGTCGCGGTCGTCGGCTTCAACGACTCCCTCGACGCCCGGCTCTCCGACCCCCCGCTGACCTCGGTCGCGCTCCCGTTCGCCGACCTCGGTGAACTCGCTGTGGACACCCTCCTCGCCCACCTGCGCGGCACCCGGCGGCCGACGCGTACCGTCGTCCCGGGTGCTCTGGTCGTCCGCCGCTCCTGCGGCTGCCCTTCGGCGCTGGTGACCCAGTGCGCGACGGCGGAGCCCGACGACCGGCGCGAAGACCCGGGCGAGCGGACGTCCGGCGAGGTCGCCGCCGCCTTCCCGCACGCCGGGCGCGAACTCGCCGCCGCCATACGGGCGGACCTCGCCGGCTCACCGCCTCCGGCGTCCCCGGGGGCGCAGCCCTCCGGCGGTGGCTTCCTGCCTCTGGTGGAGCGGGTGGTCGGCAGCCGGATCCACACCACCGACGACGCGGCGGACTGGGACCGCGCGCTGCTCACGGCCCGCGAGACGCTGATACGCGGGCGGGAGCCGGAGTCGCGGGCCGTGGCCGAGCGGATGCTGGGGCAGGCGCGGCTGATGGTGGCGGACAAGTCCCACCGGCTGCTGGAGTACGAACGGTGGGCCGAGGATCAGGAGGCGCGCCGGCTGCGCGAGCTGGGTACGGCGCTCACCACCGTGGTCGGGCTCGACGGGCTCACCGCCGTCCTCGCCGGCCACCTGCCCGCGATGGGCGTGTCCGACTGCCACGTGGCGCTGTACGAGGACGGCCGGCGTGTTGCCGTGCCCGGGGACGACCCCGGCACGGTCCGCCTCGCGGCCTCCGGCGCCGATGCGCCGTACCCCGCCGCGTACCTGTTACCCGACGCCTCGCTGCCGCGCGACCGCCGCCACACCCTGATCTGCGAGCCCCTGCACATCGGTGACGAGCGGCTCGGCTTCGCCGTCTTCGACACCGGCACCGGCGGCGGCAGCGCGCGCAGGGGCGCCCTCTACCGCGCGCTCGGCGACCAGATCAGCGCCGCCCTCAAGGGCATCCGGCTCTTCGACGAGGTGCGCCGGGCCCGGGACGCCGCGCAGCAGGCCGACCGGCTCAAGACCCGCCTGCTGGACAACGCCACCGACGAGCTGCGCACTCCCGTCGAGGCCATTCTCCGGCACTGCACGGCCGCGCTCGGAAGCGGGAGTGGGAGCGGCAGCGAGAGCGGTGAGTACGGCGGTGAGGAGCCGCGCGAGAGGGCGGACGCGGTGCGGCGCGTCCAGGAGGACGCCGGCCGGCTGCTCCGGCTCATCGACGACCTGCTGGACCTGTCCCGCTCCGAGATCGACGCCCTCGACCTGTCCCGGCGTCTGCTGGACCCCCGGCCGGTGCTCGCCGAGGCATTCCGCAGCGTCGCCGGCTCCGACGGCGGGTCGCGGCTCCGCCTGCCGCGGCGGCTGCCCGCGGTCCGGGCCGACGCCCCGCGCCTGAAGCAGATCGTCGTCAACCTGCTGACCGCGGTCGCGGGGCAGGCCGACGCGCGGGGCCCGCTCCAGCTCTCCGCCGCGACGCATCCGACGCTGCTGCGCGTGCGCATCACGTACCCCGCGTGGTCCGTATCCCCCGGCGAGGACGAGTACCTCTTCGAGCCCTTCGCCTCGGGCGAGCCCGGCACCCGGCTGGGCCTCGCCATCGCCCGGCGCCTCGCCATCCTGCACGGCGGTTCGGTCACCGTGGACAGAACCGGCGGCGGGCGGTGCGGACTCCACCTGGACCTGCCGCTGCCGACCCCGGCCGAGCTGCCCGTCTCCGCCGCACACCTGGCGGCCGACGGCACCGACAGCCCCGATTCGCCGAGGCCGCCGCACCGTGGTCACCTGCTCGTCGCCGCGGCCGGGGCGCCGCCCGCCGAACTCACCACCCTCGCCCGCGAGCACGCGCTGCGCGTGCGCACCCTCCATCCGGACGACGCCGTCGCCCCGCTCGTCACCGACGGCCCCCCGGCCGCCGTCGCCTGGGACACCCGCGACGCCCATCCGCAGGAGTGGCCGACGATCCAACGGCTGCACGAGCACCCGGCGCTGCGCCACACCCCGTTCCTGCTCTACGGCCCCGTCACCGGCGAGGACCTCGGGCAGGCGCTGCACGCGCTGCGGCCCACCGAACTCGCCGACCCCGTGGTCGTCGTGGACGACGACGCCCGCTCCGGGGAACGCCTGCGCCGGCTGCTGGCCGAGGTGCGGCCCGGCCTGGCGGTGCGCAGGGCCGTCGACGGCGCCGCCGCCCGGCCGCTGCTCGCCGAGCGTGTCCCCCGCCTGCTGATCGTCTCCCACCGGCTGCCGGACACGGACGGCTTCGAGGTGACGGAGCGCATGTGCGAAAGCGCCGGCAGGTCCGGCATCCCCGTACTGATGCTCGGGGACCGCGGCTTCACCTTCACCGACGTACGCCGCGCCGACCCGTACCCGGGCATGGTGCTGCTGGGCCGGGACATCCTCACCGACGCGGAGACCGCCCGGCTGCTGGCCGCCCTGACCCAGCGCGCGGAACCGGCCGCCCACCGCACGTACGCCCCGGTCCGGCACGCGGTCGCGTACCTTGAGCAGCACTACCGGCACCAGTTCTCCCGCCGCCAGGTGGCCCAGGCCGCGGGCATCAGCGGAGACCACCTCAGCCGGCTCTTCCACAAGGAACTCGGCCTCACGCTCTGGGAGTACCTGACCCGGCTGCGCGTCCAGCGGGCGAAGGAGCAGCTGCGGCACAGCGGCGACAGCATGCAGGCCGTCGCCCGCGCGGTCGGCTTCCGCGACCGCGCCTACTTCAGCCGCGTCTTCCGCAAGGTCACCGGCGTCGCACCGCACGTCTACCGCGAGGCGTCCTGAGCGGGGCCGCGTGCGGCGCGGGTTGCGCGCGCCTCCGGGCGGTGGCGGCCCGCCGGCCACTCGCTGAGAGCACGGCGACCGCGGCGACGGCGGCAACCTTCTCGGCCGCAGGAACGACAGCAGACGAGAAGAGCCGACGGAAGGGAGTGCCGGTCATGCCACGTGGGTGGAAGAGCGCCATGGGAGTGGTCGCGCTCGTCGCGGTGTCGGGTCCGCTCGCGCCGGCCACGGCCGGGAGTCCCGCGGCCGAAGACCGCACGCGCGGCGCGACCGCCGCACCTGCCGCGTTCCCCGGGGCGGAGGGCTTCGGGGCACAGGCCACCGGCGGGCGGGGCGGCGAGGTGTACCACGTCACCAACCTCGACGACTCCGGCCCCGGCTCGTTCCGGGACGCCGTGAGCCGTGGCCCCCGTATCGTCGTCTTCGACGTGGGCGGCTACATCACGCTCGCCTCACCCCTGCACGTCGCAAGCGACATCACCATCGCCGGGCAGACCGCCCCGGGCGACGGCGTCGCCACCCGCGGCTACCAGGTGTCCTTCTCCGACTCCGACAACGTCGTCGTCCGGCACATGCGGTTCCGCCACGGCCTGACGCCGGATCAGAACCGCGACGCCGTGACGATGGACGGCGCGAGCAACATGGTCTTCGACCACGTCTCCGCCTCGTGGGGCCGCGACGAGAACTTCTCCATCAACAACAGCACGAACATCACCGTGCAGTACTCGATCATCTCCGAGGGCCTGGACCCCCACTCCTGCGGCGGCCTCGTCCAGAGCGACGGCGTGACGCTGAGCCACAACCTGTACGCCCACAACAAGACCCGCAACCCCAAGTCCAAGGGGCGGCTGCAGTACGTCAACAGCGTGATCTACAACTGGGGCTCCGACGGCTACATCCTGGGCGACTCGGCGGGCATCAGCAACGCCAACGCCGTGGGGAACTACTTCGTCAAGGGCCCTTCCACCACCGGCGCCCCGTTCACCCGCGCCAACGCCAACTACCACATCTACGCCTCCGGCAACTACTACGACGAAGACGTCGACGGACAACTCGACGGCCGGCCGACCACGGACGCCGACCTCGGTCCCGCCACCATCGAGAGCCAGCCGTTCGACTTCCCGGCGGTCACCACGCAGACCGCGCAGCAGGCTTACGACACCGTACTGGCGGAGGCCGGCGCCTCCCTGAACCGGGACGCCATCGACACCCGGCTGGTGAACGACGTGGAGAACCGGACCGGCGCCATCATCACCGACCCGCAGAGCGTCGGCGGCTTCGGCACCCTGCCCGGCGGCACACCGCCGTCCGACACCGACCGCGACGGCATGCCCGACGCCTGGGAGGCGGCACACGGGCTGAACCCCGCCGACCCGGCCGACGCCGGCGATACCGACGCCACCGGGTACACCAACGTCGAGCGGTACCTCAACGAACTCGCGGACGGCACCGCGCACTGAGGCGTCCTGCGCCTGCAGCCTCGTCGCACGCCCGGCCGATGAGCACACCTCGGGGAGGGCCCGCACCCGACGCGCTCCCGCTCGCCGCCGCCGCCCGGGTCAAGAGCACCCAAAACACCAGGTGATGCTCATGTCGGCAGGCCGGGTGGTGCGGCATTCGTCGACGGCTCAGGCGGCGGCGTCGAGTGTGTTGACGAGATCTTCAGGCGTCCCTACTATCCACCAACACCAAACAGGACCGCGCAAAGTCTTTCGTAGTCGAACGCATTCTGCGTTCGAATCAGTCGCCGCGAATCTCGCTGCACATGCGGTGGCCGGGTGGACCTCCCGGCGCCGACGGCCCGCACCCGTCCAAGGGAACCCCGACCCCCCAGCGAAGGTGGTTCACGCGTCATGGCAATGTCACGAAGAAGGCTGCTGGCGCTCGGCGCCGGGGCCGCCGCCGGCGGACTGGGGCTCGCGGGCTGCGGGTCCCAGCGCTCGCTCGGCGGCTCGGATGAGATCACGATGTGGACCTGGGACCGGTCGGTGAGCGACGAACTGGTCGCCCAGGCCGAGGCCGAGGGCATACCGGGTGCCAAGGGCTTCCGGGTCAGCCGCACCAACGTCGGCGGCAACTACAACACCAAAGTGCGCACCACGCTCGCCGGCAAGTCCATGGTGCCGGACATCATCGGCATCAACTCCGACGTGGCCACCTACTTCACCAACCAGGACATGTTCATCGACCTCAACGACTTCGGCGCGGCCGAGCTGAAGAGCACGTACCTGGACTGGAAGTGGAACCAGTGCATCACGCCCGAGGGCCGGATGATCGCGTTCCCCATGGACACCGGCCCCACCGGGCTGTACTACCGCACCGACCTGCTCAAGGAGGCCGGGATCACCACCGACCCGGAGGAGCTGGCCGCCCTGGCCCCGGACTGGGACGGCTTCATCGCCCTGGGCAAGGAACTCCAGAAGTCCCAGGAGCGGGCGGTGATCTGCCCCCACCTCAGGAAGATCTGGGACGTCCGGATGGGCCAGCTCGGCGGCGACAGGTACATGACCGAGGACGGCCGGTACGTCGGGGACCGCGACGAGGTCCGCGAGATCTTCGAGCTGGGCTACCGGGTGTCCAAGGAGGGCCTGTCGGCCGGCGCCCTGGACGGCTCCAACGACGTGGAGGGCGTGGTCACCAGCGGCCGACAGGCGGTCTCCATCGGCGCGAGTTGGTGGGGCCAGGCATTTCCGGAGGCGGCCGCGCCGGACACCGAGGGCAAGTGGCGGATCACCGCCCCGCCCGGCGGCGCCGGCAACGAGGGCGGCTCCTTCCTGGCGATCACGAAGTACTCCAAGAACCCCGAGGCGGCGTTCGCCTTCATCTCCTGGCTGCAGTCGCCGGAGAACCAGGTCAAGGCGTTCACGGAGATGTCGCTGTTCCCGTCCTCGCCGCGCTCCTTCGAGGCGCCGGAGATGCGCGAGCCGCAGCCCTTCTACGGCGGGCAGCGCACCATCGAGGTGTTCGCCCCGTCGGCGCAAGAGGTCAAGACCGCCTACCGGAGCCCGTACGACCGCGTGATCGACCCCGTCATGTTCGACGAGATGGCCAACATCGACGCCGGCAAGAGCGTCGAGGCGGCCTGGAAGGACGCCCAGGACTCCATCGAACGCGAGCTGACCCGCGAAGGGGTGTTCTGACATGAGCCTCACCGAGACCCTGCGCGGGAGCGCGGGCAAGCTGCGCGGGAACGGCGCCAAGCCGCCGCCGGACGGATCCAAGCCGCTGCCCGGCTGGCGCCGCTACTGGCCGATGTACGCGGCGGTGTCCCCGTTCTTCATCATCTTCGCCGTCTTCGGCGTCTTCCCGGTCGCCTTCTCCGTCTACCTGTCCTTCATGTCCTGGGACGGCCTCGGGGACATGAAGTCGATCGGCTGGGAGAACTACGAGTACCTGGTGACCGACTCCGACTTCTGGAAGTCGATCACCAACACCCTGATCATCTGGGTCCTTGCCACCGTCCCGATGGTCTTCCTGGCGCTGGTCATCGCCTACGCGCTGCACACCACCGTGCGGTTCAAGGCGTTCTACCGGGTGGCCTACTTCGTCCCGAACGTCACCTCGATCGTGGCGATGACCATCGTCCTCGGCTCGGTCTTCAGCGACAGCTCCGGGCTGCTCAACAGCATGCTGCGGGCGATCAACGCAGGCGAGGTCGGCTGGCTGAGCGACCCGTGGGCGATGAAGGTCTCCGTCGCCGTGATCACCATCTGGCGGTGGCTCGGCTACAACACCATCATCGTCCTGGCCGGACTGCAGGCCATCTCCAGCGACGTGTACGAGGCGGCCAAGGTCGACGGCGCCAGCAGCCGCCAGACGTTCTTCCGGATCACCATCCCGATGCTCCGCCCGGTGATCCTCTTCGTCGTCATCACCTCCACCATCGGCGGGCTGCAGCTCTTCACCGAGCCGCAGGTGATGTTCCCGGACGACAGCGGGAACGTCGGCGGGCCCGGCGGTGAGGCCACCACCATCGTGCTCTACCTCTACCAGCAGGCGTTCATCTTCAACCGGTTCGGCTACGGCGCCGCCATCGGCTGGGCGCTGTTCATCCTGATCGCGGTGTTCTCGATCATCAACTGGCGGCTGGTCGCCGGCCGCGGCGAGGACGCGACCGGCACCGGCAAGGCGAAGAGGAAGGGGAAGTCCCGTGCGCGCTGAGACGGCCGCCCGAGTCCGGACCATCCTGGGCCACGTCATGCTGATGTTCGGCGTGCTGGTCACGGTCTTCCCGTTCTACTGGATGTTCGTGATGGCGTCGAACACCACCGCGGACATCTTCTCCTACCCACCCAAGCTGGTCCCCGGCTCCCACCTGTGGGAGAACATGAACAAGGTGTTCGACGGGATCGACTTCTGGGGATCCATGGGCATCACCATCGTGGCGGCCATCACCGTGACGTTCCTAGTGCTCCTCTTCGACTCGCTGGCCGCCTTCGCCTTCGCCAAGTACGAGTTCCCCGGGCGGCGGGTGCTGTTCTGGATCGTCCTGGCCACTTTCATGATCCCGATGCAGCTTGCGCTGGTGCCGCAGTTCGTCACCCTGGCGTGGCTCGGCTGGGTCGGCTCGCTCAAGGCACTGATCATCCCCGGTGCGGCCAACGCGTTCGGGATCTTCTGGATGCGGCAGTACGCGCAGGGCGCCATCGCCGACGAGCTGATCCACGCGTCGCGGGTGGACGGGGCCGGGTTCTTCCGCCAGTGGTGGACGGTGGGGCTGCCGGTGCTGCGCCCGGGGCTGGCGTTCCTGGGCATCTTCACCTTCTTCCACGTCTGGAACGACTACCTCTGGCCGCTGATCGTCATGACCGACCCGGGCACGGTGACGCTGCAGGTGGCCGTGCAGCAACTGAACGGCGTCTATACCACCGACCAGTCGATGGTGATCACAGGGGCGCTTATGTCGGTGATCCCGCTGATCGGGGTCTTCCTGATCGGGGCACGACACTTCATCGCCAACCTGGGCGCAGGCGCGATGAAGTTCTGAAGCCGGCTCCGCCCTTTACAGAGAGGTATTCGCTCCATGCAGGACAGCACGCACCGGACTCCCCCCGCAGACGGCACCGTCGGCTGGGGGATCCTGGGCACCGGCGGGATCGCCGCAAGCTTCGCCGGCCAGTTGCCGCGCTCCCGCACCGGCACCCTGGCAGCCGTCGGCAGCCGCTCCCCCGCCTCCGCCAGCGCCTTCGCCGACCGCTTCGCCGCACCGCGGGCGCACGGCTCGTACCAGGAACTGCTGGACGACGACACCGTCGACGCGGTGTACGTCGCCACACCCCACCCGCAGCACGTCGAGTGGGCGGTGCGGGCCGCCGAGTCCGGCAAGCACGTGCTGGTCGAGAAGCCGCTGGCGGTGCGCAGGGCCTGGGCCACCGCCGTCGTCGAGGCCGCGGTACGCGCCGACGTGTTCCTGATGGAGGCGTACATGTACCGCTGCGCCCCGCAGACCGCGAAGCTGGTGGAGCTGGTCAAGGACGGAGCCGTCGGCGACCTCCACCACATCCAGGCGCAGTTCTCCTTCGGCGGCACCGGTTTCGACGCCGGGCACCGGCTGTTCGACAACGCCCTGGCCGGCGGCGGCATCCTGGACGTCGGCGGCTATCCGGTCTCGATGGCCCGCCTGCTGGCCGGCGCCGCGACGGGCGCGCCCTTCGCCGACCCGGAGCACACCACCGCCGCCGGAACCGTCGGCCGCACCGGCGTTGACGAGTGGGCCCTGGCCACCTTGCACTTCGCCGGCGGGCTGACCGCCCAGGTCGCCACCGGCATCCGGCTCACCGACGAGAACCGGGTCCGGATCTACGGCTCCCGCGGCTTCCTGGAGGTAGCCGACCCCTGGTTCTGCGGGAACGGCAAGCCCACCAGCCTGATGCTGCACCGGGTGGGCGAGGAGCCGCAGGAGATCCGGATCCCGCCGGCGCACGTCTACGCCGCCGAGGCCGACACCGTCGCCGACCATCTCGCCGACCGCCAGGCCCCGCAGATGAGCTGGGCCGACAGCCTCGGCAACATCGCCGTCCAGGACGCCTGGCGGGCGGCCATCGGCCAGCGCTACGACAGCGAGCGCGACGACGCTCCCGTGTCCACCGCCTCCGGCCGGCCGCTCGCCCGCCGCGCCGACGCGGCGATGACCCACTCCCGTATACCCGGCCTGGACAAGGACATCTCCCGGCTGGTCATGGGCGTCGACAACCAACCGGACCAGATCCACGCCTCGGTCGTCTTCGACGACTTCTTCGGGCACGGTGGCACCGCCTTCGACACCGCGTACCACTACGGCGGGGGCCGACTCGAGCGGCAGCTCGGCCGGTGGATGGAGGACCGCGGGGTCCGCGACGACGTCGTGGTCATCGGCAAGGGCGCGCACACGCCGGACTGCGACCCCGCCTCGCTCAGCCGCCAGCTGGAGATCAGCCTGGAGCGGCTGCGCACCGGCCACGTCGACGTCTACTTCCTGCACCGCGACAACCCCGACATCCCCGCGGGCGAGTTCGTGGACGTCCTCGACGAGCACCGCCGAGCCGGCCGGATCGGCGTGTACGGCGGCTCCAACTGGAGCCCGCAGCGGGTCGACGAGGCCAACGCGTGGGCGCGCCGCAACGGGCGGCAGCCGTTCACCGTGCTGAGCAACCACCTCAGCCTGGCCCGCGCCTACGACGTGCCGTGGGAGGGCTGCCTGCACGTCAGCGACCCGGACTCGCAGGACTGGCTGCGCGAACGTCAGGTGGCGCTGTTCCCGTGGTCCAGCCAGGCGCGCGGGTTCTTCACCGGCCGGGCCAGTCCCCACGACACCGGCGATGCGGAGCTGGTGCGCTGCTTCTACTCGGACGAGAACTTCGAACGCCTGGACCGGGCACGCAAACTCGCCCGCGAGCGCGGCGTACACCCCACCGCGATCGCCCTGGCCTGGCTGCTCCACCAGCCGTACCCGGTCTTCCCGCTGATCGGTCCCCGGCAGGTCTCGGAGACCCGTACCTCACTCGCGGGTCTGGACGTACACCTCTCCGCGCAGGAGGTTGCCTGGCTGGACCTGCGGGAGGAGTAGCGGCAGCCGATTCGTGCCGGTCTGGCGCCCCGGCCGGTTCGAATCGTTCTAGTCCGGAGCTGAAGCTTCGCCCACGTGGGGGCGGACCGAGGCGCGGACCACGATGTGCGTGCCCAGCAGGACGTGCTCGGCGGACCCGGGCGTCTCGTTCTTCAGCGCAAGCCGCACGGCGGTGCGCCCCAGTTCCTCGTGCGGGATGTGAACGGTGGTGAGGTCGATGTCGGCGGACGGGGGGAGGTCGTCGAATCCGACCATCGACACGTCCTCGGGGATGTGCAGCCCGCGTTCTCGCAGCGCCTCGCGCGCGCCCGCGGCGATCAGGTCGTTGCAGGTGAAGACGGCGGTGAAGTCCCGTGGCCCCGCGTCGAGTCGCTCGCGCATCATGCGGTGGCCCTCGTGCCGCTCCATTATCGTGCCGTCGATCTCCAGCCGGGGATCACGGGGTACGCCGTACGCGGCCAGGGCGGCACGGTAACCGGCGATCCGGCTCTCCGGCGTCGTGTACCCGGCCCGCCGTCCGAGGAACAGGATGCGCTTGTGGCCCGCCGAGAGCAGGTGGCTCGTAGCGGCGAACGCACCTCCGGTGTTGTCGTACTCGACCACGATGGCCGGTACGTCGGGGCCCAGCGGTGGGCGACCGCAGAGCACCAGCTGCGAGCCGGCCACGGCCAGTGCGCGGGCGTAGCCGGCCATGCGCTCGCGGTAGGCGTCGTCGGGATTGACGTTCCCCACCAGGATGACCGCTTCGGCGCGCTGTTCACGCATCAACCGGATCGCGGCCAGCTCCCGTTCGGGATCTCCGCCCGTGGTGCCGACGAGGCAGAGCCGGCCCGCACGCGCGGCCTCCTCGTGCACCCCCTGCGCCACGTGTGCGTAGTGCGGTGAGATGACGGAGTTGACCACGATGGCCACGCTCTTGGGCCGCACTCCCGCGAGTCCCCGGGCGTGGGCGTTGGCCACGTAGTCGAGTTCGCGCACGGCTCGCATGACCTTGCTGCGCGTGGCAGGAGCGTTGGGGTACGTGCCGGAGAGGATGCGCGAGACGGTGGCGACCGAGACGCCGGCTTGTCTGGCCACGTCCCGGATCGTCGCGGGGCGGGGTCTTCCGTCGCCGGACGCGTCCCGACGAGGCATCCGACCTCCCTGCGTCCCGTTTCGTCGCCTCAGCCTCGTAACCGTTTGAAGTCGATGGTGAGCCGATCGGTGTGACGCGTCAAGCACGGGAGGCTGGATCGTTCCGAGCCGGCCGGGGTCGCGGTGGGGTACGCCGTGACCAGGGGACCCGGCGCCCGGCGTGAGCGCTGCCACTGTTCCCGGACACGCCGCTCTTGACGTGCCCCCTACAACCTGCTTGCATCCCTGGCGTGTAAACGGTTCAACATTCGTGGGTGTCCCCGGTATCACGGCCGCCCCCGCGCGAGGTCTCACCCGACGAACGAACCGCACCGCGCCCTGCTCAACCGTGCGAACGGCCCCCACATATACGAGCATGAGGAGTTCTCATGGAGCACAGGCACAGGCGTCGGCGCAGGTTACACCGGGCCGGCGCCGCCACCGCGGCGGTAGCCGGGGCAACGGTCCTCCTCGTCGGCCTCTCCTCGCTGGGCACCGCGTCCCCCGGCGCCGGGGGCGCGGGCACCGCCCAGGGCGCGACCGCGGCGGCAGCCGCACGCCCGATGGAGAACCTCGGGCGCGGGGTGGTGGCCGTGCGCTCAAGCGACACCGACGTCCTGGTCTCCTGGCGGCTGCTGGGACTCGATCCGGAGGGCATCGGCTTCAACGTGTACCGCTCCACCGGCGGCGGGGAGTACACCAGGCTCAACGACGGGGTCCTCACCGACGGGACCAACTTCGTCGACTCCACCGCCGACCTGTCGCGGGACAACAGCTACCGGGTCGCCCCGGTGGTCGACGGATCGGAGCAGGAACCCAGCGGGGCCTTCACGCTGACCGCGAATCACGCCGAGGAGCCCGTGGTGCGGCTGCCGCTGCGCGACGGCGGTCCGGTGAAGTTCGTGTGGGCCGGCGACCTCGACGGCGACGGCGAGTACGACTACGTGATCGACCGGCAGACCTCTCCGCAGAAGATCGAGGGCTACTCCAGCGAGGGGGAGTTCCTCTGGGAGGTCGACATGGGGCCGAACAGCACGGACCAGAACAACATCGAAGGCGGCTCGGCGACCATCGACGTGGGCCACAACGACGGCGTCACCGTGCAGGACCTGGACAGCGACGGCACGGCGGAGGTGGCCGTCCGCGTCGCGGACGGCGTCACCTTCGGCGACGGCAGCGTGCACGCGGAACAGGACGACACCCATCAGTCCATCGCCATCCTCGACGGCGCCACCGGCGCACCGGAGGCCACCGCCCCGGTGCCGGACGACTACATCGCCGACGGCCCCATGTACGCCCGCTTCGGCGTCGGTTACCTCGACGGCGCCACCCCGAGCCTGGTGGCGTACATGAAGAACCGCATCGGCAGCGGCGACTTCAACCTCATGATGGCCGCCTGGCAGTTCGACGGCGAACAGCTCACCCGGAAGTGGAAGTGGCTGCGCGGCAACCAGAACGCACCCGACGGACACAACACCCGCATCATCGACGTGGACGGCGACGGCACCGACGAGATCGCCGAGATCGGTTTCGTTCTCAACGGCGACGGCACCCTGCGCTACTCGATGGGCCCCAGCGGCATCGTCCACGGCGACCGCTTCCACATCGCCGACATGGACCCCGGCCGGCCGGGCCTCGAAGGCTACGGGGTGCAGCAGGACAACCCCAGCGGCCTGCTGGAGTACTACTACGACGCCGCCGACGGCGAACTCCTCTGGGAGCACGGCGGCGGCCCCGGCGACGTCGGCCGCGGCATGGCCGGCGACGTCGACCCGCGCTTCCCCGGCATGGAGGTGTGGTCCTTCGCCGGCCTGTACAACGCCCCGTCCAACGAACTCACCGAACCCGACACCTCGCTGAGGCCGTGGCCGCAGATGGGTCTGTGGTGGGACGGCGACATCACCATGGAGTTGCTCAACGACGGCAAGCTGGAGAAGTGGGACCCGGAAAACCCCACGCCGACCAACAGCCTGCCCCGGCTGGAGACCGTCAGCGGCTACGGTGCCGTCACCGCCGCCCAGGGCGGGCCCACCCTCGTCGGCGACCTCCTCGGCGACTGGCGCGAAGAGGCCGTCTACACCAACGGTGCTTTCAACGAGCTGATCATCTTCACGACCGACCGGCCGACGGACACCAGGCTGTACACCCTCGCCCACAACCCCGCCTACCGCAACGCCATGACCTTCAAGGGCTACATGCAGTCGCACCACGTCGACTACTTCCTCGGCAACGGCATGGACCAACCCCCGGCGCCCGACATCAGCTACGCCGGCAGCGGCTCAGGCCAGTAGGCGCCCGCACCGCGGGCCGGCGCGTACGCGCCGGCCCGCGTTCTCCGTACAGCAGGCGGTGACGGACATCGTTCACGGATGCGTGCGGCTGCCGCCGGCGCCGGGACCTGTCGTCAATTGATCTCGTGGGGTGGCATGACAGGGCGACGGACAGGTGGCAGGATCTCCGGGTGTTGACCAGCGAAGTGCTGCTCATCGGCGGCCGTTCCGGGGTGGGAAAGTCCTCGGTCGGCTACGAGGTCTCAGCGCAGCTGCGCGCCGTGGACGTCCCCCACGCTCTGATCGAGGGCGACGTGCTGGATCACATCCATCCCGCTCCACCCGGCGACCCGGACCGGTCGCGGCTGACCGAGCGCAACCTTGCGGCGCTGTGGGGCAACTACGCGGCGCTGGGCTGCCGACGGCTGATCTACACCAACACCGCCAGCGTCATGGCAAGCGAGAGCGGCATCTATGAGCGGGCTCTGGGGAAGGACGCCCGCTTCGTGCGGGTGTTGCTGACCGCCTCCGACGCCACCGCCCGCGGCCGCCTGGCCGCTCGCGAACTCGGCTCGGAGCTGGAGCAGCAGGTGCGGCGCAGCAGGTTCATGGCCCGGCACCTGGAGGAGCGGGTGCCGGAGGGGACCGTCCGGGTGGCCACGGACGGGCGGACGGTGGCGGACGTCGCCCGGGATGTCGTGGCCGCTGCCGGCTGGTGGCCGTCGGCGGCGGCCGATGAGATCGGCATACGTCACGCCCACATCCGCAAGGCCGCCCGTGCCCGCGGACACCCCTCCAACGAGTAAATCGACACCCCCCAACCGAAGGGCGACCCGTGGTCCTTCGGCGGCTGCCCCGGCCAGCCGATGCCGACCGGACTCCCCTGCGGAAGCGGCCACGTCCGGCCCGGCGGGGGCCGGCGGATCCGGGTGCTCCGCGGAGGTAGCCTCAAGGCATGCTCCATGGGCGGGAAGAGGAACTCCAGGCGCTGGGCCGGCTCGTTTCGGACACCCGCCGCGGCCGGGGCCGGGCGATCGTGGTGCAGGGCGAGGCCGGGATCGGGAAGACGACGCTCATGCGGCGGGCGGCGGCCGAAGCCGGGTCCGGCGTGCGGGTGCTCCGCTGCGCGGGGGTGCAGGCCGAGATCCCGTTGGCCTTCGGAGGGCTGCACCAGTTGCTGTCCCCGCTGCTCGACCTGCTGCCGGAGCTGCCGGAGGAGCAGGCCGCGGCGCTGCGCAGCGCACTGGGCCTGTCCAGCGCGCCCACCGGCGATCTGCCCGTACGCATCGCCGCGCGCTCGCTGCTGCGACGGGCGGCGGAGAACACCCCGCTGCTCGTCGTCGTGGACGATCTGCAGTGGCTGGACCGGGCCAGCGCCGGCGTCGTGCTCTTCGTTGCCCGCCGGCTCGACGACCTGCCCATCGGCCTCCTCGCCGCCCTGCGCGACCCCGGCGGGCCCGGGTCCGGGGAGCCCGGGGACCTCGTCGGGGAGGCGCTCACGGCCCGGGACGTCCGGGACCTCCCCCGGCTCGCACTCCGCGGGCTCGCCGATGACGCCGCCTCCGCGCTGCTCGACGAACGGGGATGGGGGACACCGGGGCCCACCAGGCGTGCGATCGTCGACGCCGTCGGCGGCAACCCGCTGGCGCTTGAGGAGGTGGTCCGGCACGGCGGCCCGCCGGAGGTGGCGGAGAGGATCACCCTCACCGGTACGGCACCGCTCGGTCGGCGGCTGCGCGCGGTCTTCGCCGAGCGGACCAGGGAACTTCCCGAGCAGGTACGCACGCTGCTCCTGGTGGCAGCCGCCGAGGACAGCGGCCGCACCGACATCGTGCTGGGCGCGGCCGGCCGGCTCGGGGCGGACGGGCCGCGGGCGCTGGACGCCGCGGAGCGCGGGGGCCACCTCGACGTGCCGGGCCCGCGGTTGCGCTTCCGGCATCCGCTCGTACGGGCCGCCGTGTACGCCGACGCCTCCGCGCGGCATCGGGCGCGCGTGCACCGGGCCCTCGCCGACGAACTGGCCGGGCTGCCCGGGCCGGAGCAGGGTGAGCGGGCCGTGTGGCACCGCGCGCTCGCGGCGACGGAACCCGACGACGGGCTGGCGGAGGTGCTGGAAGCCGGTGCGGCGGAGGTGAAGCGGCGCGGCGGCCTCGCCGCCGCCGCGGCCGTGCTGCACCGGGCCGCCCTGCTGAGCGCGTCCCCGCAGCAGCACACCAGGCGGCTGACCGCGGCAGCGTACGACGCGTGGAAGTCGGGCAGTCCGCAGCTCGCCCACCCGCTGCTGGCGGAGGCGCTGACGCGGCCCGCGGACGACGCCACCCGGCTGGAGCTGCTCCGGCTGCAGGGCATGATGGAGCTCTGGGGCGGCGACCAGGAGGCGGCGGTCGCCCGGCTGCTGCACGGCGCCGAGTTGCTGACCGAGCGGCACACCGAGCAGACGGAGCACACCGAGCACACCGAGCGTGCGGTCGCCTTGTCGTTCATGGCCGTGGACGGGGCGCTGCGCGCCGACCTCATGGACGAGGCGCAGCGCGCCGCGGCGCAGATCGAGGCCGCGAGCACCCGCGACCCGGGCTACGCCGGGTACGGGCGGTGGCTCGCGGAGGCGCTCGCCGACCGGCCCCGGCACGAACTGTCCCCGTGGCAGCTGTTCGAGGCGGCCCCGGAGTCCCTCGCCCGGGACGGGGCGAACCGCTGGGTGTGGGCGACGGTGCTCGGGATGTTCGGGGCACCGCCCCGGCAGGTCCGCGCCTTCGCCCTGGAGGCGTGCGCGCGCTTCGAGGCCGTCGGGATGCTGGCCGTCCACGTCCTGTTCCTGTCCTGGCTCGCGGAGCTGGAGTACCGGCTGGGGCTGTGGCGGGAGTGCGAGGCCCACGCGCAGGAAGGGCTGCGCGCGGCGCGCGACGTGGGCCAGCCCGTCCTGGAGGCGGACCTCCTGGCCCTGCTCGCCCTGCTGTGCGCCGGGCGCGGGCAGCCCGACGGATGCCGCGAACACGCCGAGCGGGCCCACGCGCTGGCGATCGCGCAGGGCAACAGGTCGGCGGCGGCCACCGCGCAGTGGGCGCTGGGACGGCTGGCGCTGGGTGCGGACGACTACGAGGACGCCTGCGAACGGCTGGGGTCACTCGGCCGGCCGGGATCGCCGTACGCCCACCGCCGGGTGGCGCGACGCGCCGTCCTCGACGAGGTGGAGGCACAGGTGCGGGCGGGCCGCGGCGAAGACGCCGAGCAGGTCGCGCGGGCGTTCGAGCAGTGGTCGGAGCAGAGCACGCTGGTGTGGCCGCAGCCGCACCGGCACGCCCTGCGGGCGCTGCTTGCGGAGGGGGACGCGGCCGACAAGCACTTCCGGGCGGCGCTGACCGCGCCGGGAGCCGTGGACGAGCCGTTCACCCGGGCCCGCACAGCACTGCTGTACGGCGAATGGCTGCGGCGTACCCGGCACGAGGGCGAGGCCAGACGGCAGTTGCGGGACGCGGTGGAAGGGCTGGAGGGACTCGGCGCCGAGCGGGAGGCCGAACGCGCCCGGCGCCAGCTCCGCGCGGCCGGCGGCGCGGCCCGGCGACGCGACGGGGATCCCACCGCCCGGCTGACGGTCCAGGAGCTGCAGGTCGCACGGCTGGCGGCGGCGGGCCTGAGCAACCGGGAGATCGGTGCCCGGCTCGCCGTGAGCCCGCGGACCGTCGGCTACCACCTGTACAAGATCTTTCCCAAGCTGGGGATCAGCAGCCGGTCCCAACTGCGCGACGCCGGCCTCAAGCCGTCGGGCTGACCTCGGCAGCCATCCGGCCGTCGAGGTGGTGTCAGGCAGGTGAGCTGACGTTCCGTAGCGCCTCGGCCAGGCCATTGCGGGCCATGACGAGCTGGGCCGCGATGGCCGTCGCGATCTCGGCCGGGGCACGGCCCCCGAGCGGCAGGCCGATCGGTGAGTGGATCCCCGCCAGCACAGCCTCGTCCATGCCCGCGGCGCGCAGCCGCTCGTACCGGTCGCGGTGGGTGGCCGCCGAGCCCATCGCCCCCAGGTAGCCGACGCCCGCCGAGGCCGCCTCCAGCAGCGCGGGAACGTCGACGCGCGCGTCGTGCGTGAGCACCACCACCGCGGACCGGCCGTCGAGCACCGCCTCGCGGCGCAGGCTGCCCAGCGTCGTCTGCGGCAGCCCCGGGATCACCTCGGCGCCCGCGGCCTCCGCCTGAGCCCCGAAGGCCGGCCGGTGTTCCAGCACCACGGCCCGGTAGCCGAGCTGCGCGCCCATCCTCGCCAGGTGGTCGGCCACCGGCGTCCAGGAGACGAGCACCAGCAGCGGCGGCGGCGCATGGGCGGCGACGAAGACGCCGAACCGGCCGTCGGCTTCCCCGTCCGCGCCGCCCGGGGAGGCGTACGGCCCCGCCGGGAGCAGCACGGTCCCGCCCTCCGGGAGCAGGAGCCGCGCCGCGGCCTCGGCTCTGCTGTCCTGCCTTTCCCCGCCGACGCTTCCGGCCCATCCGCCGCCGGGCAGCAGGACCAGGTGGCCGGGCCGGTCGCGGTCGAGCCGGGTGGCGAGCGTGACGGGCAGACCCCGCCGGACGGCGGCGGCGACGGCGGGGAGCCAGTGACCGCGGTCGGCGGTCACCGGCTCGACCCAGACGGACAGGGTGCCGCCGCAGGTCAGTCCGACGCCGAAACCGTCGTCCGCGGAGTCCGCGGTGTCGGCCGGACCGTAGCGGCGCAGCACGGCGCGGCCCTCGCGCAGCACGTCCTCCGCGGTCGCCGCCACGTCGGCGTCGACGCAGCCGCCGCTGATCGCGCCCAGCACCGTACCCCGCCCGTCGACGGCCATCGCCGTGCCCGCCGGCAGCGGCGCGCTGCCGACCGCTTCGACGAGGGTGGCCAGCGCGAACGGGCGGGACCGGCGCCACCAATCCGCCAGTTGCGGGAGCAGCTCGCGCATGCGTCAGCCCACCAGCTTGTCCGGGGTGATCGGCAGGTCGGTGATCCGCTTGCCGGTGGCGTGGTAGACGGCGTTGGCGATGGCGGCGGCGACGCCGACCGAGACCACCTCGCCCATGCCCTTGCTGCCCAGCGGGTGAGCGATGGTGTCGGGCTTGTCCACGAAGAGCACGTCGATGTCGGGGACGTCGGCGTTCACCGGGATGTGGTAATCGGTGAACGCCGGGCCGGTGTACCGCCCGGAGACCGGGTCGGGCACCAGCTGCTCCATCAGCGCCCAGCCCATGCCGAAGACGATGCCGCCCTGCGCCTGGTTCTCCGCCGCCTTGTGGTTGGTGACGCGGCCGATGTCGAAGACCGCGACGTGCCGGGTGACGCGGACCCTGGGCAGCCGGGGATTGATGCGCACTTCGGTGAAGTGCACGCCGAACGTGGCCGCGGTGTGCGTCGTGCGCGTCTTGTAGTTCCCCTGGCCCACCACCGGTTCGCCGCCGTGCCGGGCCAGCAGGGCACGGTAGGTTTCCCCGCGCCGCGGATCCTGAGTGTGGTAGAGCCTGCCGTCGCCCGCCGCGATCTCGCCCTGCGGCAGCCCGTGCAGCGGCGACCGGGGGTCGGCGACGGCCATGCGTACGGCGGTCTCGCGGGCCTGCTCCGCGGCGAGCTGGACGGCGGAGCCGGTGTAACCCGTCGTCTTCGAGCCGCCGTTGCCCACGGTCCTGGGCAGATTCGTGTCGCCCAACCGGGGTTCGACCCGGTCCAGGGGCACGCCGGTGCCGGCCGCGGTGATCTGGGCGATCAGGGTGAGGGTGCCGGTGCCGATCTCCTGGGTGGCGGTGCGCACCTGGGCCGTGCCGTCCGCCCGGATCTCCACCGCGGCCCGGGCCTGGTCGGGCATCTCGGTACGGACCGCGGTGGCCGTGCCGTACCCGACCAGGTCGTCGCCGTCGCGGAGCGAGCCCGGCTCGGCCGGGCGGCTCGACCAGCCGAAGCGCTCGGCGCCCAGCTCGTAGGCCTCCAGCAGGTTCTTGTCGCTGTACGGGTTGCCGGTGAGCGGGTCGACCATCAGGTGGTTGCGGCGGCGCAGCTCCAGCGGATCCATGCCGAGGCGGTACGCCAGCTCGTCCATCGCGCACTCCAGGGCGAAGGAGCCGGGGCCGTCGCCCGGGGCGCGCAGGTTCTGGGAGGGACCGATGTTCACCTTCGCCACCCGCGTGGTGACCGACAGGGCCGGCACGGTGTAGGAGGAAGCCGAGGAGACGACCGCGGGCTCCGGCCGGCCGGCGCGCATCTCGGTCGCGTTGACGACGTCGTGGAAGATGACCGCAAGCTTGCCGCCGGCGTCCGCGCCGAGGCGGATGCGCTGGATGATCGGCGGCTGGTGGCCCATCCCGGTGAAGGTCTGCTTGCGCGTGATGACGAGCTTGACCGGGCGCCGGACGGCCTGTGCGGCCGCCGCGGCGAGCAGGCTGTGGGACCACACGTCGGTCTTGTTGCCGAACCCCCCGCCGACGAGCGGGGACAGCACCCGGACACGCTCCGGCGGCAGCCCGAACACGGCGCACACGACGTCCTGGTGCCGGTGTACCTTCTGGCTGCAGTCGCGCAGGGTGAGCGCGCCGTTGTGCCAGGAGGCGACCACGGCGCCCGGCTCCAGCGGGGCGTGGCTGAAGTGCGGCACCCGGTAGGTGGTGTCGGTGCGTACGGCCGCGCCGTCCAGCGCCGCCTGCGGGTCGGCTCCCGGCGGCAGCACCGCCTGCTGGGGGAACGGAGGCTGGATGAAGCGGTCCCCCTCGGGGACGGTGTACGCGTCCGGGAGCGCGTCGTCGAGGGTCGGCACCGGCCGGTGCTCCTCGTAGTCGACGGCCACCTGCGACGCCGCGTACTCGGCCTGCGCAAGCGTCTCGGCGACGACGACGGCGAGGTACTGCCCGTAGTAGGTGATCCGGTCGTCGGCCAGCGGGAAGCGGTCCTCGTTGTAGGTGGCCTTCGCGGGGGTGCCCTGCCACGGCATCCGGTCGTGGTGGGTGAGGACGTCGAGCACGCCGGGCGCCGCCTTCGCCCGTGCGGTGTCGATGCGGCGCACCCGGCCCGCGGAGATGGTGGCGGCCACGAGGACGGCGTGGACCATGCCGGGGAGCCGGGCGTCGGCGGTGTACCGGGCGGCGCCGGTGACCTTGTCGCGTGCCTCCACGCGGTTGACGGGCGCGCCGATCCCCGACTCCGGCACCTCGGTCGTGGTTGTCATCGGTGATCTCCCAGCTCGGTGAGGGCCTGCCGGACGACTTCCCGGGCCAGACCCACCTTGTACGTGTTGTCGGGGCGCGGTGCCGCGCCGCTGGTCGCCGCCTGCGCGGCGGCGTCGATGGCCTCGTCGTCGAACGGCCGGCCGAGCAGCGCCCGTTCGGCCGCCGCGGCCCGCCACGGCTTGGGCGCCACGCCGCCCAGCGCGATCCGGGCCGAGCGGACCGTGCCGCCGCGCAGCTCCACGCCGACGGCGGCGGAGGCCAGCGCGAAGGCGTACGAGGCGCGGTCCCGGAACTTGAGGTAGTGGGAGTGCGCGGCCCAGGGCCGGGCCGGCAGCTCGACGGCGAGAATGAGCTCGTCGCGGCGCAGCGTGAACTCCTGCGCGGGGGTGCGGCCGGGCAGCCGGTGCAGCGCGTCGATGGGCACGCGCCGTTCCCCGCGCGGCCCGCGTACCACGATCTCGGCGTCGAGCGCCTGCAGGGCGACGGCGCAGTCCGACGGGTGCACGGCGACGCACGCTCCGCTCGTACCGAGGATCCCCTGGCGGCTGCTGTCGCCGTCCACCGCCGCGCAGCCCGCGCCCGGGTCGCGGCGGTTGCAGGCGAACTCGGGCAGCCGGTAGTAGGGGCAGCGCACCCGCTGCAGCAGGTTGCCGCCGAACGTCGCACGGTTGCGGATCTGCGGGGACGCCCCCGAGCACAACGCCTCGACGAGGACCGGGAAGTCCCGCTGGAGCCGGGCGTCGGAGACCGCGTTGCGGCACAGGGCGCCGATACGGAGCCCGCCGTCCGGCCGGGTGGAGATCCCGGCGAGGCCGAGCCCGTTGATGTCGACCAGGTGGCTCGGCTGCCGGATCCCGTCGCGCATCAGGGTCGTCAGGTCGGTGCCGCCGGCGATGACGGCGGCCTTGGGGTTGTCGGCGAGCACCTGGATCGCCTCGCCGACGCTGCGGGCCCGTACGTACTGGAAAGTCTCCACGCCTACCGCTCCTTCACGGACGCGGCGGCGGCCTCTTCGATGGCGTCCCGGATGTTGCAGTAGGCCGCGCACCGGCAGAGGTTGCCGCTCATCGCCTCCGGGATGCGCTCCCTGGTGATCCCGGGCTCCTCCGCGAGCAGCGCGACGGCCGAGACGATCTGCCCCGACGTGCAGAAGCCGCACTGGAACGCGTCGTGGTCCATGAACGCCTGTTGTACGGGGTGCAGGGCCTCGCCGTCGGCGATCCCCTCGACGGTGGTGATCTCCTGCCCCTCGTGCATCACCGCGAAGGTGAGGCAGGACAGCACCCGCTGCCCGTCCAGCAGCACCGTGCAGGCCCCGCACGCACCCTGGTTGCAGCCCTTCTTCGGCCCGGTGGTGCCCACCTCGTCGCGCAGCGCGTCGAGAAGGCTGCTGCGCGGGTCGACGGCCGGCGCCACCTGCCGCCCGTTCACGGTGAGGGAAACCGTGCGCGGCGCCACCTCGCCGGGGACGGCGTCCGCCCCGCGGGTGGCCAGGGGGTAGCCGACGGCCAGGGCCGCTCCGGCGGTTGCACCCCCGCGCACCACAGTGCGCCTGGTGGGTTTTCGGTACGCCTCGTCCGACATACGTGCTCCTCTCGGGACACGTCCAGCCTTCCGGGCCCTCTGGCGGCCTGCATCTGTCACTCTGACTAGTCACCCGGCCCGGGCCCCGCGAGCGTGGCGAGGGAAGACGCCGGGTTCACGGCCTGACGGAAAAGCGCTTCCGCTGGCGGCAGGTCTTGCGGATACTCGCAGGATGGTCGCTCAACTGATCGCCTTCATCGGCGTGTCCCTCGTGGTGATCTGCACCCCTGGCCCGGACACCGCCCTGACCGTGCGCAATGCCTTCTCCGGCGGTCGTCGAGGTGGCATATGGACGGCAGCGGGGGTCGCTATGGGGCAGGCGATCTGGACGATTGCCGCAAGCGCCGGTATTGCCGGACTGATCCACGCTTCTGAGCCTGCGTTCTTGGCGCTCAAGTACTTCGGTGCGGCCTACCTCGCCTACCTGGGCTTCCAGTCGCTGCGGTCGGCGTGGCGAGGCGGTGAGGCTCCGACGGCAGCCCAGTCGGGAGGGACATCGCAGCACACCCCGGCGCGTTCGCTGCGCCAGGGGCTGATCAACGATCTCGCCAATCCGAAGATGGCGGCGTTCTTCATGAGTCTGCTGCCGCAGTTCGCCCCCGAGGGCCGTGGCGCCTTTGCCGCGATGCTCGCGCTCGGGCTTGTCTTCTCCCTGTTGACCTTCGCCTGGCTGGCCTTCTACAGCATCGTGATCGACAAGGCCCGCGCGCTGTTCAACCGCTCTGCGGCCCGCCGCGCCTTGGACGCGCTCACCGGATCCCTGCTCATCGCCTTCGGCGCCCGTCTCGCCACGACGGAACGCTGACGAGCGTCATCGCGGGACGGCGGTGCCGTTGAGGAGGGTTTCGGCATCGACGGGGACACGCATACCAGCGGCCGTTCCCCGGCGCTTCGTTGCTCGACACCTCGAAGCGTGAAGAACGGCCGCCTTTGCTGTCCCGGGAAGAAACCCCAGATCAGGCCCGGACTTCCGTCATCCGCCGCCAGCGCCGCTCATGATGGCGCTGAGGATGCCCTGTTGGGTCACGGTGTGAGAATTTCGGTCGAACAGACCGAACCCGTACTGTCCGTTGTAACCGTTGTCCCAGTAGACGCTGACCGCTCCGTACTTCTTGGCCGTGGCTGCCAGGGTGCGCGCAAAGTCAGCACGGTAGGTGTTGTTCGCCGAATCGAACGACGACTTGTCGATCGCTCCGTATTCGCCGACGACTACCGGATATCCCTTCGTAACGAACCCGTCGTACATCTTCTTCAACTGCCCGTCCAGGAAGTCCTCCTGTCCCCAGGTGGACGTCTTTGACGGGTCGGTCGCGGCCGGGCCCCACTGCGTGATGGTTCCGTTTTCCTCTCCGGCGAAGTCCCACGGATCGTAGTAGTGCACGGAGATCATGATCCGGTGCTCATCGCTGGGAATGGAGGGGGATCGGTGCTCGTCGGTCGGCAGGGCGAAGCCGTAGTCGCCCGCGGTGTAGTCGATGTTTGTGTTCCAGCCGGGCACGAGCAACCACCGTGAGCTGTTGTTGCCGCCGGTCTGCCGCACGGTGTCCACGAAGATCTGGTTGTAGTCGTTTATGTTTGAGTAGCACGGTTGAGTCGGTTGGCCGTATTGGCCGTCGAACTCTTCGTTCATGGATTCCAGGATCAGGTGCTCGTCGTAGCTCTGGAACTTCGACGCGATCTGTTGCCAGACCTTCTGGTACTTGTCCTTGATCTCCGTCTGGGAGGACGCGTCACAGATCAGCCAGGAGCCGTCGACCGACTTGTAGCCGTCGCCGTGCATGTTGATCACCACGTACATGCCCCGGCTGTAGGCGTAGTCGACGACTTCCTGGACCCTGTTCAGCCAGGTTGCGTCGATCGTGTAATTAGGGCCAGGTCCTATGTTGCGCAGGTAGGAGACGGGGATCCGGATTGTTTTGAATCCTGCCTCCTGCACCTTGTCGATGAGATCTTGAGTTACCGCCGGATTGCCCCATGCCGTTTCACTGGGAACCCCGTTTGCATTGGCTTCGAGCTGGTTCCCCAGATTCCAGCCCGCGCCCATATCGGCAACAATCTCCGAAGCGTCCAACTGAGCCTCGGCGCCGGCAGATGCCTCATTTGTCGAGCCGCCGCCCACGAATGCGGCCACTGCCAGTACGATGGCTGCGAGGACGGTCGTGATCTTCACTTTTTTTGCGGCCATTGACGTTTCCCCTCCTCCGGTCTTGAGGTGCCACCAGGTGGATTTACTGACGCCGAGCGGTCGTGGCCAGTCGATGACTGCCGTGCGCGGCTTCCGCTGCTCGTCGAACTCTAATCGAAGCGCTTCGATGGCGAATTCGACGATCCAGCTCCGTTTTTCCCTGAGAGAGGGTAGAGTCACGCCGCAGCCATGACAACAAGCACAGCACGGCTGATCTTCGCGCCATGGCGCTGCCTCCAGCCTCAGACGGACGGCAGGCGTTCCCCGCCGGCGGGGTCGAAGTAGTGCAGGGCCTCGGGCCGTACGGCGAGGTCCACCGTGTCCCCGGGCTCGACCGACACGTCCGCCGGGACGCGGGCGCACAGCAGCCGCTCGCCGCCGGCGACGACCGGGCCCGCCGGCCGGTCCTCCGCGAACGTCGCCCGGGCGATCACCGCGGCCTCGTCCGGCAGCGCGGGTGCGGCAAAGAACAGCAGTTGGTCGGCGCCGAGGTTCTGCCGCACTGCGCACGTCACCCGCAGCGCGCACGCGGACGGGCCCGCGGCCTTCGGCTCGCGCAGTTCCTCCGGCCGGATGCCGACCAGGACGCGCTCCCCGGCGGAGACCGGGGGGCGCAGCGCGGCGGGCAGCCGAAGGCTGAACCCGGCGAGGTCGAGCCCCTCCTCGCGCACCGTGCCCAGGGCGAAGTTCATCGGCGGGGAGCCGATGAACGCGCCGACGAACGCGTTGGCCGGCCGGGCGTACAGCTCCTGCGGCGCGGCCACCTGCTGCAGTACGCCGTCCCGCAGCACGGCGGCCCGGGTCCCGAGCGTCATCGCCTCCACCTGATCGTGGGTCACGTAGACGGTGGTGACGCCGAGTTGATGGTGCAACTGCTCCAGCTCGGCGCGCATGGAGACGCGCAGCTTGGCGTCCAGGTTGGACAGCGGCTCGTCCATCAGATAGGCGCGCGGGCGCCGCGCGATGGCCCGGCCCATCGCGACCCGCTGGAGCTGCCCGCCGGAGAGCGTCGCCGGGCGGCGCCCCAGCAGGTCGCGCAGTCCGAGCAGGTCGGCGACCTCCCGCACCCGGGCGTCCGCCTCGCGCTTCGGCACGCCCCGGACCCGCAGGCCGTAGCCGAGGTTGCCGCCCACCGTCATGTGCGGGTAGATCGCGTAGTTCTGGAACACCATCGCGACGTCGCGCAGCCGCGGTGTGAGCGCGGTGACGTCGGAGCCGCCCATCCGGACGGCGCCGGACGACGGCCGCTCCAGGCCGGCGAGCAGCCGCAGCAGGGTGGACTTGCCGCACCCGGAGGGGCCGACGAGCACGAAGAACTCCCCCTCCTCGATCTCCAGGGACACGTCGTCCACGGCCGCCTGGGTGCCGTCGTACCGCATGACCACGTGGTCGAGCCCGATGGACGTCATCGCGCCTTCCTCTCTCACCCGTGCAGGGTGCTGGTGAAACCCTTCATGATCGTTCGCTGGGCGAAGCCGAACAGCACGACGACGGGACCGGCCGCGATGAGCGCGGCGGCGAAGATCAGCGGCCATTCCGCGGCGAACCGGCCGACGAACGAGTAGACAGCGACCGGCAGGGTCACCTTGTCCGTGTCGCCGACGAAGACAAGTGCGACGAAGAAGTCGTTCCAGACGAACAGCCCGGTCAGCGTCGCGACGACACCGGTGACGGGACGTACGAGCGGCAGCACCACCCCGGTGAAGACCCGCAGCGGGCGGGCACCGTCCACCCGCGCGGCCTCTTCGTAGGCGGTGGGCAGGCCGCGGATGAACCCGGTGTAGAGGAAGACGGCCAGCGGCATCTGCAGGCCCACGTACACGAGGATCAGGCCGGCGCGGGTGCCGGTGAGACCGGCCTCCACCATGAAGCCGTAGAGCGGGATGATCCCGAGCTGGATCGGCATGATCAGCGCGAAGGCGAACAGGCCGAAGACGGCGCCGGAGAGCTTCGAGCCGCGGCGGGCGAGCGCGTACCCGGCCGGGGCCGCGACCACGACGAGGATCGCCACGACCGCGACGGTGGTCAGCACGCTGTTGACCAGCGCCTGGGAGAACGACACGGTGCCGCCGCCGGCTTCCGACCAGGCCCGCTCCAGGTTGCCCGACGTCGGCTCCCCCGGTGGCCGCAGCGCCGACTCGCCGGCCGCCTCCGGGCCGCGCAGTACGGTCGTCAGCACGAGGTAGACGGGCAGCAGCACGGGGACGGCGGCGATCCAGAAGCCCGCCTCGCGAAAGGCCGTCCAGCGGCCGTAGCGGTTCATGAACGCCTCCCCCGCAGCAGGCGCGTCTGGACGAGGGCGACGAGACACACCCCGGCGACGAGCAGCAGGGCGACGGCCGAGCCGTAGCCGTACCGGCCGTTGACGAAGGTCTGCTCGTAGACGTAGGTGCCGAGGGTGTCGGTGCCGCCCGAGGGGCCGCCGCCGGTCAGCGCCATCACCTGGTCGAACAGCAGGAAGGCCGAGATCGTGGAGAGCACGGTTCCGATGACGAGGGCGGGGCGCAGCAGCGGCAGCGTGATGTCGCGGAACCGCCGCCAGGGCCCGGCGCCGTCCACCTCCGCCGCTTCCAGCAGCTCACGCTGCACGCCCTGCAGCCCGGCGAGATAGATGAGCATGTGGTATCCGGAGAACTGCCACACCATGACGACGGCGACCGCCGCGAGCGCGGTGGTCCGCTGCCCGAGCCACGGCTGTGCCGAGGAGCCGAGGCCGACGGCCTCCAGCAGCTCGTTGAGCGGCCCGTCCACGTCCAGGATGAACGTCCAGATGTACGCGACCACCAGCGGGCTCACCACGGCCGGCACCAGGAACAGCGCCCGCAGCACGTGCCGGGTCCGCAGCGTGTGCGCCAGGCCGAGTGCCAGGCCGAGGCCGGCGGCGTTGACGCCGACGACGTACAGCGCGGCAAGGATCAGGGTCTGCGCCACGACGTGCGAGCCGTCGTCGAAGAACTCGGTGAAGTTGGCGAGCCCCACCCAGGAAGGCGAGGTCAGCCCGTCCCAGTCGGTGAACGCGTAGGCGGCGCCGACGAGGGAGGGGACGAGCAGGATCAGCAGGGTCAGGGCCGCCGCCGGGACGACGAACAGCCACGGAACCGCTCTGGGTTGTTTCATCGCGGGCTCCTACGGTGCCTCGGACGTCCACACCGCGTCCATGGACTCCAGGACGTCGGCGGGGGTCGTCCGGCCGGTGAGGATCTCGACCAGGCCGCTGTCGAAGCGTGTGATCAACTCCGGGTTGGGCCACTGCTGGTCCATGATCGGGGCCGTCTTCCCCGCACGCAGGTACGGCCCGAGCGCCGCCGCGTAGCCGGGGGTGCGCTCGCGGGCGGTGTCGTCGGGCACCGCGGGAACGGCGCCGTCGACCTTGGCGTAGCGGGCGCGGTCGGCCGCGTAGTGGTCGATGAACTCCTTGCCGAGCGCGCCGTCGCTCGCCTTGGCGGGTACGACGAGGCCGCTGCTCGCCCCGGCCGGCACGAGCACGCGGTCGGGGTCGTCGTCGCCGGGGAACGGCGACATGGTGAACTCGGCGTCGGGGGCCGCGGCCTGCCACAGCGGCAGGGTGACGGTGGGGGTGACGGCCATCAGCGCGTCGCCGTCGCCCAGCGCCCGGGCGGCGGCCTCCCGCGTGGTGCCCGCCGCGTTCTCGCCGAAGCACCCGGCGTCCCGCATCTCGCCGAAGCGCGTCACGGCCTGCCGCCAGCCGTCGCTGCCGGCGAAGGTGGCCTCGTCGCGCAGCCGCTTGTCGCCGTAGTCGGGCTCGTCGGCGAACACGGTGGACGCGGCCAGCGCGAAGCCCACGATGTGCGGCATCTTCGAGTTCTCGTGGCCGCCCATCGCGAACGCGACCTTGCCGTCGCGCTCCGCGTTCCGGCATGACGCGAGGACGTCGGAGTACGTCTCGGGCACGGCGGTGCCCTTCTTGGCGACCACGCCGATGGCCACCGAGTCGACGGGGAAGGCGTAGACCTCGTCGCCGTCCCCGACGGCGCTCTCGGCCCCGTCGGGCACCCGGCCCGCCCAGGGTGCCCGGCCCAGGTCGGCCAGCAGCCCCTTGTCGGCCAGGGCGCGCACCGTTGCGGACTCGCCGTAGCCGACCAGGGTCATCGCCACGTCGGGCGCCCGGCCCGCGCCCAACTGCCGGCGCAGTGCCTGGAGATGCTGGTCGAAGGGGATCTTCTGCACCGTCACCGTGACGTCGGGGTGCGCCTTCTCGAAGTCGCGGGCGGCGAGGTCGATGGAACTCTCCTCGCGCCCGTCGTCCCAGACGCTGACGACGATCTCGCCGTCGCCCGCCGCGTCGTCGCCGCACCCGGCCGCCAGCAGCGCAGCGGCCAGCGCGGCGCAGCCGAGCGCCCTCCCGCGTATGTTCATCGAAACCTTCTTTCCGGCCCGCCCCGTGGGGGTCTGGGCTCAGCCGTGCGCCGTGGCCAGCCGGAGGCGGTGCGTGCCGCCTCCCACCTCCAGCACGAGGTGCTCGCCGCTGCGCCTGATCTCCCGGACGCCGGGCCCGGGCCCGGCGGCGTTGTCGGCGGACCCACCGGCCCGCCACACGATCCGGCCCGCCGCGGTCAGTTCGCCGGCGCCGGCGGCCGGCAGCCACACCTCGGCCTCGCTGGTCGCCGGCACCTCCACGGTGAGGTGGAGGGCGCCTTCGGAGACGTGCCACTCGACGGCGGCGGCGCCGCGCGCGGTGCGCACGCGGGCGCTCGCGCGGTCGAGCCGGTGCGTGAGCGCCGGGCGGACGCGGATGCGCCGCCAGCCCGGCTCCGCGGGGGCGAGCCCGGCCACGTCGTTGAAGAGGAACTTCTCGATCATGGCCATGAGCTTCATGTTCCGGCTGTAGCCGGCGTCGCCTCCCCACGTCTCCCAGATCGTGGTCGCGCCCCGCTCGACCTGCGCCCCCCAGCTCGGGTACGTGGTCTTCGTCGCGATGCCGTACATCACCTCGGCCGCGCCGGCACCGGCCAGCACGCTCTGCAGCGCGGCGGTGCCCATGGTCCCGGTGGCCAGATGGCCGCCGTCGCTCTCGATGCGCTCGACGAGCACGCGCGCGACCCGGTCACGCTGCTCGTCCGGGACGAGCCCGACCCACAGCGGCATCGCCTGGGCCGTCTGCGAGCAGGTGGCGTAGCGTCCGGTGGCGGCGTCGAGGAAGCGGGCGTTGAAGGCGGTACGGATCTCCTCGGCCAGCTCGCCGTAGCGGACGGCGTCGTCGTCCTCGCCGACGACGGCCGCGGCCCGCGCGGTCATCGTGGTCGTCGCGTAGAACCAGGCGGTGGAGGTCAGCTCGATGGGGGTCTGCTTCGGGCTGAGCAGGGACGTGCCGTCCGGCTGGGGCTCCATGTGGTCGCCGAGGCCCTCGCCGAGCAGGAGGTCCTTGGCGCGGGTACGCAGGTACTCCACGCCGCGGCGCATCCCCGGGTAGTGCCGCCGGAGGACCGATGCGTCGCCGTAGAACCGGTAGAGGTGCCAGGCGATGCTCGGGTACGAGGTCATGGCGAAGTCGGGCAGCGGCGCGTACGGCCAGTGGACGACGGACGACCACTCGTCGGGCAGGGCCTCGCGCTCCTTCTCGTCGACCTCGTAGCCCTCCTCCTCCAGCGCCTGCATGTCGACCGTGCCGCGCCACTGGAGCGGGCAGATCGTCGGGAAGCGGCCGTCCGGCAGTTGGGTGCCGGCGAGGTCGTCGAGCCACTTGAGCCAGAACGCGCGTGCCTCGAAGACGTAGAGGTAGTCCTCGATGGACCAGCCCGGGTCGCCGACCCAGCCGACGCGCTCGGCGCGGTCGGCGGCGTCCTGCGGGAAGCCCTGGAAGCTGGCGCGGAACGTCCACAGCACGTTGCGGTGGATGCGGTTGAGCAGGTCGTCCGAGCACGCGAACGTACCGCTCGGCGCCAGGTCCGAGTGCACGACCCGGGCCGCGAGTTCGTGCACCCGCAGGCCGGGGTCGGAGACCGTCACCTCGACGTACCGGAACCCGTGCAGGGTGAACCGCGGCTCCCAGGCCTCCTCGCCGCCGCCCGCCAGCGTGTAGACGTCGGTCTGTGCCGCCGCGAGCCACGACCGCGCGTTGGCGTCGTCGTCCAGCCTGCCCTCGGCGTCGACCTCGCCCGCGTGCCGCAGCCGGACCTCCGCTCCGGCCGGTCCCGTCACCCGGATCGCGGTCCAGCCGGAGACGTGCTGGCCGAAGTCCACGAGCCGCACGCCGTCGCCCGCAGGGGTCGTCGCGACCGGCGGCAGCGTGTCGACCACCCGTACGGGCTCGACGAGTTGCGACCGGACGCTGCCTGCGGGAGCGGCCACCGGCGTGACCGGCGACCAGCCGGGCGCGGCGAACCCGGGGCGGTCCCAGCCGGCGACCTCCTCGCGGGCGTCGTACCGCTCGCCCTGCGCGTAGTCGTTGTAGCGGACAGGACCGGCCGCGGTGCGCCAGTCGCCGTCGCTGACGACCGTGACCCGCTCCCCGTCCGCCGTCTCCACCTCGACGCGCAGCAGCGCCGCGGGCCGGTCGCCCCACGGGGTGCGGGGGAACGGACCGGGGCCGTTGTCCTCCTCGGCGCTGTACCAGCCGTGGCCGAGCATCAGCCCGACCACGTTCTCGCCCGCGGTCACCTGGTCGGTGATGTCGTACGTGGCCGCCAGCACGCGCGGGCCGGGGATGCGGGCGGGCTCGCCGTCGCCGTCGAGCAGTGCGGGGTCGTGGTCGTACGTGGTCGTGGCCGGGTCGAGCACGCGGTCGCCGACGCGTTCGCCGTTCAGGCTCAGCTCGTAGAAGCCGAGCGCCGAGACGTACGCGCGGGCGCGCCTGACGGCGCCGGGGACCGTGAACCCGGTGCGCAGCAGCGGCGACGAGACGCCGGTGCCGCCCGCGATCCAGGCCGCACCCCAGTCGTCCGGCGCCAGCAGCCCCATCTCGAACGAGGCGGGGGCGGTGAACGGGCCCGGTCGGTCGTCACGTCCCCACAGCCGCACCGTCCACCAGCAGCGCTCGCCGGAGCGCAGCGGACTGCCCGCGTAGGCGACGCCGTTGACCACGTCCCCCGCCACGCGCCCGCTGTCCCACCGGTCGGCGGAGCCGGGCCGCAGCAGCTCCGGCGCACTCGCCACCAGCACCTGGTACGCCCGCAGCTCCTCGTCGCCCGCCCCGGCCGGCTCCCAGCCGAGCACGGGCTCGGGCTCGTCCAGACCGAGCGGTTCGACGAGGTGCTGGCAGCGAAGCCGCGTCGCGCGCAGCTCTCCGTCCTCGGTCATGTGTCTCTCCGTAAGTTATTGGGTGGCCCGGGAGGGCCGGATGTGGCTTATGTGTCCTTGCCTTCAGTGGCTTCCTGGGAGTGGCCGTCCGGCTCTCCGGGGCGCCCTGGCTGCTGATTGAGATGTGCGCGCCTTGTGCGGTCGCTGTTTACGGAGATGACGGCGGGGTGTTCCTCGGGCCGACGGCATGCTGTGCGAAACGAGGAGGGGCGAGTGCCTCAGCGGCGGGCCCGGGTCTGGGCCGGGATTGATGCGGGCAAGGGGCATCACTGGGCGACGGTGGTCGACGAGACCGGCGCGACCCTGTGGTCGAAGAA